>JALSIN010000203.1 GCA_026989935.1 Polyangiaceae bacterium | reverse complement strand
TTGTACTCGGCGGTAAACCGCCTTCGGGTTCCTGATGACTTCTTCTTGGACATGCTTCGGGACATCATTCTGCCTTATCGGAGTTGTCCAACAAAACGGGGCAGGGCCAAGCAGGGACGCGAGGCGACGGATTCCCCTGCCATATTCGCGCGGGCTCCAATGCACCAGGAACACCGAGTACTGAAGGTGCTCCCCCTCGCGGCGTAGAAAACGGAAGACCTTGCGCCAGCGGGCCGGGGAGGCCACATCGTAGCATACAAGATAGGCGTTTCGTGGTGCGGACATCTTCAACGGACCCGGATTCCACGGTACTCGGGGATCTCCCCCAGCAGCCAACGGGCAAAAAGACGCGCCTGTACCTCGAAGGTTCGCCGTACGGAGATTCTGTATCCGAACACGGGATGGGTGTGCAGACCGTCCACCCGGCGCTCGTAGGCCCGCAGCAAGGCCCGGCGGGCCTGCGGGGCCATCTGCACGACGTCGCCGGCACGCTCGAAGTGCTCGGGGCGGACCTCGCCGTTGTTGATGAGGCGCAGGACCACCGAGTCCGCGACCCACGGGCGCGAAGGCTCCATCAGGTCCAGCGCCAGCGCGGGCCGGCCCCACAGCGGCTGGTGATAGACTCCGATCATCGGATCCAGCCCGACGACGTGGCAGGCCAACACCCAATCACGCACGAGCACACCGTAGCAATACGAGAGCATCGCGTTGACCGGGTCCCGGGGCGGCCGCTTCGTGCGGCCCGTCGCCCGAAACCCGCGCGCCGGGTCGAGACAGGCGTTCCACGCGCCGAAGTACGTGCGGGCCGCCCGGCCCTCGTACCCGCGAAGTGCCGCGAGGTCGGGCGCCTTCTTCGCCTGCCGCTCGAGTCGCGTCAACTGGTCGAGCACGGCACGATCCAACGCCCGCGCGTTGCGGCGTAGAAACACGCGCGCGTTGTGGATCTTGTCGCAAACGAAGGTGCGTGCCGCCGCGAGGCTGATCGCTCGATCGCCCAAAGCCCGCGCCTGGGCCAGGCGAAGCGGCACGTTGCCCGGAGGCTCTCCCATCGCGCGCCCCATGAACCAGCCCGACCCCGTGAAGAAGAAGACCGGGATCTGTTCCGCGAAACAGGTACGCAACGCCTGGGTCGTGACCTGTGCGCCTCCTACGAGGCAAAGCTGCGAAACCTCGGCGAGAGGAACGTCCTCGACGACCTCTTTGCCCCGTCGCACGACGAGACGCCCCTGGGAGACCCCCACCTTGAGGTCGTACGCCTGGACGTACAACGGCCGCCGGTCGTCCCGCGCCGGGACGAGACGGCGCACGCTGCCCGGTGGTATTCGGCCGGCCAGTGCAGCGGTTTCGTCCGGCAGGCAGACGTCCGTGAACCGGCAGTCCTCGCAGGCCGGATCGAGGGTCAGAGGAAGGTCCGCCCGCGGCTGCAGGGCAAGCTCCGCCGCAGCGGCCACCAAGCGTCGAGCCCGCGGGAGGTCCTCTGCCGCGGTCTCCACGGGGAGGAGGCGCCCGCCGACCCAACGCACCACGCTGCGCAAGGCGGGGGCCGCACGGCGGGCGAGTGCCGCCACGAGCGCCGCCACCGCCGCCAGGTCCGCAGGCGCGAGGCGGTTCGCCACCTCGGGCAGGCGTGCGAACTCGTCCTGCGAGCCGGCCTCCGGGCGAAGCAGATCGAGGTCGGCCGTGACGGCCAGGTCGTCGCAAGCCACCGACACCACACGCCGCACGTACCCGGCCGGCAGCGGCGGGGGAGCCTCTTCGTCGTCCGACGGAACCGGCCCCCCCATCGGGGCCACGTGGTGGAGGTGCGCCCGCCGGCGGCACAACGCGGCCTCGATCACGAAGGACAGGGGCAGGTGCTCCCCCTGATCGCCCCGCGGGCGATGCCGCAACATCGGCGGGGACGGCAACTCGGCTGGTACGACGGGGGCCGAGACCTCCCGGCAGGCGTCGTCCTCTCGACCCGGCATGACGCCACGATGAAGGAATACGGCCGTCCCGGGCAAAAATTGAGGATCGGCGCCGCCCGCCATCCCCTCTGGGGGAAGCATGTTCGGCAGGGTGGCGTTGTCAGAAAAGCGCTCAGGCAGCGGAGATCGGGCGACACAGCCCGAGCCCGAAGTGGCGTCCGGCCCCGAGGACGATGGGCCCCCGGACCGGCGTGTCGAAGGTGATGTCCGCGTGCACCATCACCCGGGCCGTGCCCCGGCCCTTGCCCGGAAACGGGGGAAAGGCCCAGGCGGCGACGGCGGCCCCGCCCGCGCGGCGCGTCCACCGGACCCGCGCCGGAGAGGGTAACCCGACCCGCCGACAAGCGGTCGCCAGTGACTCGACCACGCGGGCGGCCGCGGCGGCCCGCCGGGTGGGATCCGAGTGGTTCAGGTGGCGCGGGTGGCGGTCCAGGGCCACGGGGGTCACCGTCCGCCACCGGCGCGACCGCAGCGACCAGGGGGCGGGGACGGGTTCCCGGCCCGCCGGGTGCAAGGTGTGGGCCCCGGCCCAGCCCGCCCGAAGGCGAAGGTCGCCCCCGGATGCCGCCGCCCACGCCTCGAGGGCACCGGCCACCAGGCCGGTTTCTGCGTGCATCCCGGACGAAAGAGCGTCGTCGCCGGGGAGCGCGATGGCCAGATGCCGAAGCTCAGTTTCCCGGCGCGGCGCCGGGAGAGCCAGGAAGGCCGCATGGGGGGCGGCCGTGACCCCACCGCCCTCGTCGTGCCCGGAAAGGAGGGTGGGGGGCGGCTGCGGGCCGTGTACGAGCAGTGCACCGCGAAGCGCCCGCGCGACCGACAGTGTCGCCGTCACAGGGGGGGGAGGCCCTGCAAAGCGCAGGAGAAACCAAGGTCCACGGGCGAACGACACGGTGACGACCGGAAGGATAGATCGGCCGGCGGGCGAGGCCAAGCGGTGTTCGGCCTGGTCGTCGTGCGTCGGGGATGGAACTCATGGGTTGTGTCCGTGCCGGTCGTAACGAGGTGTCCCGGGCCGGGACGCATGGGGGCGGTTGACGCGGGGGGCCAGTCGATGGTAGGAACTCCGACATCGAATGCGTATGACGTCCCCCATCGAGCGGTGGCAGGCCA
>JALSIN010000202.1 GCA_026989935.1 Polyangiaceae bacterium | reverse complement strand
CATCAAGTTCCAGGAGGAGCGCGGCTGGTACCGCGTCGAGAAGAGCGTGGCCGACTACCTGCGCGATGTCCGGCAGACGCCGGGCGACGAGCACGCCCCGCTCGCCTTCGACGTGTGCACGCCCGAGGAGGCCCAGGCCCTCGACGCCCAGGAGAAGGAGGCCACGGTCACCCGCAAGGCGGCCACCGACGACATCAAGCTGTCGGCGGCCCGCGGCGAGGGCGCCGTGACCACCGAGGACCTGCCCGAGGCCGCCACCGCCTCCGAGGCTGCCAAGGGCAAGGGCGGGCGCAAAGCTCGACGGGGATGACGTGTACGCGACCGTGGTCGATCTTCGCGCGGAGGGTGTCACCGAGGCCCAGGCCTCGGACGACCGCCTGCTCGCGCTCATCGACGAGGCGGGCCGCCTCATCGATCGGGTCACCGGGTGGTTCTTCGAGCCGCGGTCGATGACGTTCATCCTCGACGGACGCGGCGCGCCCAGCATCGAGCCGCCGGCGCCTTCGATCCGGCTGGACCGCCTCGCGATCGGCGGCAGCGACGTCTCGCTCGACCCCGACGACCTGCTCGTCGTGGGCGCGCCCATCCAGCCCGGCTTCGACGGGCCGCGGCTGACGCTTCGCCACGGCCGCCGCTTCCCTCGGGGACGCGGCAACGTCGAGGCCGAGGGTCTGTGGGGCTACACCGAGGACGACGGCAGCCCGAACGGCCGCACGCCGCTCGAGATCCGCCGCGCCTGCATGCTGCTCGTGCTCCGCGCGCTGCCGCCGCTCGGCGACGCCGACGCCGTGGGCGACGCCAGGAACCGCTGGCGCATCATCGAGGAGCGCACCCGCGACCAGAGCTACCGGCTCGACCGCGTGGCGCAGCCCGGCCCCTTCACCGGGGACCCCGAGATCGACGGGATCCTCGCGCGCTACCGCCGGCCGGCGGGGATGGGGGCAGCGTGATGCGCGGGCGGCTCATCTTCCCGTTCCTGGCCGAGCTGTTCCGGCTCGACACCGCTGCCATGGCGGCGGTGGACCCGGACGGCCCGGGCCCGCTCGAGGGCGGCTACGACCCGGACTTCAAGGAGCCCGTGGTCATCGACCAGGACGACGACGGGATCGGCGAGCGCGTGCGCCAGGAGCACCCTCCCGTGCGCGTGCCCTGCCAGGTGGACACCAAGGTCTTCGAGGAGCTGCGCATGTTCGCCTCGGGCAACGCGCCGCGCTCGCGCATCGACCTGGTGTTCCACTTCAAGGACCTCGAGCGCATGGGGCTCGTGGACGGGGACACCGGAGACGCGCTCCTGCGCCCCGGCGACCGCCTCGGGGCGCTGTACGACAAGGCCGGCGCGCTCGTGCAGGAGGTGTGCACGCCGCCCGGGCTCTACGTCACCGAGGCGCGGCCTATCGGCTTCGGCCTCAACATGGCGCGCCCGCACCGCAACCTGCTGCTGGTCGTCTTCGAGGACCGGCAGTCTGCCGCCGGGAGGGCCGCATGACCGTGCGCAAGACCGGCGACTGGGCCGTGGCCCGGCGGCTGCTCACCGGCGCCCCGGTGAAGCTCAAGGCCGCGGTGGGCATGGCGCTCAAGCAGGAGGCCCAGCTCCTGCGCAAGGAGATCGTCCAGGGGATCACCAAGCAGGCCCCGGGCGGGAAGCCCTTCAAGCCGCTGTCGCCGCTCACCCTGGCGGCGCGCAAGATGAAGGGCCGCGGCGGTACCAAGGCGCTGATGGTCCGCGGCGACCTGCGCAACGCCATCGCCGCCATCGTCAAGGGCGACGAGGCCTTCGTCGGCGTGCCGCGCAAGGCGCGCGGCAAGGGCGGCAAGGCGGTCATCGACGTGGCGCAGGTCCAGGAGTTCGGTGCCGGGCCCATCGTCATCCCCATGACCCCGGCCATGCGCCGGTTCCTGTTCGCGCTGCTGCGCAAGGCGGGCAAGAAGCCCGACGGCGGCTCGGGCCGCGGCGTGGTCGTCGTACAGATCCCCGCGCGCCCGTTCCTGCGGCCCGCCTTCAAGCAGTTCGAGAAGGGCGCGCAGAAGCGCTTCCTCGGCCGCGTCGCCGGCCTGATGGGCATGGCCGCGGGCCCGACGCCCGACAAGGGAGGGAGCGCGTCATGAGCTCAGCCTTCGTCGTCGGGTGCGTCGGGAACCACGCCCTTGGGGAAGAGCCGGTGACCTTCGAAGACCGTCAGGACCTCGATCGCATCGTCGGCGACTGTGTAGACGATGCGGTAGCTGCGAAGCAGAACCTCGCGCAGCTCCGGACGCGAGTGCTCGGGTACAATCCGTCCGGCCTGCGGGTGCTCGGCGGCCCGACGCGCTCTTTGCCGCAGTCGCTCAACCCACCTGCGCGCCGCAGCGCGGTTGTCCTTGGCGATGTAGCGGCCGATCTCCAGCAGATCCTGCTGGGCCTGCCGCGACCAACGCAGCTTCATTCTGCTTCCAGCGGACCGAACTCGGCATCGAGCTGCTTGCGCAGCTCCTCATCGCTGATGACCCGGCCGGCCTGCACGTCCGCCAGCCCCTGCGCGACCGCCTCGAGGAACGCCTGCCGCTCCCTCATGCGGTCGAACTCGTCAGGGGACATCACGACGCAGGCAGGACGCCCGTTTTGCGTGATCACGAGGGGATTCCTGCGCCCGGGGAGGTCCTTGAGGATGCGCGCCGCGCGGGACTTGAACTCGCCGAGAGGCAAAATGTCTTCGGAGACCATCAGGGGCTTCATATCGCCTCCCTTCATTGCGAGGTCCTCATACGGTCTGAATATAGACCGTATCGGGTTCTCGGTCAAGCCGTTCCGCGTCACCGGAGGAGATGCCTGATGGCCGTACCCACCCTGAGCTCCATCTCGCCCGCGACCGGCCCCACCGCCGGCGGCGACGTGGTGCGCCTGACGGGGACGGGCTTCGCGCCCGAGGTCGCCGTCCTCTTCGGCGAGGCCCCCGCCGAGGTGCTGTCGGTCCGGGAGGAGGGGGGCGTCTGGCTCGCCGACGTGCGCACGCCGGCCCACGCCGACGCGGTGGTGGACGTCACGCTCCGCAACCTCGACGCCGCGGGCGACCCGGTTCCGGGCGAGGAGGTCACGCTCGCCGGGGGCTACCGCT
>JALSIN010000201.1 GCA_026989935.1 Polyangiaceae bacterium | reverse complement strand
GGCTTGACCACCCCCTTCCGAAGAGACCGCAAGCGGGACTTCGCGTCCGGCTCGGGCGGGGACCTGCTCGCCTCGAAGGTGCTCCAGGCGCTGATGACGAACGGGGCCACGCCGCGCTCGTCGGGTGAGCTGCCCTGGCGCACCGCCTTCGGCGCGGGCCTCGAACTGCTCCGGCACCAGCGCAACGACGCCGCCCTGGCCGAGCTTGCCCGCGTGCATGTGCGCGACGCGCTCGAGCGCTGGGTGCCCGAGGCCGAGCTCGTCGAGGTCGCGGTGACCCGCGAGGACGCCACCCTGCAGCTCCGCGTCCGCTTCCGGCCCGCGCGGCGACGGGGCGGGTCTACCGAGACCCCAGCCGAGGTGTCGGTGCCGATCGAGGTCTAACCTGTCCCCGTAGGGGGCCGCCCGGGCTTTGCCCCCTTGGAGGTGAACCCTTGGCCGTGCTCCCACCCAGCGTCGACTACACCGACAAGGACTTCGATGCGCTCCGCGTGCGGCTCATGGCGCTCGTCCGCAGCGTCTTCCCGGACTGGTCCGACTTCTCGGTGGCGAGCTTCGGCAACCTGCTGCTGGAGATGTACGCCTTCGTCGGCGACGTCGTGACCTTCTACCTCGACAACCAGGCCCGCGAGTCACGCCTCGTCACCGCGACCCAGCGCAAGAACGTCATCGCGCTCGCCCGCATGCTCGGCTACAAGCTCCATGGCGCGCAGGCGGCCACGGCCGAGGTCACCTTCACGCTGGCGCGCCCGCCCTCGGCCGACATGGTGCTGCCGGCGGGGACGGTCGTCCGGACCCAGGAGGTCACCGAGCCGGTCCGCTTCCAGCTCCTCTCCGACGTGGTCATCGCCGCCGGCGCCGACCCGCCCGAGGCCACGGGCGTGGTCCAGAGTTCCGAGACGCGCACCCAGCTCTTCGACGCTCGGGGCCTGGCCGACCTCGACATCCTGCTCGACCACACCCCCTACCTCGACGGCTCGGCCGAGGTCTCCGCGGCGAACGGCGCCTACACGGAGGTGGACAGCTTGCTCGGCTCCGGCCCGAACGATCGGCACTTCATGGTGCTGGTCGACCAGAACGACCGGGCCACAATCCGCTTCGGCAACGGCACAAGCGGCGCGCCGCCCACCGGCACGGTCCAGATCACCTACAAGACCGGCGGCGGGGCGGGGAACAACGCGGACGCCGGGCGCCTCGTCGTCATCGAGGGCGCCTTCACCGACGTCCACGGGCATCCGGTGCAGGTCTCGGTCACCAACGCCGACCCAGCGACGGGCGGCACCGACCGACAGAGCGTCGCCTCGGCGAAGCTGCTGGCGCCTGAGAGCCTGCGCACGCTCACGCGGACCGTGACCCGCGAGGACTTCGAGATCAACGCCCGCCGCGTACCCGGCGTGGCGCGGGCGCTGATGCTGACGTCCAACGAGGACGCCTCCATCGACGAGAACGCGGGCATCCTCTTCGTGATCCCCGAGGGCGGCGGGCTGCCGACGCCGGCGCTCAAGAACGCCGTGCTCGCGCAGGTGACGGAGGTCTACCCGAGCACGCTGACCTTCCAGGTCTCGGTGCAGAGCCCGGTCTACAAGAACGTGGACGTCGAGGCGCGCATCTACCTGCGCCAGGGCCACGCGCCGAGCACGGTGCGCGACCGGGTCAAGGCGAACCTCGAGGCGATGTTGCGGCCTGCCTTCGGCAGTGCCGTCCTTCGGACTCGCCCTTCGGGCTCGCGCCCCGTTTCCTCGCTCCGCTCGGAAGCCGTGGTCCGGGTGAGCGAGCCGGACGGCACGCCCAACCCGCTGGTGGACTTCGGCTTCAACATCAAGGACGCGGACGGCATCCCGGTCGGCGAGATCGCCTGGTCCGACGTCTTCAACGTCATCCGCGACACCGAAGGCGTGCGCAAGATCGGCGACCGCCACGGGGACCTCAAGCTCAACGGCCTGCCCGCGGACATCAAGCTCGGCATCAAGGAGTTCCCGCTGCTCGGCAACGTGACGCTCACTGACGGCGACACGGGGGTGAGCCTTTAGCCTTTAGCCGTTAGCTATTAGCCGTTAGCCAGGAGGTTCCAACTACATGCAAGGAGAACAGAACACCGCAGCGCATCGACCATCACCCGCAGACACGATTGAGCAGGGCCACCCGAACTCGGCGCTAACAGCTAAAGGCTAACGGCTAATGGCTTCGAAGAACCCCAGCTTCGAGGACGCGGGCGCGCTGCCGGGCCAGGCCGAGCACTGGACCCTGCAGGCCTTCACGAGCCTGCGGCGCATCGCGGGCTTCGGGCCCGTGCCGCACCGGGCATGGGAGGACTTCGAGCGCTGGTTTGAGCTGCAGGACGACCTCGACGGCGTCACCGTGGCCATCGCCTTCTTCGACCCGCTGGCCGAGGGTGTGGAGGACTTCAACGAGGCCTGGGACAACGACCTCTACCTGACCGAGCTGCCGACCGGGCAGGTGATCACCGCGCCCTTCGGCGGCGGGGCGGTGGAGGACTTCGACGACGGCTGGAGCAACGTCCCCTACGCCACCGCCTGGGATGACGTCGCCGGCGTCATCGGGCTGTTCGACGCCGAGCCCCGCGAGGACTTCGAGGAAGCGTGGCGCTCGAACCAGCTCTACGCGTGGACCTGGGGCAGCGTCGCCTCGTCCACGGCGATGTTCGACGCGGGCGCTGACGACACCGAGGACTTCGAGAACGGCTGGACCGCGGCGACCACGATCTGAGGGAGAAAACGCATGGCAAGCGCGGACTGGACCTACCTCAACGACGGGCTCGACATCGCCACGGTGGACCGCGGCGTGACCGCGGGCATCGCCCGGCCGCCCGGCGGCGGCAACTTCCTCTTCGCTTTCAACTCGCTCGCCGCGGTCGAGGGCGCGGTCGCGCTCTTCGCCAACCTGGTGGACTTCGCACCGATGGCGAAGGGCGCGAGCATCCGCGGCTGCATCCAGCGCGGGCCCGGCGGCGGGCCGACCGGCTTCTCGCCCTTCTTCTTCCTCTCCTGCCAGGGCAACTCGGTCAACGACACGGCCTACCTCCTGGGCCTGTCCGACGACGACCCGCACCGCATCGTGCTGCGCAAGGGCATGGTCGTCGCCGGCATCCCAG
>JALSIN010000200.1 GCA_026989935.1 Polyangiaceae bacterium | reverse complement strand
TCGTCGAGACGGACGTGGCCGTGGCCTGCCTGCACGGGGACGACGAGGCCGTGCGGCTGTGCCTCGAACGCCTCGGAGCCGTGGAGATCGCCTGGACGGACCTCGCCCTGCCCCCGGGCGTCGCGGCCGACTACGTGCTGGACCTCGACGGCGATCCCCACGCCGTCGGGGACGTGGCGGCCCGGCTGGGCCCCGCGCTGGCGGAGCTGGGCTGGACCGTCGAGCGCGCCGACTCGTTCGCCTTTCGCGTGGTGGACGACGCCGCCCTCCACACCACGATCACCGCCTGCGACGACGCGGACTGGTTCGAGCTGCACCTGGGCATCGAGGTGGACGGCCGCATCGTGGACCTGTTGCCCGCGGTCGTGGACCTCGTCACCCACGGTCACCTGCGCCTTCCACGGGGGCGGCGGCACGTCTCGCTGCCCCTGGGCGCGGACGGGTACGTCACGCTGCCGCGCGAGCGCATCGAGCGGCTCATCGACGTGGTCCGGGAGCTGTACGAGATCGACGGGATCGGGCCGTCGGGCGGCGTTCGGATCCCCGGCTTCCACCCGGCCTACGTCGAGGCCGTGCGCGACGCCGTCGCCCCCTCGTGCGCCCGTCCCGTCGGCGCCGTCGAGCGGGCGCGGCGCCCGACCCGTCCAGCCCCCGCCCAGGCTTCGGACGTGGTCCAGGCCACCTTGCGCCCGTACCAGCGCGAGGGCGTGGCCTGGCTCGCCGACCTCCACGCCCGCGGCGCCGGCGGCGTCCTCGCCGACGACATGGGGCTGGGCAAGACCTTGCAGACGATCGCGCACCTGTCCGCCACCCATCGCGCCCGGGTCGGTCCGCCCGCGCTCGTCGTGGCGCCCACGAGCCTGCTGGGCAACTGGCGCCGGGAGATCGCCCGCTTCGCGCCGCACCTTCGCGTCACCGTGCTCCACGGCCGCGACCGCCACCGCCGCTTCGAGGAGGCCCGCTTCGCCGACGTGGTGATCACCACGTACGCCCTGCTCGTGCGCGACCTTTCGATCCACGTCGAGCGCCCCTACGGCATCGTGGTGGTGGACGAGGCCCAAACGGTCAAGAACGCCCGCAGCCAGGCCCACGCGGCCCTGCGGGCGCTTTCCTGCGAGCAGGTGGTGTGCCTTTCGGGCACCCCCATCGAAAACGACCTCGAGGAGCTGCGGGCGCTGTTCGAGCTGACGGTGCCGGGCCTGCTGGGAAGCCGGCTCGAGTTTCGCGCCAAGTTCGCAGACCCCATCGAGCGCGGGAAGGACACGCGGCGTCTCGAGGCGCTGCGTCGGCGGGTGGGACCTTTCGTCCTGCGCAGGCTCAAGCGCGACGTCGCCACGGAGCTTCCGCCGAAGACCGAGATCGTGCGTCCCGTCACCCTCGGGGCCGCGCAGCGCGACCTCTACGAGAGCATCCGCATCGCGGCCCACGGCCACGTGCGCAAGGCGATCCGCAAGAAGGGCCTGTCGGGCGCGCGCCTCGACATCTTGAGCGCCCTGACGAAGCTGCGGCAGGTCTGCTGCGACCCGCGCCTGGTGCCCGTCGGGGCGGCGGGTGCCGTGACCGAGTCGGCCAAGCTGGAGGCCCTGCTCGCCATGGTCGAGGAGCTTCGGGCCTCCGGGCGCCGGGCGCTGGTGTTTTCGCAGTTTACGTCCATGTTGGCGCTCGTTTCGCAGGCGCTGGGCGCGCGCGGCGTGCCGCACCTTTGCCTGACGGGGGCCTCACGCGACCGGCAACGGCTGGTGGACCGCTTCGAGGGCGGTGAGGGCGACGTGTTCCTGATCAGCCTCAAGGCGGGTGGGGCCGGCCTGAACCTCACGAGCGCCGACACGGTGATCCACTACGACCCCTGGTGGAACCCGGCGGCCCAGCGCCAGGCGACGGATCGGGTCTACCGCATCGGCCAGACGCGGCCCGTCCACGTCTACGAGCTCATCGTCGCCGGCAGCGTGGAAGCGCGCATGGTGGCGCTCAAGCAGCGCAAGCAGGCGCTGGCCGACGCCCTGTTCGGGGAGGGCGGCGACGGCCCGGCCCTGTCCCCCGAGGCGATCGAGCACCTGCTGTCGCCGCTGGGCGAGGGCGCGTAGGGCGGCACGGGCCGAAACGCCGGTCGTGCCGCCCCCGGTCCCGACGGCGGGTGCGCATTCCGTTGCGCGCCCCTTTTTCGAGCGATCGACCCGCCGGTGGGACGGGGCGGCCATGCGCCCACCGCGACCGCCCGGATCGGGTAGCCTCGCCGCCGAAGGCTCCAAACGACCCCACGAAGGACGCATCCCATGACGATCGGCATCGCTTCGCCCCCATCTCCCGTCAACGAACCCGTCCGCGCCTACGCCCCCGGTTCACCCGAACGCGCCTCGCTACGCCGCGAGCTCGACCGACAGGCGGACATGCAGGTGGAGGTCCCGCTGCGGATCGGCGGGCGCTCGGTCACGACCGGCCGGCTCGGCACCATGCGGATGCCCCACGACCACCGGCACGCGCTCGGCACGTTCCACAAGGCGGGCCCCGAGGAGGTCGCGGCGGCCATCGAGGCGGCCGAGGCCGCGCGCCCCGCCTGGGCGGCGCTTTCCTGGGAGGACCGCGCGGCCGTGTTCCTGCGGGCGGCCGAGCTGCTGGCGGGCCGCTTCCGCGACCGGCTCAACGCCGCGACGATGCTCGTCCAGTCCAAGACGGCGCACCAGGCGGAGATCGACGCCGCCTGCGAGCTGGTGGACTTCTTCCGCTTCAACGTCCACTACTACCGATCGATCCTGGAGCAACAGCCGGCCTGTGCGCCCGGCATGTGGAACCGGCTCGAATACCGGCCGCTCGACGGGTTCGTGTTCGCCGTCTCGCCGTTCAACTTCACGTCGATCGCGGGCAACCTCCCCACGGCGCCGGCCCTTTGCGGCAACACGGTGGTGTGGAAGCCCGCCTCCACAGCCGTGCTGTCGGCCCACTACATCATGGACCTGCTCGACGAGGCGGGCCTGCCCCCGGGCGTGATCAACTTCGTCCCTGGATCGGGCGCCGAGGTGGGCGACCCGGTGCTCGCCGATCCCAGGCTCGGCGGCGTGCACTTTACCGGGAGCACGGAGGTCTTCCAGGGGATCTGGCGCACGGTCGGCGTGAACATCGGGGCCTACCGGCAGTACCCACGGCTGGTGGGTGAGACCGGCGGCAAGGACTTCGTGTTCGCCCACCCCTCGGCCGACCCCGTGGCGGTGGGGGTGGCCCTCGTGCGCGGGGCGTTCGAGTACCAGGGGCAAAAGTGCTCGGCGGCCTCGCGCGCCTACCTGCCCGAGAGCCTGTTCCCCGCCGTGCGCGAGTACCTGGCCGACACGATCCCCCAGCTCGGGATCGGCGACGTGCGCGACTTCAAGAACTTCCTGGGGGCCGTCATCGACGATCGCAGCTACGCCAAGCACACCGCCGCCATCGCCGAGGCCCACGAGAAGGTGGGCGGCGACGTGGTGGAGATCCTCGGCGGCGAGGCCAGCGACGAGGTGGGGTACTTCGTGGGACCGACGGTGATCGTGACGAAGAACCCGTCCTACCGCACCATGTGCGAGGAGCTGTTCGGGCCGATCCTCACGGTGTACGTCTACCCCGACGACGCCTTCGACCAGACCCTCGCCCTTTGCGACCGGACGAGCCCCTACGGCCTGACCGGAGCGATCTTCGCCCGCGATCGCGGCGCGGTGGCGAAGGCCACGCGCGCCCTTCGCCACGCGGCGGGCAACTTCTACATCAACGACAAACCCACCGGGGCCGTGGTGGGGCAGCAACCGTTCGGCGGTTCCCGTGCCTCGGGCACGAACGACAAGGCGGGGTCGGCCCTGAACCTCCTGCGCTGGCTGTCGCCGCGGACGATCAAGGAGACCTTCGATCCGCCGCGTAACTTCCGGTACCCGTACATGGAGGAGGTCTAGCGGCGCGCGGGGCCGGGCGCGGGCGCCGGAAGCGCCCGCTCGTCCACGAGCTTGACGAGGGTGCCGGCCGAAAGGCGTGCGTTCGGCGGGCGCCGGTTCAGCCGGGCGAGCAGGTCCCGCTGGCCGTCGTGCGCCGCGAGGTCGGCCAGGCGCCGCGGCGCGTCGAGCCGGCGGACGACGATGCGGGCGGGGCCCACGTCCCGCTCGGCGCCCGACGGCGTCCGCAGCGACGCCAGCGTGTGTTCGAGCGCCGCGCCCTCGCGCACGATCGCCGCCTCGGTGCCGATGAGCACGACGAGACACACCGTCCCGTCCCAGTCGAGGAAGACGGCCGTACCCGCGAGCGCATCGCCGTCCCCCGCCGCCACGAACCCGGCTGCGAGGCCCGGACGCCCATGGTGTTCGACTCGCACGGCCCTGGCCGGCACGATGGCCTCGTCGGCGAAGAACGCCTCGAACGCCGCCTCCACCGACCCGAACCGCGACGGCCCCGCCCATAGCAGGAGGTCCCCCGCGGGCGCCGCCGCGACCACCAGCTCCCCCTCCATCCGGCACCGGTAGCCCTCCGGCAGCGCCACGACCAGCCCCGCGGCGGGATGGACGTACCGGTCGGCGAGCAGGTAGCCGTAGCGCGGATCGGGCCCGAACGCCAGCCCGTCGATCCACGCGCCGTAGCCGGCGTCGAGGTGGGTGGGGCGCGGCGCGAGGCCGAGCGCCTCGACGCGGGCCAGACGGTCGGCCGGGGCCGGGTGGGTGGAAAGGACCGCCGGTGACCCATTGCCTCCGTCGAGTCGCACGAGCAGGGCGAGCACGTCGGCCATCGCCGCCGGCGGGTGCCCGGTCCGCTGCAGGTATCGCACGGCCAGGCGGTCGGCCTGGCGCTCCTGGTCCCGCGAGTGACGCAGCAGCGACAGGTACGCCGAGCCGGCCGCGATCGCCCCGATGTGGCGCAGGGCCGGATCGAAGATCCGCACGGCCCCCACGGCCCGGCGCGCCACCGCCAGGCGCGTGGCCTGCTTGGCGCCGTGCCGGGCGGCCACGTGCCCGACCTCGTGGGCCAGCACCGCGGCCAGTTCGTCGTCGTCCGACAGGAACGCCAGCAGGTCCCGCGCCACGTACACGTAGCCGCCCGGCGCCGCGAAGGCGTTGGCCTCGGGGGCGTCGAGGACCCGAAACGTCCACGGCAGGTCGGGACGCTCGCTCGCCCGGGCCAGCGTTGCCCCCACCGCTCGCACGTGCTCGTCGATCTTCCGGTCGGGGTAGAGGCGCGTGGTCGCCACGATCTGCGCGTCCATCGCGGCACCGAGGGCGCGTTCGCGGCGTTCGGAGACGAGCTGGAACTCGAGCCGCCGCGTGGCGGGGTTGACGGCGCAAGCCCCCGCGACGAACCATCCGAAGACGATCGCCGCGGCACCGAGACGTTTCATGGCGGTGCGCCCGGCTGCGGCGCGGGCCCAGGTGCACCCGCACGGTCCGGCGCCTGCGCCTCCCCGAGCAGCGCCAGGAAGGTCGCCCGGTCGAGGGTCTCGGTGGCGAGCAGCTCGGTCGCCACCCGCTCGAGGTCCGCGCGCCGGCGCTCCAGGATCGCCCGGGCCTCGTCATAGAGCCGGTCGAGGGCCGCCCGCACCTCCTCGTCCACCGCCTGAGCCGTCTTGTCGCTGACCTCGCGCACCACCGGCCCGTACGGCCCCTGCAGGAAGGGACCGCCCTCCTGCCGCCCCACGTGGTAGAGGCCCACGCTGGTCCCCATCCCGAACATCGTGATCATCTGCTTGACGAGGGTCGTGGCACGCTCGAGGTCGTTGGCCGCCCCGCTCGACACCTCGCCGAAGACGAGCTCCTCGGCGGCGCGCCCCCCGAGGAGGCCGCGGATCTTGCCCTCGATCTCCGTCTTCGTCAGCAGGAACTGGTCATCGGTCGGAAGCTGGAGGGTGTAGCCGAGCGCCGCGTGCCCCCGCGGCACGATGCTGATCTTGTGCACCGGGTCGGCGCCGAGGCTTTCGTGCGCGACGAGGGCGTGGCCCGTCTCGTGGTAGGCGACCCGCCGCTTGTCCTCCTCGGACAGCCGCCGACTCTTGCGCTCGGGACCGGCCACGATGCGCTCGACCGCCGCCTCGAGATCGGCCTGGGTGATCCGGTCCCCGCCGCGGCGCGCCGCCAGCAAGGCGGCCTCGTTCATGGCGTTGGCGAGATCCGCCCCGCTCATCCCCGGGGTCGCCCGGGCCACGGCGACCAGATCCACGTCGTCCGCCAGCGGTTTTCCCCGCGCGTGCACGCGCAAGATGGCCTCGCGCCCCGCGGCGTCGGGGGCGTCGAGCACCACCTGCCGGTCGAACCGCCCCGGCCGCAACAACGCCGGGTCCAGCACGTCGGGCCGGTTCGTGGCCGCCAGCAGGATCACCCCGTTGTTGGGCTCGAACCCGTCCAACTCGACGAGCAGCTGGTTCAAGGTCTGCTCCCGCTCGTCGTTGACGACCCCCATGTGCACGCCCCGCTGGCGGCCGATCGCATCGATCTCGTCGATGAAGACGATGCATGGGGCGTTCTTCTGCGCCTGCTCGAACAGGTCGCGCACCCGCGCCGCACCCACGCCCACGAACATCTCCACGAAGTCCGATCCGCTGAGGTGGAAGAACGGCACCCCGGCCTCCCCGGCCACCGCCCGCGCCAGCAACGTCTTGCCGGTGCCCGGCGGCCCCACGAGGAGGATCCCCTTGGGGATCTTCGCCCCGAGCCGCGTGTAGCGCGACGGGTCCTTCAAGAAGGCCACCACCTCGGCCAGATCCTCCTTGGCCTCGTCGCAGCCGGCCACGTCGTCGAAGGACACGCCCGTGTCCTCGTCGGCCACCAGGCGCGCCCGGCTCTTGCCGAACGACAGGGCCTGGCCCGCCGCTCCCGCCATCTTCCGGGCCAACAGCCCCCAAAGCAGGAGCATGAACCCGATGGGCAGAAGCCAGCCGAGCAGGATCTGGGTCAACAGCCGCGGGC
Organism: Polyangiaceae bacterium; assembly: GCA_026989935.1. Taxonomy (GTDB): domain Bacteria; phylum Myxococcota_A; class Polyangia; order Nannocystales; family Nannocystaceae; genus J032. The sequence goes on along the minus strand of JALSIN010000200.1, from coordinate 12,850 downwards.
GCCGCCCGACGAACCGCACGCCGGCGTCCTCGAGCGTCTCGGTGAGCTTCGGGTCCTCGACCCGCACCGTCCGGAACACGTACGGGCCCTTGGGCGCCTCGGTCTTCGCCTCGACCGCGCCCGGAAACGGCTCGGGCCGGGCCTTCGAGGCCTTCCGTGGGCCGTCGTCCGGCCGGTCCCCCCCGCCGCCGCCCTCGGGGCCCGCGCCCTCGGCCCCGTGCGACGGATCGATCTTCCCCTCGATGACCTCCGGCCCCACGAGCACCTCCACCACCTCGCCGCGCCGCAGGGCCTGCTTGAAGTCGCTGTAGGGGATCGTGCGCACGGTGAGGCTGTCGATGGACTCCTGCCACAGCCACACCAGGAGCAGGGTGAGCACGACCCACCAAAGCGGCACCTTCCACCAGGGCCGGTGGGGCTCGGGACGCGGGGGTTTGACCTCCGGCGGCTTGTCGCCCGCGGTCGCCTTGGGATCGGACGTATCCGGCACGGCGCGCAGTATAGGCGCCCGGTCTTCGCCGTCACCCGCTGCGGCGACCGGCGGCGCAACCGTGCCCGTGCCGCCGCCAGGCGTACGAACGGATCACCGGCCCGCCAGCCGCCGCCGGCGGACCGGGTCCGTGCAGGATTCCGGCCGGTGGGGCCTCACCGCCCGCCTACGGGCACTCCTTCGCGCACACCGTGTGGCCCACGAAGTCGTTGAAGCAGCACTGATCCAGATCCCCCTGGCACTGGTTGCAGGGGCAGCTGTTGCAGTTTGGAATGAAGAAGTCCTCGCAACCACCGTCCACGCAGATCTGGTCCGCCTTGCACTGCTTGCCGCACTGGCCGCAGTTTTGCGGATCGTTCTTGAAGTCCACACAGGACTGGCCGCACTGGTCGAGCCCGCCGCAGTCCTGCACGCAGTTGCCGTTCATGCACACGTCGCCGGGCGCGCAGGCGTTGCCGCAGGCGCCGCAGTGGTTCGGGTCGTTGTCCGTGACCACACAGGCGTTGCCGCATTGGGTGTAGCCGGGGGCGCAGGTACACGCGCCGGCGTCGCACACCTGGTTGTTCGGATCGCACTGCACCCCGCACGCGCCGCAGTTATCCGGATCGGTCTGCACGTCGATGCACTGGTTGCCGCACATCTCGGAGCCGGCCGGGCAGGCGCACTGGCCATCGACGCAGGTCCCGCCCGGGCCGCAGTCCACGCCGCAGCTCCCGCAGTTCTTCGGGTCCGTCATGACGTCCGTGCACTTGCCGTTGCAGCCCTGGAACGGCGCCTGGCACACGCACGATCCGTTCGTGCAGGATTCGGCGAAGCCGCACTCGTTGCCGCAGCCCCCGCAGTGGAGCGGGTCGGTTTGCGTGTCCGCGCAACCGGCCCCGCACTGGGTGGTGCCCATCGGGCAGGCGCCGTCGATGCACTGGCCGGCCGCACACACCTGGCCGGGGGCGCAGGCGTTGCCGCACGCCCCGCAGTTGTCCGGATCGGAGTCCGTGCTCACGCACTGGTTGCCGCACTCGACCGCCCCCACGGGACAGCTCGAGGTACACACCCCGCCCACGCACGTGTCGCCGTCGGCGCAGGCGTTGCCGCAGGCACCGCAGTGGTTCTCGTCGCTGTTCGGATCCACGCAGGCCTGCCCGCACTGGATCTGCCCCGGGCCGCACCCACCGCCGCCGGAGCCCGCGCTCGTGGGCCCCGTGGCCGTGCCGGTGCCGGTCGCGCTGGCCGACCCGACGGACGTCGCGCCCGTGGCGGACGCCGTCCCGGCCGTGGCCGTCCCGGCCGTGCCCGCCGTCCCGGCCGTGGCACCGGACGTCGCCGTCCCGCCCGATCCGGTCGCACCGCCGTCGTCCCCGCACCCGGCGCCCGCGGCGAGCAAGACACTGAACAAAGAAGTCGTGAAGGTTCGTCGAAGGTTCGTCGTCATGGCAAGTCTCCCGGCCGCCCCGCCTTCGGGGCGAGCGCGCTCGTACCCCCGTTCCCGTTCGGCCCGGATCGTTACCACCCGCCCCGATGTCTCCAGGCCGCGAGGCCGCGCCGGCGGACGGGGGCGGTGGCCCCGACGATCCAGCGCCCGCTCGTCCCGTTGACAGGTAGTCCCTCCCCCGGACGGTCCGGCGCAACGACGGTGGACCGAACCGCCACCGCGGCATCACCCGACCCTGCCGGCGGCGCTCGACGGACGATCCACCGGCACCGGCCGGCGGGGCCGTCCACGGCGGTCTCGAGATCGGGCGGCGCTCGACGGACGATCCACCGGCACCGGCCGGGCTTCGTGCACCTGGGCGGTCCCAGACGGCGGGCGGGCGCACCTGCTACGCTCGAAGGCATGTCCGGCGAAGGGGCCGAGCACGCCTCGCGCACCGGTGGACGGGAAACAGGGCCCGGACGGACGCCGGGCCGGGACACCACCTCGAAGCGGGGACCGGCGGCCGCGCCGCCCTCGGCAGAGAGAACCCAGGTGGCGAGCGCGCCGCCCTCGGCGGAGAAAACCCAGGTCGGGGGCGTGCCGCCGTCGTGGGAGGCGACGCGGGGCGCCGGAGACGCGGGGGTGAGGGCGGGGCGGCTCGCACGCGGGGCGGTCGTGGGTCGGTACGTCGTGCTTCGGGAGCTGGGGGCCGGCGGCATGGGGGTGGTGTACGCGGCGTACGACCCGGAGCTCGACCGGAAGGTGGCCCTCAAGCTGCTGCGGGCGGCGGGCGGCGGCACGACGATCGAAGCGGGGACGGCGGCGCGCACGAGCGCGCACGGGCGACTGCTGCGGGAGGCGAAGGCGCTGGCGCAGCTTTCGCATCCGAACGTGGTGGCGGTGCACGACGTGGGGGAGCACGACGGGCGGGTGTACCTGGCGATGGAGTTCGTGGAGGGGCAGACGCTGCGGGCGTGGGCGAAGGCGAAGCGGCACGGGTGGCAGGCGGTGCTCCACGTCTACCTGGCAGCGGGGCGGGGGCTTGCGGCGGCACACGCGCGGGGGTTGGTGCACCGGGACGTCAAGCCCGAGAACCTGGTGCTGGGGAAGGACGGACGGGTGCGGGTGCTGGACTTCGGGTTGGTGCGGCTGAGGAACCCGGGCGGGAACCGTCCGACACAGGAGGATCGAGGCGCGGGCACGGGCACGGGGCACGGCTCCACGACCGGCGCGGGCGCGGGGCACGGCTCCACGACGGGTCCGGGCACGGGGACGGGGACCCACACGGCGGCCGGCACGGGAAGCGAGGCAGGCACACAGACCGGCCCGGGGACGGGGGCGGGGATGGAGGTCGCCCTGACCGTGGCGGGGGCGGTGGTGGGGACACCGGCGTATATGGCGCCGGAGCAGCTTTCGGGCGGCGAGGTGGGGCCGGCGGCGGACCAGTTCGCGTTCTGCGTGTCGCTGTGGGAGGGGCTCTATGGGGAGCGGCCGTTTGCGGGGAACACCCCGGCGCAGGTCGCCTTCCACGTGCTCGAAGGACGGGTGCGGCAGCCGCCCGCGGGGCGGAAGGTGCCCAGGTGGCTGCGTCGGGCGCTCGAGCGCGGTCTTTCGGTGGATCCGGCGCGACGTTTTTCGAGCATGGAGGCGCTGCTGGAGACGCTGGAGAAGGGAAAGACGCGCGCGCGCCTTCGGAAGGCGGCGGCGGGGGTGGCGGCGCTCTCGGTGGCGATCGCGGCGGGAGCGGGGTGGCGGCGCTTCGAGCACGCGCAGAAGGTGGCGGCATGCGAAGCGACGGCGGGCGAAGTCGCATCGGCGTGGAACGACGAGGCGGCCGCAGCGATAACGACCGGGCTCGTGGGGACGGGCGTTTCGTACGCCGCCGACACGGCGGATCGGGTGGTGGGGCACCTCGCCGGGCAGGCACGGGCGTGGCGGGATGCGCGGGTGGAGGCGTGCCTGGCGTCGGAGGTGGAGGGACGGTGGACACCCGATCTGTATGCGCGGTCGCGGTGGTGCCTGGAAGACCGGCGACTCGAGCTCTCGGCGCTGGTACGGGAGCTTTCGGCACCGCCGCCCGACACCGCGCGGACGGTCGTGCAAAAGGCCGTACAGGCGGCGGTGGGTCTTCCCCGGGTGGGACCGTGCGTGGACGCGCAGCGTCTTGCGCACCTGCCGGACGCCCCCCCGCCACAGCGGGCCTCCACGCTGGCGAACGTTCGCCGGAAGCTTTCGCAGGCCGAGGCGAGGGCGCAGGCCGGGCGGTACGAGGCCGCCCTCGCCCTGGCTCGGGAGGCGCTCGCGGAGGCGGAAGAATTGCACTGGCCACCGTTTTCGGCGCGGGCGCGCGTGGTGGTGGGTGAGCTGCTCGAAAAGAACGGGCGCTACGACGAGGCGGAAGCGGTGCTCGCAGAAGCCTATTTTTCGTCGGCGAAGGACGGACTGTGGGAGACGGCGGCGCAAGCGGCCACGGGCCTTTGCTACACCGTGGGCTATCGCAAGGCCCAGCACGCGCTGGGGTTGTCATGGGGCAAGCACGCCGAGGTAGCCCTGGCGCGCCTTGGAGAACCGCCGGACGGACTGCGGCGCGCGCACCTGTGGCAGCGTCTGGCCGGCATTCGTGTGGCACAGGGGGCGTTCGACGAGGCGCTGGCGCTCTTCGAGCGTGCCCGATCCACGTGGAACGAAGCACTCGGAACCGAACATCCGCTCGCGGTGCACGCCCTCAACAATCTCGCCGGGATCCACATGGCCCGGGGCGAGTACGACGAAGCCCGGTCGTTCTACGAGCGCGCGCTGGCCCTGCAGGAGAACCAGCTCGGGGGCGCCCACCCGGACGTCGCGGCCTCCCTCGCCGACCTGGCCATCGCCAACAAGAACCTCGGCCGGTACGACGTGGCGCTCGCCCTGTCCCAACGCGCGCTTGGAATCTGGGAGAAGTCCCTGGGCCCGGAGCATCCGGACGTCGCTCGCGCCCTCCTCGACCTTGGCGGCGTACACTGGGCCCGCGGAGCGTTCGACGAGGCGCAAGTTCTCTACGAACGCGCACTTGCGATCTGGGAGAAGACCCTGGGCCCGAAGCACCCGGACGTCGCGCGGGCCCTCAACAGCCTCGGGGTGATCCATGCGGAGCGCGGCGAATACGACGACGCGCAGACGTACTTCACACGCGCCCTGGCGATCCAGGAGACGGTGATGGGACCGGAGAATCCGTCCGTGACGCAACCCATCGACAACCTCGCCACCGTGCACTGGATCCGCGGGTCGTACGACGAAGCGCTGGCCCTGTTCCTGCGATCGCTGGCGATCCGCGAGAAGGTGCTGGGACCGGAACATCCAAACGTGGCCTACTCCCTTTGCAACCTCGCCGACGTCCACCGGGACCGCAGCGCCCACGCGGACGCGCGCGCACTGTACGAGCGGGCGCTGGCCCTGTGGGAGAACACCCTCGGCCCCGAACATCCCACGGTCGCCCGCCCGCTCCTCGGTCTCGCAAAGATCGATCTCGAAAGGGGTCGGGCGGCGCGCGCCGTCCCGCTCGCCCGGCGAGCGCTCGCGATCCGACAGAAGGCCCAGGTACGCGCCGAGGAGCTGGGCGAGGCCCGCTTCGTGCTCGCCCGCGCGCTGTGGACCGCGCCGCCCGGCCAGGGCCGCGATCGGGCGCAGGCACGGGCGCTCGCCCGCAAGGCCCTTGCAGACTACGAGGCCGCGGGCGAGCCCCGGGCGAAGGAGCGCGAGGCGGTCCGCGCCTTCCTCACCCGCCACGCCGCGCCCTCGGGCTGAAGCCGACGGGCGCAGAGGCAAGAACGCGCCGTCGGCCTTCGAGCCCGTGCGTCCATCGGTGCCCGGGTCAACGTGACCACACGCCGTGCCCCCAAGACGCCCGGCCCCTCGAAGATGGGCATCGTGCGCGTCGGCGAGTGCCGCGGGCGGGGATGGATCGGCGGCCCGGCGACCGGGCAACACCGGGTCACCGGGCTCTCACCCCCCGGCCATCTCGCGCAGGCGGCCCAGCAGGCCCTTCTTCTTGGGCGCGACCGTCTCGCCGCGCTCACCGGCGATCTTCCGCAGCAGGTCCGCGTGCTCGGGTTCGAGGCGCTCGGGGACGACGACCTCCACGTGGACGAGGTGGTCGCCGCGGCCGCGACCGCCCAGGACGGGGATCCCCTCTCCGCGGCGCGGGATCACCGTGCCCGGCTGGGTCCCCGGCGCGATGGCGAGCGTCACCTCGTCGCCCTCGACCGTCCGCACCGACACCTCGCACCCGAGCGCCGCCTGGAACATCGACACCTGCACCTTGCTGTGCACGTCGTAGCCGTCGCGCACGAAGTCCGGATCGGGCTCGACGTGCACGACCACGTAGAGGTTGCCCGGCGGGCCGCCCGCGGAGCCCGGCTCTCCCTTGCCGCGGATCCGCAGGGTCTGCCCGTCGTCCACTCCCGCGGGCACCTGCACCGACAGCGTGGTCTCCTTCTCCGTGATCCCCTCGCCGTGACACGTCTTGCACGGGTGGGTGATCCGCCGCCCCTCGCCGCGGCAGGCCGGGCACACCGTCTGCAACGTGAAGAACCCCTGCCGGTGGATGACCTGCCCCTGCCCGCCGCAGGTCGAGCAGGGCTCGGGGTCGTGCCCCGGTGCCGAGCCCGTCCCGCTGCACGTCTCGCACACCACGCGGCGCGGGACCGTGACGTCGAACTCGCCCCCTTCCAGCACGTCCGAAAAGGCGATCGACAGGTCCACCTTGATGTCCGCCCCGCGGCGCGCCCGCGACCGGCGCCCGAACCCCAAGCCCCCGAACAGGTCGCCGAACAGGTCGCCGAAGTGCGCGAAGACCTCCTCGGCTCCGGAAAACCCGGAGAAACCGGCCCGCGCCGGCCCCTCGTGCCCGAACTGATCGTACAGGCGGCGCTTTTCGGAGTCGCTCAAGACCTCGAAGGCCTCCGCCGCCTCCTTGAAGCGCTCCTCGGCCTCGGGGTCGTCCGGGTTGCGGTCCGGGTGGTACTGGACCGCCAGCTTGCGATACGCGCGCTTGATCTCGACCTCGGTGGCCGTGCGGGAGACCCCGAGGACCTCGTAGTAGTCGCGCTTTGCGGGCATCGCGCATGGAACCTAAGCACGCGCAAGGCCCCTGTCAACGCTCGTTTCGGGGCGCTCGCCCCCCGAGGCGGTCGCAAAGCCCCGCCACGACCCGTTCGAGCCGAAGGCCCCGGCTCGCCTTGACGAGCACCCGCAGTGGGGGGCCCTCGGCGGCCAGCGCGGCCACGGCGCGCACGGCTTGCTCGACCCCCGCCGCGTCGGCCTCGACGGCGGCACGGACCCGCCCGCCGGCACTCTCGAACGCCTCGGCGATCGCGTGCGCCCGCGTCCCCACGGCGATGAGGTCCGCCACGCCTGCCTCGACGGCGAACACTCCCACCTGCGCGTGCAGCTCGGGCGAGGTGGGGCCGAGTTCGAGCATGTCCCCGAGCACCGCGACGGCCTGGCCCCCCTCGGACCACGCCAGGGCCGCGAGGCTTTCGAGGGCTGCCTGCATCGAGCCGGGGTTCGCGTTGTAGCAGTCGGCCACGAGGGTGTGGGGGCCCAGATCGATGCGGCGCCCGCGGTCGCCGACGGGCTCGACCTCACCGAGCGCCCGCGCCACGGCCACCGGGTCGGCACCGAGCGCATGTCCCACCGCCAGCGCAGCCGCGGCGTTGCGCGCGTTGTGCAACCCGAGAACCTGCAAGGACAGCTCCACCACCGCGCCGCCCGGCAGGCGCACGGTCGCGGTCGTGCGCCGACCCACCGCCGCCTCGACGATCCGCACGTCCGCGTCGCGGCACGGACCGACACGCAGGACCCGGCGACCAGCCGGCAGGTGCGGCACGAGCAGGGGCTCGTCGCTGGGCACCACGGCCACCCCCTCGGGGCCGAGCAGGGCCAGCGGCTCCGCCTCGGCCGCCGCGATGGCTTCGAGGCTGCCGAGGAACGCCACGTGTTCGAGCGCCACGCTGGTCACGACGGCCACGGTCGGGCGCACGATCCGGGCGAGGGCTTCGTTCTCGCCGGGGGCGCTCATCCCGAGCTCCAGCACGGCCGCCGCCGGCGCGTGCGGCGGGCCGCACAGGCAAAGCGGCACCCCCAGGTGGTTGTTGAGGTTGCCGCGGGTGGCGAGGACGGGTTCGTGGAGCGTCCGAAGCGCCGCCTCGACGAAGGCGCGCGTGGTGGTCTTGCCGTTCGAACCGGTGATCGCCACGACCGGCCCGTCGATGCGCGCGCGGGCCGCGGAGGCGAGCCGGTGGAACGCCGCGAGGGTGTCCTCCACCTCGACGACGGTCACCGCCCCGCCGGGGGGCGGCCGGCCCCGCGCCACGAGCACCGCCGCCGCCCCGGCCGCAACCGCCGCCTGGAGGAAGTCGTGCCCGTCCCGCGCGGCCACGATGGGCACGAACAACCCGCCGGCCACCGGCGCACGGCTGTCGATGAAGGCCCCCGACACCGCCCGCCCCCCGTCGCGCACGAGCTCGCCCTGGGCGTCACGGGCGAGCTCGGCGGGGGTCCAGCGCACGGCGCGAGCATGACGCGGCCGCCCCATCTCCTGCAAGCGCCCCATACGCCGCGCCGCCGGCCCCCGCGCACCTCCCGACACGCCCGAAGGGCGTGCGCGCGCCCGCTCCCGACACGCCCGAAGGGCGTGCGCGCGCACCTCCCGACACGCCCGAAAGTCGTGCGCGCACTCGAAAGTCGTGCGCGCACTCCCCCCGGGGATCGCGATACGCCCGAATCCCGACACGCCCGAAGATCGTGCACACACGCGTTACTCGACACGCCCGAAGGTCGTGCACACACGCGTTACTCGACACGCCCGAAGGGCGTGTACGCGCGCGTAAACCGCGCATTCCCCCCGAATCCCGACACGCCCGACGGTCGCGCACGACACGCCCGAAGGGCGTGCGCGCGCCCGCTCCCGACACGCCCGAAGGGCGTGCGCGCGCACCTCCCGACACGCCCGAAGGGCGTGCTCACGCCCGCTCCCGACACGCCCGAAGGGCGTGCGCGCGCACCTCCCGACACGCCCGAAGGGCGTGCTCACACGAAGGGCGTGCTCACACGCGCAAACCGCGGCTCCCGACTCCGCGCACGACACGCCCGAAGGGCGTGCGCGCGCGCCCCCCGGAGGTCCCAACGCCCAACACCCCCCAAGGTCGTGCGCGCGCGCGCAAACTACGCCTCTTGACTCCCGACACGCCTGAAGGGCGTGCGCGCGCGCCCCCCGGGGCTCCCAACCCCCAACACCCCTCAAGGTCGTGCTCGCGCGCGAAAAACGCGCCTCCTAACTCCTGACACGCACGAAGGGCGTGCTCGCATCCCGGAGGGTCGTGTCGGCAACCCGGGGTCGGCGGCGGATCGGTTACCACCCGCCGGCTGGAGCTCGGTCGTACGTCCAGTGCTGCGGGGCCCAAGGACAGGCGAACAGGAAGGGCGACCGGGACGGGCACCGGGACAGGAATGGACACCCGTGGCCGTGCCGGCGGCGGTGGCCGAACCCGTGTGCGTTCCCGTCCCCGACCGCGTTCGCCCGATCCGGATGGCACCGTCCCCCGAGGTACCGCACGACAGGACCCGCGGGCCGCTGCCAGGAGCACCGCGGCATCCGGACCGATCCGCCCGCCGGCGCTCGGCGGTGCATCCAGCCCTGGGGGATACGGGGACAAAGACAGCGAGGCGCACGGGCACCGGCACGGACTCGGCGGCCGCGGCGGACCGGACCACCCGTTCCACCCGGCAGGTCGGCCCCAGCCACAGCCGGGGGTCCGGGCAACCTCCAAGGCCCGCAGGTGGCGTACGACGGAGGCCTTTGCGTTGCTCGCCCGAAGGTCGTGTCAATTAGGTCCTTCATGGGCGGTTGCGGGGCGGTCCACAGGTGCAGACGTTGCCGTCGCCGCCGGGGGCCGCCTGGCACTGGGCGTCGTGGCACGCGAGAAACCACAGGCCCTCCCGCCTGCACGCATCGAGACGGTCCTCGGCCACCCGGCACTGCCGGCACGTGTGGGATCCGTCGGCAGCGGCCTCGCAGGACGCGCAGCAGATCCCCGGGAGGGGACCGTCCCCCGGATCCCGCGGGTCTTCGCCGCACGTGCAGCGATAGCCCGTATCGGATGGCTCACACACCGCGTTCCCACAGGGAACGAGCAGACCGCCGTTGTCGTCGCACGCCGCGGCCAGCTTCTTGCGGCCCCGTCCCACGCGGCAGGACGAGCAGTCGCGCACCCCTTCGGATCCGTCCTGACACGCCTTGCAACATGCGTGGAGCGGTCCGACCGACGGCGATCGTTTGCACGTGCAGCGCAGTTCCTCTCCCGTGCCCGTGCAACGCGCCTCGTCGCAGCCCAGGAAGACGCCGTCGCACGTACGCAGGGCCGCCTTGGGCCCGCGACATCCCGTACAGGACCGCACGTTTCCCGACGGCTCGTCGCACGCCCGACAGCACAGGGTCGTCTCCTCCTCGCCGAAGGCCTGCGCAGCACCCCCGGGGCCGGCCGATGCACCCTCCGATGCCCCCGCCGCCCGGACGACCGGGGCAGCCGGGGTCCCGGCGGCCGGTGTCCGCGCCGACCCCGGCGATCCGCCATCGGTCGCCGTGCCGCACCCAACGAGGACTGCCAGCACCGCGCCGCACGTCGGCGCGAGGCGGCCCATCCGCCGCACGCGCGACCGCACGGCACGAACAACGTCCCATCGTTCTCTCAATTCTCGCAGGTGCATGTGTTTCCTCCGTCTGGCTTCCCGGTGCATACGGGATCGTCACAGGGCTTGTACACCAATTCGTCTAGCGTGCACGAACCGAGCGGATCGGTACCGCTCGCCAACTTGCAATTCAAACAAAGGCTCGTGCCATCCGGATTCTTCACACATGCCTCGCAACAAAGACGCTCGGTAGCAACATTGATGGCACATCCCCCGAGGAAACAACCGTCGTCATAACAAATGAGGTCACCATCCAGCGCGTCGCAACCCGACGTAAACGGCAGACCGCAAGCGATTGCATTCGGTCCCGTACCACACGGCACCACCGACTGAGCACTGAAGACCTCACGTTCCTCGCATGCAACGACGTCTCCGTTCTGGGAATTGCACCACGTCAAGAAGGCTTCATCACACACCCGGTGAATCCCGGTGTTCCCACACGCTCCAATGCTTCGTTCGCTTCCCATTACAACGCACTTGCCAAAGTCCAAGAGCGCAGGCCCCGGCTCCGGAACAAGTTCACAAGCTTCGCCATTTCCAGTACCCGATGATGTGCTTGCGGCGGTTTCTCCGGCGGTTCCCCCATCGCCATCTCCACCGTGGTCGCACGACGCGCCTGTTGATAAAACGAAAATCACGCTGAGGATTGTGCTATACTGCCGCAAGTTATCGAAGAATCGGATCTTTCGTCCAACGATAAAGGTGTTGTGGGACATTGTGGGACATTGTGATCTCCTTTCGTTGGCGATGTTACTGTAGCCTCGTCATCGCTGTCAACGGTGGAAAGGCGCGCCGTGGTCACGGCCGGATCGCGCAAGCTGCACGGGACGCGTCACGCGGGCCACCACGCCCGAAGGTCACGTTGGCCGACACGACGGCGGCACCCTCGCCTGCAAGAACGACTGCAGCGGCTTCGACCCCTCCGGCTGCGACGCCTGCACGGACTCGGGCGGCGGGTGCAGCCTCGATTCGCGCGCTCCCAAACTTCTTCGCCGTGTCGGAGGTTTCTTCTCGTGGCTCCATTCTCCCTGTTGGAGGACCCGCCGGAAAATCCCGGCTTTTTCATGAATGGACTCGTCGAGCGCGTGTGGCCGCCTCCGTGACGGTCGTTGAAGCAATGATGGAACTTGTGGCACCGTGCGGAGGTGACACGCCTTTCGATTCTCATCCTTGCGTTGGCCTCGTGGACCACGGCGCGCACGGCACGGGCCGGCGAATGCGATGCCCCGGCCCCCACTTGGTTGATGTGCGAGGACTTCGAAGACGGTGCGCTGGGCTGGGATGCCTGGTTTGCGCAGTCTTCCTTCGTGGACTGCACGGGCTGCCCCGGAGGTACCGCGGACCCCGCCCGCCTGCAGCTCTTGCAGGACGCGGCGGCCGCCCACCAGGGACAGTGGTCGCTGTACATGCCGGCCGAGGCCGCCGCCGGCTATCGGGGTGGCGCCCTCGCGTTTCGATCGTGCGCGGGCCCGAAGATGCCCGGGTGCCTGCTCGAGGGCCACGACGAGCTGTACTTTCGAGCCTGGGTGCGGCTCGCCGAGGATCACGAGTACGTCCACCACTTTCTCGCGCTGTCGGGGAGCCGGCCGGACAAGTACTGGGAAGCGGAAGGCAACGCCGGCTGCCGTCCCAACGGCGTGCGGTGGGCCGGCACCACGGTGGATTTCGACGCCAACCACGAGCTGTTCTTCTACACGTACTTTCCGGACATGTCGTGCGACAACGGGGGGTACTGCAGCGGACAGTTCGCCCAGGCCATCTGTGACGGCTGCGCCATGAAGGACATGCCGTGCACGAACGGCCTCGAGTGCTGTTGGGGCAACCGTTTCGACCCGCAGCCGCCCGTGATCATGCCCCGGGGGACGTGGACGTGCATCGAGATGCACATGCGCCTGAACACGCCCGGGCAGGACGACGGCGTCATGCGGTTTTGGGTGGACGACGTCCTGGCGCTCGAACAAACCGGCATGAGCTGGCGCAGCGACCCCTCGCTACAGCTCAACAAGGCGTGGCTTCAGCACTACATCGATACGGGAGACGCCGACAAGCCCAATCGCGTGTGGTTCGACGACGTGGTGGTGAGCACGGAGCGGATCGGATGCGGTGCGGGGCCGGGGGGCGGCACGACCGGGGGCGGCGGCACGACCGGGGGCGGCGGCACGACCGGCGGCGGGAGCAACACGGGCGGCGGGAGCGGCTCTGGGGGCGGGGGCACATCGGGA
>JALSIN010000199.1 GCA_026989935.1 Polyangiaceae bacterium | reverse complement strand
GGGGCGTACGAGCGAGTTGCTGCGCGCGTTCGTGAACCTGGTGGAGAACGCCCTGGAGGCGGGGGCGCGCGCCGCGGCGGCCGACGCATGGGCGGGCGTGCGGGCCTACCGCGACGGCGACCGGGTGGTGGTGGACGTGTCGAACGAGGGGCCGGCGATGCCCGCCGAGGTCCGCGCGTACCTGGAAGGGCACACGCAGGCCCCGCCCGCCTCGGCCGGCGGCAACGGGATCGGGACCACCGTGGTGCGGCGTGTCGTCGAGGAGCACTGCGGCATCGTCCGGGTCCTGCGGGCCGGCGGGCGGACCACCGTGCGGGTCGGACTGCCGGCGGCGGGGACCCCGCCCGGGTAGGCGGTCAACCGAGCCGGCGCAGGGCCAGCGGGTCGGAGGGGCGCACGAGGAAGGCGCCCTGCGCGATGCGCTCGGCACCACTTCGGGCCGCCGACTCGAAGGGCTCGTCGCAGGTGGTAAACAGCGCCGCCTGCGGCGGGTCGTCCGGCCGCCGCCGCCGCTGCGGGTCGTCCGGCGCGCGAAAGACCGCAAGGCGCCCGCGGCCGTTGACCAGGACGAGCGTGCGCCCGTCGTGCAGCAGCAGGTCGTGGCCCGCCCCGGCCGTCTCGCGCACGGCGGCGAGGGCGCGCTCGATCTGCTCGTCGGCGGCGTAGGCCGCGCGCAGGCCGCCGGCGCCGTGCAGGGCCGCCACGAACGTCAGGAACAGCGCCTCGTCGGGTTTGCCGGTGCGCCGTTCCCGGCGCACGAAGTCGGGCCAGGTCTCGGCCAGGTCGCCGGGGAGGGGCTCGGTCGGGATCGCCGTGCCGATCCAGCGCCCGAGGCGGTGGACGAGGGGGGCGGGCGGGCCGCTCTCGTCGCGGTCGCACACGTAGGCCGCGAGGGTCGCCGGCGCGGGGGTGCGCAGGAAGTCTTCCACGAAGCGCCCGTCCGCCGAGCGGATCATGGGCCGCGACTGCACCAGCGTCTCGTTGCCGAGCACGCAGCCGACGGACCAGCCGCGCGTGGCGCCCGCGCACGGCGGCCAGCACGCCTCGAGCACCTCCGCCACGAACTCGGGTGACCAGAAGGGGGCGGCGAAGCGGGCGCGCACGAGGGCCGCGAGGGAGGTCTGGCTCACGCTTCGATCCTATCACCCGGCCGCTCGAAGACCACCGCGGGTCCTGCGGCGCCGGCGGGATCGTCGTTTTTTTGGGCCGCGATCCGCGGGCGCCCTACGCTCGGACCATGCCGTGGCCAGCAAGGAACCGGGGAGACTCGGGATCGGCGCCTGGCACGCCGCTTGCCGTCGTGCGCGCCGCAGCCCTGTGCGTCCTCGTCGCCGCCTCGCCGGCGGCCGGCGGGTGTGCCGGCCGGCAGCAGCGGCGCGCCGAGCGAACGAAGGTGGCGCAAAAGCACTACGAGATCGCCGTGGGGTCGTTCCACGCCGGGATGTTCGAGGACGCCAAGGCGCAGCTTCGGCGGGCGCTGGCGGAGAACCCGGACCACGCCGACTCCCACTACCTGATGGGCGTGCTCCTGCTCCAGGAGGGCAAGACCGTGCTCGACGCCCTGGAGAACGAGCGTTGCCTGACGGACGCGGCGGCGGCCCTGCAGCGCGAGCGGGCCATGGCGCTGCACCGGCACGCGGCGGCGTCGTTTCGCGCCGCGCTCGAGCACTACGGAGCCGACGACGCGGGGCGGGGCCGCGCGGAGAACTCCCTGGCGGTGGTGGCGCTGCACTTCGATCGGTTCGACGAGGCGATCGCCCACGCCCAGCGGGCCCTCGAGGTCCAGCGGTACAACGAGCGCTTCTCCGCGCTGGCGAACCTGGGGTGGGCGTACTACCGCAAGGGCGATCTCATCCGGGCGACGACGGAACTGCGGCAGGCGGTGCTGCTCAACCCCGACTTTTGCGTGGGGCACTACCGGCTCGCCCGCGTCTACATGGACGGGGACATGCCCGACAAGGCCCTGGAGGCGGCACAGGCGGTCGTGGAGAACGAGCGCTGCCCGATCCAGGACGCCCACCGGCTCGCGGGGCTGGCGCGGGCCGCCCTCGGCCAATCGGACGAGGCCGCCGAGGCGTTCGCGAGCTGTGTGTCCCTGTCGCCGCGAAGCTGCCTGGCCGAGGACTGCCGCGCGCTGTACGTATCCACCACGGGGCACGAGCTTCAGCTCGCCGCGGCGCCGTAGCCGGGCGCTTCGTGCCGCGCCGCGTACGGTGCGGCACGATCGTGTCGCTGGAGGCATCGGGGGTCGGGGGCCCGCGCGGACTCCGTGTCATCCGCCGGAGGTGGCGTGCGCTCGGGATGCTCGGCTCGATCGGCGGCGTACTTCGCCGCGCCGCCCGGCGCGGGCAGGCACACGGTGACGCGCGTGCCGGTTCCCGGCTGGGAGGCGACCGAGACCTCACCACCGAGGTTGCGCGCGACCGCCATCACCGACGCCATACCCAGACCTCGGCCGAGCTCCTTCGTCGTGAAATATGGCTCGAAGATCCGGGCCCGCGTGGCCTCGTCCATGCCGCAGCCGTCGTCCTCGACCTCCAGGCACACGGTGCGAGGGCGTTCGGCCCGGCCGGGTTCGGTACGCGCAGACACGCGGATCGTGCCCGGCCCGTCCCCGAGGGCGTCGAGGGCGTTCGAGACGAGGTTGACCACGATGCGCTCGATTTCGGTGACGGTCGCCCGCAGGCGCGGCAGGTCGGGGGGGATCTCCAGATCGAAGCGGATCTCGCGGTGCGCGCGGACCTTGCAGATCGCCACGGCGCGTTCGAGGATCGGGCCCAGGTCCACGTGTGCGCGGCGTCCGGCGTCGTGGGGGGTGTGGTCACGGATTCGCTGGCACAGGGCGGCCGCCGAGCGCGCCGCTTCCAGGAGCGTGCGGGCCGATTCCGAGGCGGGGGAGACGGGGGGCAGGGAGTCTTCCAGGAGTTCGGCGTGCACCAGGACGGCCGCCAGGAGGTTGTGGAGGTCGTGGAGCACGCCGTCCACCATCACGGCTCTGGCGTCGATGCGCTCGATCGCGGCGAGGCGGCGTTCGAGCTGCGTGCGGCGCTCGAACTGGGCGGCTCGGTCGATCTCCGCACCGATCCGGTCCCCCCAGAGTTCCAGGAGCTCGGCGAGACGCTCGGGCGCGGGGAG
>JALSIN010000198.1 GCA_026989935.1 Polyangiaceae bacterium | reverse complement strand
TCGCCCGCCGCGGCCGAGCACCCGGCCGCCCAGGCGCTCGTGGGTCTTTGGCGCCTCGAACCGCGCGGCCCGACGGGCAGTCCCGTGCACTTCTACTACTTTCACCCGGGCGGCAAGGGGCTCTACCGCTACGGCGTCGAGGGGCTGACGCAGACGCGCTCGTTCGACTACGAGTTCGACGGCGACCGCCTGCGCCTGCGCCACCGCAAGACGGGACGGATCTTCGACGTCCGCGTGCGCGTCGAAGGGCGCGGGCCCGGGGCGCGGCTCGTGCTGGCGCCCGACCCCTTCGGCAAGGCGCCGCGGCGGGTCTACGTGCGCGAGGCGGACGCGGGGCCCCGGTCGGTCCGCGCCGGGGAGGCGGCCGGGGAGGGCGTGGCCGGCCGCATGTGGATCGATCTTGCGCGCTACGAGACGGGCGGCATGGGGTTTTCGTTCTACCAGTTCGGCCCGAAGCGCATCGACGGACGCGGGGTCGGCTGGTACCACGAGGGCGACTTCGACGACTGGACCACCGAGGCCTTCACGTTCCGCGAGCGCGAAGGCGCCCTCGACCTGCACTTTCCGGTGCGGGACGAGCACGCCACGACGGCCTTTTCGATCGACCGCGACGGCGGCGAGCGGCGCCTGCACCTCGCCCGCGACCCGCGGGACTTCCACGCGCCCCACGGGTACGCGGACGCGGGGCCGTCGTTCGGGGCGGCGGGGGCCGGCGCCCTGCTGCCGTCGGGCCGGTTGCCCGCGGCGCCGTGATCGCGCTCAGCGCCGAGAAAACCCGCCGCAGGAGGGCGTGACCCGAAGTTGCGCACCGTCTGGGGGCTGCGTGCACGCCACGACGTCGCGGTCGTTTTCGTCCACGATGCAAAGCTCGTCGTCGCCGCTCAGGTGATAGGTCGCGATCGTGTTGGGGCTGTGCCAGCCGTAGGTGCCGCCCGCGGCGTACCGCCCGCGTCCGCTGGTGGCGCCGCGAAACAGCCGCACGGAACGCTCACATTCGCTGTGGACCGACACCGTCGCCCGGTAGACGGCGGGGGGCGTCGCGCCGGTCGCAGCCGCACGCGGCGCACCTGCCGGGGCTGGGGCGGTCCCGTGGCGCATGTTGGCTCGCTCGGCCTGGACGTGCTCGGGGCCGGCGAAGTCGCCGGTGCCGGCCCCGGGCGGGGGCGGGGCCGGGGCGAGCATGACGGTGCACGCGCTCGCGGCGACCGCGACCACCAGCGGCGGGACCCGCGGCGCGCGCCGGCGGGGATCGGGCGAAGGGGGGTGGTCGGCCACGACGGTGGTTCGACGCACCGCCGGGCAGAACGATTCGATGGCGGCCGTTTCGGCCCCTATGCGGGCGGTGCGCAGGCGGCGTACAGCTTCGGCAGCGACACGTCGAGGCGGTAGTCCAGGCCGCTGTGACCGTCCGGGAATTCTTCGTGGGTGTGGTCGATGCCGTAGGCCGCCAGCTTGCGGGCGACGGTGCGGGCGCCGTAGTGCAGGAAGTACGGGTCGCGGCTGCCGCAGTCGAGGAACAGGCAGGCGAGGTCGCCCAGGCCCGCACGCAGGTCGGGATCGTCCACCATGTGCACCGGGTCGTGGGCGAGCCAGCGGCGCCAGGCGGCCTCGTCGAGCTCGCAGGTGTGCGGATCGACGGGCAGCCGCACCCCGAAGGGGGCCTGCGGGTCCGGGTCGTAGCTGGCCGCCATGGCGAGCATCATGAGGGTGTGGAACGCCTCGCCGCGCACGCGCGGGGCGGCCCGGACGGACGCGACGAACCCCTCGACGCCACCCGCGGCCGCGAGCTGGTCGAGCAGGGCGGGCAGGTCCCGGCGGTACAGCCAGTCGAAGCCCATGTCGCCGCTGTGGCAGGCCACGGCGCCCCACGTGCCGGGAAAGCGCATGGCCGACACGAGCGCACCGTAGCCCCCGCTCGAGCGCCCGTAGACGGCACGGTGGCGCGGCCCGGGCAGCAGGCGATAGCGGGCCTCGAGCGCTGCCACGAGGGTGCGTGCGACGAACGTGCCCCACCGGCCCAGCGCCGCCGAGTCCACGTACTGGTTGCCCCCGAGGCTGGTGAAGGCGTCGGGGAACGCCACGACGACCGGCCCCAGGACGCCCTCGGCCGTGAGCCGATCGATCCGCTGTGGGACGGACTCGCCGAAGGCGGTCCACGCCAGGCGCTTGAGCCCCGAGCCGGTAAACGGCGCAAGGTCCACGAACAGCGGATAGGCCTCGGTCGTGTCGTGGTAGCCGGGCGGCAGGTACACGGCCACCTGGCGCTCGATGGGGTCGCCCAGGACGTTTTCGAGCTCGGGGGCGCGGATCGAGAAGGTCTCGATGGTCCCGCGGGGCGGGTCGAAGGGGTGGATCGGCACGGTCACTCCTTCCAGTCGGCGACGAAGACGTTCGTCTCCCCCGGCCTGGCGGCGCCGCGGTTCGAGGCGAACGCGAGCTTCGTGCCGTCGGGGGAGAACATGGGGAACCCGTCGAAGGCGGGGTGGAAGGTCACCCGTTCCAGGTTCGACCCGTCCAGGTCCACCAGGTAGAGGTCGAAGTTGCGTCCCTTGGGGTCGTGCACGTTCGACGCGAAGATGATCCGGGTGCCCGACGGGTGGAACGACGGGGCGAAGTTCGCCGCGCCGTTGTCGGTGATCGGGCGCTGGTTCGAGCCGTCGGCGTCCATGACGAACAACTCCAGGCGGGTCGGTCGCACCAGGTGCTCGTCGATGATCTCGCGGTAGCTCGCAAGCTCGTCCTCGCCCTCGGGGTGGTTGGCGCGATAGACGATCTTCGAGCCGTCGGGCGAGAAGAAAGGGCCGCCGTCGTAGCCGGGTGTGTGTGTCAGGCGCCGGAGGTTCTTGCCGTCGAGGTCCACGGTGTAGATCTCCGGGTCGCCGTCGCGGGTCGAGGTGAACACGATGCGGTCGCCGGCCGGGGAGACCGTGGCCTCGGCGTCGTACCCGGGCCCGGTCACCAGGGGCCGCACGTCGCCGCCGTCGCGCGCGCGCGCCGTGTAGATGTCGAACTCTGGGTAGAGCTTCCACACGTAGCCGTGGGAGCGGTCCGGGGGCGGCAGACATCCCGGGCCCGCCGCGCGCGTCGAGGAGAACAGAACGCGCGTGTCCCCGGGCAGGAAGAAGGCGCAGGTGGTT
>JALSIN010000197.1 GCA_026989935.1 Polyangiaceae bacterium | reverse complement strand
CACCTTGCCCACGTCGAGCTTCTTGCCCTTGGGCGCTGGCGTGGCGTCCGCCAGGGTCCAGTCGGAGCCGTACGCACCGTCCTCGTTCTTGACGCGCCGCATCTCGATGGCCCCCTGCCCGACCACGCGCCCCTTGGCCTCGTCCACCTCGTAGGGGTCGTAGACGAGGGCGACCACGTCGTCTCGCTCGATCCGCAGAAGGTCCTTTTCGATCCAGTCGGCGAAGTTCGTCGAGATGTCGAGGTCGAGCTTGGCGCCGTAGACGCGCTTGTCCTCCGGCAGGCGCACGTAGCGGTAGCCCTCCTTGCCGGGGATCGGCTTGCCGACGAGCACGTCCACGAGCACGGTGCCGGCGGCATCCTTGAGGATGAACCGCCGCGCCTTCTCGTCCCCCTCCCCCGCCGGATCCTCGGGATCCAGCAACCCGAAGGCGCCGTGCTCGGCCGGATCGTCGCCGTAGTAGATCTCGCGCCGCACGTCCACGAAGGCCGCCGCCGCCTTGCCCATGCGCTCGGCCGCGTCGGCCGGGTAGTCGTGGTGGCTGGGGATCACCCATACACCGTCGCGCTGCTCCACCTTGAATTGGCGAACGGCCGCGGCCTCGTCGTCCCAGGCGATCACCTCCAGGCTCGTCGCGAGGGTCGGGTCCGTCATCTGCGGAAACAGGACCGTCCCGGTCTCCTCGAAGGACATGGGCGGCGGCGGCGAGGGCCGCATGGCCACCGCCCAGGCGAGGCTCGCGGCCGCGGCAAACACGAAGATGCCAGTGGTCCGGTTCATGCGTCACCTCCCCGGTCTTGGTCCGTGGTGGTCTTCGCGGGGCGATCGGCGCCCGCCCGCGTGCGGGCTCGGGGCGTCGTCTCGCGCTCCCGGCGGCGCCTGCGTCCGAAGATCCAGGCCCCGAGCAAAAGCGGCGGCAACGGCGGCAACAACACCGCGAGCAGGCGGATCCGGTCGCGCACCTCGTCGATCCTGCGCGCGTGCTCCGCTTCGACGCGCGCGATCTTCTTGGCCTTTTCGAGTTCGATCCGCTCGCGCCGCGCCGCCAGGCGCCGGTTCTCCGCCGCCTCGACGCTCTTGATCATGATCTGCTTCGTCGTCTCGTCCAGGTCGTCGCGCTCGCGGATCTTCGCCACCGCCGCGTCGAGGGCGGCCTGGGCCTCTTCGAGTTCGCGCTCTGCGGCCGCGTTGGCCTCTTCGATCTCGCGCTCGCGCTCGAGCCGGGCCTCGCGGGTCAGCGACTCCACCAGCGTCAGCCGCCGAAAGGCCGGCCGGCGCTTGCGAAGCTCCACGAAGGCCTCGTCGCCCGCCAGGGCGTCCACCGCGTTCATCAAGAAGGTCACGTTGTCGAAGCGGATGTCCTCGAGTCCGTCGCCGTCGAGGTCCCCGCCCCGCTCGTGCATCGCGAAGAACTGATCGCCGAACAGGTCCAGATCGGCGATCACCACCAGGTTTTTGGGCTTCTGCTCCTCGCCCGAAGCCTCCGCACCCTTGATCCGGGCCGCGATCGTGTGCACCTGCCCGTCGATGGGTGCGCGCGTCTTCGGCACGATCGGCCCGGAAAGACCGAACAGGATGTGCCGCTGCACCATGTCGTCGAAGCGGTTGAATCCGGCCGTCTTGCCGGTGGACAAAAGCGGCACGAACTCGCCCTCGTGCCCTTCGCTCGGCGTGATCTCGCCGCCGAACAGGACGACGACCTCGGTCAAGCCGTCCACGATGGGATCGGCGTTCTTGAACGGATCCGTTCCATCCGGCCGCTTCGTCACGAAGATGACGTGGGGCGGAAGATCCGCGAACATCGGATGCGGGTTGTAGGCGTCGTAGAGGATCTTGGTGTCGTCCCAGACCACGCCCAGATCCCGCAGCAGGCCCTTGTAGTCGCCCTTTTGCCCCGCCGGCGCCGCCCCGAAGCCGCCGCCTTGCGGGATCATCGGCTCGGTGGGCGACACGCGCAGATCGAACAACGGCATCGGGTCCACCGTGATGAGGGCTGGCCGCCCCGCTTCCACGTAGGACCGCACGTGGTCGAGCTGCGGCTGGGTCAGGCTCGAAAGCTGCGGCACGAACAGGACGTCCACGTCCTTGGGGACCTCCACGTTCGGGTTCAAGGTGCGCACCTCGTACTGCTTGCGCAGTTCGTCCACGATGCGCCAGGCCGGCTTCTGCGTCCGGGCCTGGAGGTCGAAGTCCCCCATGATCGCGGCATCGGTGCGCAAGATACCGATGACCTTCTTGTCGTCGCTCGTGACGGTGCGAAGCGCGCGGGCGATCTCGTACTCCACCGACAGCCCCTGGTCCATGAACGGGATCACCTGTTCGCGCGGACCGCTGACGAAGGCCAGGCCCAAGAAGACCTGCAACTCCTCGGTGCGGCCGGCCTCGCGGTCGAGCATCCGTCGCGGCACGATCCCGAACTTGTCCACCGCCTCCTGCGCCGCCTCCGAGTAGGGCGCCGGCTCGACGATCCGCACGGACAGGCCGTCCCCGGCCGCGGCCTCGATCTCCCGCAACACGTTGAGGAGCCTTCGCCGCACCGGAACGAGCGCACGCGGGACCTCGCGCGAGACGTAGGCGTGGATCATCACGGGGCGCTCGGTCGAGATCGACGCCACCAGCTCGCGCGTGGTGTCCGTGATCTTGGAAAGCCCCTCGGCGGTGACGTCGGCGCGCAGGTTCGTGCGGCCCGTGGCGTAGGTCAACGAGCCCGCGAGCACCACGAGGCTCACGAACCGTACGAGGCGGTGATGACGAAGCGAAAGAGCCATGGCTACCAGTGCCTCCTTCCGAGCAGGAACGCGCAAAGGTAGAGCACCGCGACGGCGAACCCGGCGAAGAACACCACGTCCCCGAGTTGCACGACACCCTCCCCGAAGGACGCGAAGTGGTCCGGCACCGCCAGCCACGAGAACACGGTCTCGAACGCCGGAACGTCGGTCCCTTCACCGCCCGAAAGCCGCGCCGCCACGTCCGTCCCCCACCACAACGCGGCGATCCCTGCTCCGATCCCGGCCCCAAGGCCCGTCTTGGGCGCCCGCGGGCGCGCGACCAGAACCGCAAGCACCCCGAGGCCTGCGAACACCGCCACGCCCAAAAGGCCCGCCGCCCAGGCCTGGCGCGCGCCCACCACCAGCGCCC
>JALSIN010000196.1 GCA_026989935.1 Polyangiaceae bacterium | reverse complement strand
CATCGTGTTCGACCCGATCCGCGGCTGGCTGTGGGTCGCCGGCACGCTCGACGACAGCCTCACCGTCATCGACGTCCGCGCCTCGCGCGAGACCTACCGGGCGGTGGTGGCGCGGTTTTCCGGGTGACGGACTGCGCCGGGCCGCGGCGTGTGCGTTCGCACGGGCGTCAAGGCACGGGTGGTGCCGGCCGATGGTCGGCCGTGATGGCCTCCCCTTCGCCGCGCCTGCCGGGAACGGTCGTGTTCGCGGCCGCACTCTTGGCGGGGTGTGCCGAGCCGCCATCCCCCGGGATGCGGGCCTGGACCAGCGACGACGGGGCGGTGTCCCTCGTGTACCTCGCGCCGCCGTGGACCGAGGTGTCGGCGGGCCCCGACCGGCTCACCCTTCGGATCGATGCCGAGGTGTTCGGAGTCGCATTCTCCGACGCCCCCCCCACGCATCTGTTCTCCCTGGCGCCGGCTGGGGTGGACACGAGCGTGCTCGATCTGGTGGAGACGATCGGGAGGGGTGGCGGCACGGGCTCCGAGTCGGCCGCCGGTTCTTCCGGGGCTGCGCCGCCGTGGGTGACGGGGGGGACGACCGGCGGCGCCGACCCGGCCCCGGACGCCTCGGCGGCCCTCGGCGACCCGTTCCAGGTCGCGTTGCTCGACGCTTCCACCCTTCTTTCGGCCCATGGAGGAAAGGTGGACGAGGCGGTCACCCGGGCCGGTGACGACCTGCCGGTCGCCACCTTCCAGGTCGTACTCGCGGCACCGGAGGCCTTCGTGCGCGGCTTCTACTACCCGAGCGCACGCGGTGTCGTGCGGGTGGTGTTCGTCTCGATCTTCGACCTGCGTTCACCGGACGTGGATGCGATGGTACGCACCATCGACGTGGAGGGCCGGGCCATCCCGTGATCGCCGCGGCCGCCGCGTTGTGGGCCCTTTCGGTGCCCGAGCCGCCGCCCCTGCCGCCCGACCCGGGGACGGTCCCGGCCGCCCGCCCGTCGCCGCCGGTCCCGGCCGTCCGCCCGTCGCCGCCGCCGGTCCCGCGGACCCCGCCGGCGTCTGTGCCGGCCTCCCGGACCGTTGCGCCGGCCGCCGGCCCGACCCCGCCCGCCGCGGCGTCCCACGCACGATCCGTGGATGCCCCGGCGTCGCCCGTGCCGGCATCCGGGGCGCCGGAACGGGCCGCGCCCGACCGGGCCGTGGGGGCGCCCGTCGCGGCCGCCGCGTCCGTTGCCCGCGGCATTCGACCGGCCACCGAGGCCGACCTCGCCCGAGACCGGGCCGTCCTCCAGCCACCGTCCGCCCGCGGTGCGTCCGCCCGCACCCAGCCGCCACCCGCGAGGCCGGTCGCCCGTCGCACGGCGCTCGCACCCTTGCCCGTCCTGCGGGCCCGTGGCCGGCGGCCTCCACCGGCACGCTCGGCCGTCTTCGTCGTGGGG
Organism: Polyangiaceae bacterium; assembly: GCA_026989935.1. Lineage (GTDB taxonomy): Bacteria > Myxococcota_A > Polyangia > Nannocystales > Nannocystaceae > J032. The sequence goes on along the minus strand of JALSIN010000196.1, from coordinate 18,357 downwards.
TATCGGGTCTTCACGATTCATGATCGCCTGCGCCGGTCGCAGTCGTGGCACTTTGCTTCCGTCGAGGCGGGCCTGTTACGCCGATACGTGCGCCTGGGCCTGCTTACCGAGGTGGGCGCCGAAGGCGGCGAGGCCGCTCGCGGGGATCGCAACGACTTCATGGTCGTCCAGAAGGTCGGCCTGGGCGCCCAGGTGCCCCACTTCGTCACCCCGTTCGTCGAGGTCCAAGGCGGCGTCGGACTCGTGCGCACCGAACTGTTCGAGCGCAACGACCTGGGCTGGGTGGCGACGGTGGGGGTCGAAGGCGGCGCGCAGTGGGCGGTGGCGCGCTTCTTTCGGATCCATCTGGCCGCCGGCTGGATCCGCCCTTACCTGAAAGACGCGGCGGGCGTGCGTCGCGCAGATAGCTTCACGTTCCGCGTGGGTCTCGGATTCTAGCCGCCGGTCGGGTCGTGCCGGGCACCGAGCTCGAACCCGCGCCGCGCCTGCGCCACGCCGCATGCTATCGTGTGCTCGTGTCGTACGACGATCCGCTCGCGGGTCGGGCCGGTGTCCCGCATCTGGAGGTCCTGCGCGGCCCATTGCCGCGGGGGCGCCGTATCGAGCGGTTGCCGCGCGGATCGATCCTGCTCGGGCGCGGGCTCAAGTGCGACCTGCTGTTCGATGCCGAGGGCGTGTCCCGCAAGCACGCGAAGATCACCTTCTTCGAGGATGGGAGCGTCACCTTGTACGATCTCGGCTCACGCAACGGCACGCGCGTCAACGGGCGGCCCATCGAGATCCACACGTTGCGCGACGGCGACGTCATCGACCTGGGATCCGTCCGACTTCGCTTCGGGCGCGACGACCCGCGCTACCGGCAACGGCCGGGGCCCACCGGCTCGGGGCGCAACCCCCTCGACCGCCTCACCCGGCGGGAGCGGGAGATCGCGCGCTGGGTGGCCCACGGCCTGTCCAACGCGGAGATCGGCGCCAAGCTCGGGATCAGCGCGCGCACGGTGGGGACGCACCTTTCCCACATCTACCAGGTGCTCGGCGTCCCGAACCGGACGAAGCTGGCGCGGTGCGTCCTCGAGCACGAGATGGCCCGTACCGAGCAGTCGCCGTCCGATCCGGACGGAACCGAATGACCGCGGGGGCGGGAGCGCGCCGGGCCCTTACGGCGCCAGGGACAGGGGCGCCTTCAACCCCCATTGCTGGAGCTTGTCGTCGGCCACCGCCGCGTCGGCGCGCGGTTCGAGATCGTGCGTCTTGCGGGTCTTCCCGTCCGAAAAGGTCACGTGCCCGAACCCGAGGGCTTCGGCGCGTTCGAGCAGGCCGTCTTCGACCAGCGAGGCGGCAAGTTCCGGCGGAACCGGCGCGATGCGGATCCGGGCGTCCGTCCCGCGGCCGCCGGTCGTCACGCGCGCGCGGGGCGCCTTTGCGCGGACCGTTCGTTCGAGCTGCTCGGCGAAGCGCCGCCGCGCCTCCATGCGCGCGCGCTTCGTGGAAAGCCGGGTGGCGCGGACCAACTTCTGCCGGCAGCTTTCGAGGCGCTGAACCGTCCGCTTCGCGGCCGAGAACGTCGGCTCGGCCTCGGCCACGCTGCGCAGCTTCGCGAACGCTCCGGCGATGGCATCCGGGTCGTCACACCGGCCCCGGGCGATGGCCGCGGCGTCCGCGATCCACTGCCGGACCACCTTCGTGCGGGCCGGCGCCACCTTCTTCCAGGCCTCGGCCAGGCCCGGCGGCGGCGGATCGAGGGTGGACAGCACGCGGTAGCGCTGGCCCACCCGCAGGTAGTCGCCCTCCGCGGCCGCTTCGAGCATGTCCGAAAGGAGGGCCTCGCCCGTGACGGGTTCGTCGTCCTCGCCGTCCTCGCCGCCGGTGGGCGAAGACGCTTCGGTCGTGGCGTGGCCCGCGTCGTCTTCGGCTCGTGGGGTTGGGGTTGGTGCGCGCGGCGCCGGCGCCGGTTCGATGGCGGCCTTCGGGCGCGTGGGGGTCTCCGGAGCGCCCGCCCGGGTAATGCGCTCGGCCGTGCCACCGGCGGCGGCCCCGAGGAACGTCACGAGGGAAAGCCCGAGGAGCCAGCCCGGTCTTCTCATCGAGCCCCGCCGCACGCGCGCCAGGGCCAGCCAGACCACGGCCAGGCCGGCCACCGCGGCGGCTGCCAGCATCGCCAATCCGAAGGGATCGTCCGTCGGAATCGGGGGCGCCTGCATGGCGGGGACAGTAGCACGCGCGGTTCGTTGCCGTGGCGGCGTCGGTCCCGGTGGCGGTTACAGTTCGCCGCGCTCGCGCATCTTCTCCGTGGTGTCACCCTGGATCCGCTCGCCCACCTTTGCGCCGAGCAGACCGAGGCCGAAGCCGATGGCGGCGGCGAGGACGAGGCCGAGGAGGTTCTGCGCGCCCGAAAGGCCCGCCAGCAACCCGTTGACGACCACCGCCACCACGCAGGCGACGGCCGGCTCGGCCAACGTCTCACCTGGACTGAGCCACCCGACGAGCAGGCCGCCCACGAAGAAGCTGCCCAGGGCGACGATGATCGCGAAGACCACCAGCCCTCCCATCGCGCCCAGGCCCTCGATCAGGGACGGAAGCAAGGAGGATGCGAGTGCGAGCGACAGGACCTGGTTGAGCGCCACGATCACCGCCGCGCCGATGATCGTCCACTTGAAGTCGAGAGAAGGGCGGTCGGACATGGCTTTGGAAATCCCCCGCGAGCCTAGCAGAACCCCGCCGGTCCCTGCACCGGGCCCCGGCCGTTTCGCGGGGCGCATCGGGGCGCTACGCTTTTGGGGGCCGCCGCCATGCCGTCGCCGATCCTCGTCTATGGAGCCTATGGGTACACCGGGCGCCTCGTGGTCCGCGAGGCCGTCCGCCGCGGCGTGCCGCTGGTCGTGGCCGGGCGCGACGAGGCCCGCCTGCGGGCGCTCGCGGCCGCGTACGACCTGCCCGGGCGGGTGTTCGGCCTCTCCGACGGCGCGCGCCTCGTGCAGGAGCTTTCGGCCGTGGCCGCCGTGCTCCACTGCGCCGGTCCGTTCGTGCACACGAGCGACCCGATGCGCCGTGCGTGCCTGGCTGCGGGCACGCACTACCTCGACATCACCGGGGAGATCCCCGTGTTCGAGGCCGCCTACGCCCAGCACGATGCGGCCGTGGCGGCGGGGGTGGTGCTCCTGCCCGGGGTGGGGTTCGACGTGGTCCCGAGCGACTGCCTGGCGGCGAAGGTGGCGGCCGCCTGTCCCGGCGCCGTGTCGCTCGAGATCGCCTTCTCCGGCGGGGCCGGTCCGAGCCGCGGGACGCTGCGGACGATGGTGGAGGGCCTGGCGGCCGGCCTGGTCGTGCGTCGCGGCGGCACGCTCGTCGAGCGACCGTTCGGCAGCCTCGAACGCGTCGTCGAGCTGCGCGGGCGCCCCCGGCGGGTGGTCGCGATCCCCTGGGGGGACGTGGCCAGCGCCTTTCGCACCACGGGCATCGGCGACATCACCGTCTACGCCGACCTCGGCAGGGGCACACGGCCGTCCGCGCTGCGCGCCCTCGGGTGCGCCGCGCGCCTTCGTGCGGTGCGGCGCATTCTCGACGGCCTCGCCGCCCGGGCACGCGGCCCGTCCGATGAGGCCCGCGCGCGCGCCCCCGTGGCCCTATGGGCCCGGTGCATCGGGGCGTCGGGGGAGACCGCGTGCGGTCGGGCGACCGTGCCGGACGGTTACGATCTGACCGCCCGGACGGCCGTGGAGGCCGCCCGGCGGGTGGCGGCCGGCGAGGTGGAACCCGGCGCCTGGACCCCGGCCGCCGCGTTCGGCCCGGACTTCCTCGCGGGCTTCGAGGGGGTCGAGGTGCGCGTCCCGGCGGCCTGCTAGGTGCGCCCCGCCGCGCCGATTCGGCCCGTGGGCCGGTCCCCGAACGGGGCCATTGAACAAACCGGCGGGCCCCCGCGTCGAAAGGCCGTCCTTGGAAACCACGTGCAAATCGGCGATACTCGCGCACGCGCGCCTGGCGTTTCCGGCTCGATCCGGGGATGGGGGCGCGGTGCACGACCATGACGATCAAGAAATCGCTCCGCCCTCTGGCGGTCGCCCTCTCGGCGGCCGGGTTGCTCGGCTGCAACATGCACAAGATGACGGCCGACCTCACGGCGGGCCCCGTGCGGGTGGGCTCGATCGCGATGGATCGCGAGGCGGACCTGGACTTCGCCGAGGCGGCCTTCCCCGGCAGCCTCAAGACCATCGAGGGCTTCCTGGTCAACAGCCCCGAAAACCCCGATCTCCTGCTCGTGCTGGCGCGTGGCTATGCGGCCTACGCCTTTGCGTTCCTCGAGCGCGAACGGGACAAGGCCCAGTTCGTCGGGACCGAGGAGCAGGTCGAGCGCCTGACGCGGCGGGCCATCGTGCACTACCTGCGGGCGCGGGACTACGCCTTCCGGCTGCTGGACGACCCGGCCATCGAGCGGGCGGCCCGCGCAGGCGACCTCGCTGCACTGGACCGGGCGCTCGCGCAGGCCACGAAGGAGGACGTCCCGGCATTGTTTTGGGCGGTCTACGGCTGGGGCGGCGCCGCGAACCTGGGCCAGTCGGACCCGGACCTGGCGGCGGCCCTGCCGGTCATCGAGCGCATCATCGCCCGGGTGGTGGCCCTCGACCCGGACTACGAGCACGGGGCGCCACTTTTGTTCCAGGGGGTCTACTACGCGGCCAAGCCGGTGATGGCCGGTGGCGATCCCAAAAAGGCCAGGGCGTTCTTCGAGCGGGTGATGCAGCGGCACGGCGACGCGAACCTGCTCGCGCCGTACCTGTACGCCCGACACTACGCGCCCCAGGTGCAGGATCGGGCGCTGTTCGATCGCCTGTTGCAGCAGGTGCTCGATGCGAACGTCCTGGCGCATCCGGACCTTCGGCTGCTCAACGAGGTGGCGCGGGACCTCGCGGCGTTTTGGATCGAGCACGCCGACGAGTTGATCCTCGAGTAGGGGCCGACCGGGCCGGCGCCCGTGTCCACCATCCGGTTTCGTATCTTCTCGCACTCGTTTCACGGGGGATGTCATGAACACCAAGCACGATTCACTGTCACGCCGCACGTTCCTTCGCACGACCGCCGCCGCTGCCGGGGCGGCGACGCTGTCCGCGCCCTGGGTGGCGCGAGCCGTCGGGGCCAAGTACACCCTGCGCATCGCCACCCTCGCCCCACAGGACTCCTCGTGGATGCGGACGTTTCGCGCGGTGGGGCGCGAGATCAAGCAGGCCACGGCCGGGGAGGTCGCCCTCAAGCTCTACGCCGGCGGGGTCATGGGCGACGAGGGCGCCATGGTCCGGAAGATGCGCACGGGCCAGCTCGACGGCGCGGCCGTGACGAACGTGGGGCTCGGGGACATCAACAAGCAGCTTCTCATGCTGCAGCTGCCGCTTTTGTTCCGCAACTACCGCGAACTCGACCGGGTCCGCGGTGCGATGGCCGACACATTCGCGAAGCTCCTGTACGACTCGGGCTTCCTGCTTATGGGGTGGGGCGACGTGGGGCCGTTGTACCTGTTCTCCAACAGCCCGATCGCGCGTCCGGCGGACATTCGCGCCACGAAGATGTGGGTGTGGGACGCCGACCCGGTCTCGCGGACGGTCATGAAGGTGGCCGGGGTCAACGCGATCCCGCTGTCGGTTCCGGACGTGCTGCCGAGCCTGCAGACCGGCGTGGTGGACGCCTTCGCCAACTCGCCCTACGGCGCCATCGCGCTGCAGTGGTACACGAAGGCCCGCTACGTCACGAACCTCAAGCTTGCCATGGTCATCGGCGGTTCGGTGATCACGCGCAAGGCCTGGGAGGCGCTGCCGCCGGCGCACCAGGCCGTGATGAAGCAGATCGCCGACAAGCACCACGGCAAGCTCCTGCGCCGGATCCGGGCCGACAACGACGCCGCGGTCAAGACGCTGACGGCCAAGGGGATCCAGGTGGTGCAGCCCAAGGCCTTCGGCGAGTGGAAGGCGGTGGCCGACCGGGTGCGCAAGGAGATGACGGGCTCGTTCTTCGATCCGGCGCTCGTCAACAAGATGATGTCGCTGCTGTAGGGGTGGGCGGCGCTACGCGGTGGCTTCGGGCGCCCCCGCCGCCACGAAGGGCGGCGGGGGGTGGCGTTCGCGCACGATCTCGAGCCGAAGGTTGCGCGGCATCGCCACCGGATCGTACCGAAGTTCGAGCTTCGTAAGGTTCGGTGGGACGGCGATCTCGAACCGATGGAGGATGTAGGCGGCGTCGAGCAGCAGCAGGACGTCGGCGATGCCCGCGCCCAGGCAGGTGTGGGGTCCCACGGCGAAGGGGGCGTAGATCCCGGGCTGCGCCCGGTGCTCCTCGCGCGGCGGCAAGAAGCGCTCGGGCACGAACGCCTCCGGGTCGGGGAAGTACTCGGCCAGCTTGTGCGGCACGCAGTGGGCGACGAGCAGGTCTTGCCCGGCCGGGATCCGGTGGCCCTCGAACTCGATGGGACACGTGGTGGTGCGCACGACCACGGGCGTGACCGGATACAGTCGCAGCGTCTCCATCAGGGCGGCGTGGAGCAGCCGGGCCTTGCGCATCGCGGCCGCGGTCGGCGGACCGTCCGCGAACAGGGCGTCGGCCTCGGCTTCGAGGGCGGTGCGAAGCGCCCGGTCCCGCGCGAGGGTAAACAGCGCGATGGCGAGGGTGCTCGCCACCGTGTCGAGCCCGGCGACGAAGGGACCGTGGGCGGAGGCTTCGAGGAACGCCGGGTCGAGCGGCTCGCCGTCGGGGGTGCGTGCTGCCAGCAGGTCGTCGATGTGGTCGCGTGGCCGGTCGGTCGGCGGGCCGCTGCCGTGCTCGGCGATGGCGGTGCGGACCAGGTTGCGCATCCGTGCGCGCGCGAGCAGGAACCGGGGGCTCCACAGCAGGGCCCGCGGGGCGCTGCGCGAGACGGTGACGCGCAGGAGGGTCGAGATGGCGCGCTCGAGGTCGTGGACCATCTCGCCCGCCGGGCGGTTGCCCAGGGCGAGGCCGATCTGGTCCACCACGATGCGCCGGACGTCGTCGAGGGGGTGCCGACGCGGGCCGGGCTCGAACCGGCCGAGGGTACGCTCGGCGAGGATGCACAGGGAGAGCAGGCGCCGGGTGATGTGCGCCTTCGAGTAGCCGGGCCGCAGGATCCGGCGGGCGACGCGGTGGTCGTCGCCCGAAAGGGCGAGCAGGAAGCGCTCGGAGCCCAGCTCGCGCCCGAACCACTCGTAATGGTGGCGCGTGGTCATGGTCTCGGCCTCGTGCCGGGCGACGAAGTTGTTGGCCTCGGCGCCGGCCAGCACGACGAACCGGCGACGCATCGCCCGCATCTGAAACACCGGTCCGTGCGTGCGGTACAGCGCCACGAGCGTGTCGAGGAGCCCGTCGCGCAGTTCGCGGGCGTGCCCCAGGATCCAGTGCCCTTTCGCCTCCGGGATCTGAGACACGACCTTCGGCACCGTGGCACGCGAGCCTAGCGGCCTTTCAGGACGGAGGCAACCGCCCTCGCGGGTGTGCAAGACGCTAGTTGGGGTCGTACGGGTCGCGCAGCAGGCGGCGACCGAAGTAACCGACCACGACCATGCCGAGGCTCACCCACGACAGGAGCCGGGTCTTGTCCGGGGGCACGTGCAGGCCGACGATGTGATAGTCCATCGACGGTAGAAAAAACGCGAGCACCGAAAGGGCGGCGCCCGAGTACATGACGATCCCCAAGAAGGTGCGCACGGCGGCGCAACCCTAGCATGCGGGGCGGGCGCCGGGCAACGGCTGGCCGTTCTTCCCAGGCCCGTCCCGATCGATCATGCTAGCGGCGAGGAACGACCGTCCCCTTGACCGCCCCGCAGGACAGACCCTGGACCGCACGCCTCGGGCTCGTGCCCGCGTGCCTCCTGTCGCTTGCGTGTACGGCGCTGCTCGCCATCGGCGCTCCGCCGCAGGGGGTTCCGTGGCTCATCTGGCTGGCCTTCGTGCCGACGATGCTCGTGTGCCGCTCGCCGGCCTTCTCGCCGCGCCGGGCTGCGTTCGTGGGGTGGTTCGGGGGGCTTGGGGCCGGGTTGTTCGGCTTTCCGTGGATCGCCGAACTGCTGACGCGCTTCGCCGGTTTCTCCTGGCCCCTGGCGGTGTTCGGCCTGTTCGTCTTCAGTGCCTTCACGGCCGTCCAGTGGGGGGTGTTCGGTTACCTGGTGCGGGTGGTCCCCGTGCGGGGGGCAGCCGGGGCTCTTTGGGCGGCCGTGGCCTGGGTGGCCGTGGCGGCCACGTGGCCGGCCCTGTTTCCGTACACGGCCGTGCTCGGTCTGGCGCAGGCGCCCGTGTGGATCCAGGCGGCGGAGATCGGCGGCACGGCCCTGGTGGAGATGCAGGTCCTGTTCACCGCCGGTTTGCTCGCCGACGCCCTCGTCGCCCGTGACCGCCGGGGGCGGTGGCGGTCGGTGCTGGGGGCGGCCGTGACCTTTGCGGCCGTCACGGCCCTCGGCGTCGCGCGCATGGCCTCCATTGACGGGGCGGCCGCCGCCGCCCGGAAGGTCCGGTTCGGGGTGGTCCAGCCCAACATCCCGCTGCGGTGGTACGACGCCGCGGAGAAGATCCGGCGCCTGCGCCAGATGTCCGCGAAGGCCCAGGCCCGCGGGGCGCAGGTGGTGCTGTGGCCCGAGGCCGGCGTCTACCCGGTCGTGCTGCCCCGCACCTTCGCGCGGGACTTCCTCGACCCCGGCCGGCGGATCCTCGCGCAGCACCGCTTGCCGACGATCTTCGGCGCCCCCACGCGCGCGCCGGGCGACCCGTATGGGTACAACACGGTCTTCAATATGCGGGCCGACGGGACCGTGGACGGGCGCTTCGACAAGGTCAAACTGATGCCGTTCGGCGAGTACGTGCCGCTCGTCGATCCGAAGTGGGCCAAGTCCAAGCTCCAGACCCTCAACCACAACCACCGCGGCGAGGGACCCGCGCGGTTTCGGGTGGCGCCGGCGGCCGCTTCCGACCGGGCCGACCCCGGCCCGCCCTTCTTCGCCGGGCCGCTGGTGTGCTACGAGGACATCTTTCCCGGCTTCGCGCGCGCGACCGCTGCCCTGCCGGGGGGGATCGACGTCTTCGTCAACCTCACCATCGACACGTGGTTCGGCGCCACGGCCGAGCCCTGGGAGCACCTGGCGCTCGCGCAGTTCCGGTCGGTGGAGCACCGAATCCCGATGGTGCGCGCGGTCTCGGCCGGGCCGAGCAGCGTCGTGGATGCAAACGGCCGCGTGACGGATCATCTTCGGGTGACGGCGCCGACCCCCGACCGGATCCCCCCGCCCGAGGTGCTCGTGGCGGACGTGGCCCTGGCGCGCAACACGGCGAAGCACCCGACGATCTACGCGCGGGTAGGGTGGCTCCTGCCGCACCTTTGCCAGGCGGCCGTGGTCGTCGTGCTCCTCGTGGCCCGACGCCGCCGGCGCCGCGTTGCGGGGCGCGCGTAGGGTCGGGTAGGCTCGCGCGGGCGCAACCGCGGGCGGCTCCGCGGCGCCTCGCCACGATCCGACGAGCCATGAGCGCACCGACCACATCCTCCGACCGCGGCGGGTTCCAGTCGCGTCTCGGGTTCATCCTGGCCGCCGCCGGGTCCGCCATCGGCCTGGGAAACATCTGGCGCTTTCCGTACACGGCGGGCGAAAACGGCGGCGGGGCGTTCATCGCCCTGTATCTGCTGTGCGTGCTGGGCCTCGGGGTGCCGGTGATGCTGGCCGAGCTCGCCATGGGCCGGGCGACGCGCCACAACCCCGTCGGGGCCTACGCGCGCCTGGGCGGCCGGCGCTGGGCGGCGGCGGGGGGGCTCGGGGTGGTGACGGGCTTTGGCATCCTGGCCTTCTATTCCGTCGTGGCGGGGTGGACGCTCGGCTACCTGTGGCACGCCGTCAGCGGTACCTTTGCGCAGCCCATCGACGCGAAGACCAGCGGTGCGCTGTTTTCCGGTCTCATCTCCGACCCGGTGTGGGCCGTCGTGCTCGCCGGGCTCTTCCTGGCCCTTACGATGGTCGTCGTTCGGGCCGGCGTCGGGGGCGGGATCGAGACGGCCTCGAAGATCCTCATGCCGGTGTTCTTCGTGCTGCTGCTCGGGCTCGCGCTGCGCTCGGTCACGTTGCCCGGGGCCTCGAAGGGGATCGCGTTCATGTTCGAGGCCGACTTCTCGAAGATCCGCGCGCCGGTGGTGGCGGCCGCCATGGGGCAGGCCATGTTCAGCCTGAGCCTGGGCATGGGGGCGATGATCACCTACGGGTCGTACTTTCCCCGCCACGAGAACCTCGTGGTGGCCGGCGTCTCCGTGGCGTTCTTCGACACGCTCATCGCCCTGCTCGGGGGCTTTTTGGTCTTCCCCGCCCTGTTCGCCGCGGGGATCGAGCCGTCGGCGGGGCCGGGGCTCGTGTTCGTCGTCATGCCGACGATCTTCCATCACCTGCCGGCGGGCCAGTTGTTCGCGGTGGCGTTCTACGCGCTGCTGGCCATCGCCGCGCTGACGTCCACGATCTCGTTGCTCGAGGTGGTGGTGTCCTACTTCGTGGACGAGCGCGGCTGGAGGCGCCCGCGGGCGGTGTACCTGGTCGGTGGAGCCTGCTTCTTGCTGGCCGTGCCGTCGGCCCTGTCCCAGGGGGCCTTGCCGGCGCTGTCCGACGTCCTGGGGACGGGGCAGGGCTGGCTCGACTGGCAGAGCGTGGTCTTCGGCACCTATTCCCTGATCCTGGGGGCGCTGCTGACCTGCGTGCTGGTCGGGTGGCGATGGGGTGCCGAAGCGGCCCGCGCCGTCGTCGAGGAGGGCGGGCATCGTCTCCCCATGGCCGCCCTTTGGTCCGTCCTCGTCCGGTACGTCTGTCCGCTGGCGGTGGTCGCCGTGCTCGTGTACGTGATCCGAACCGGGGCGTCCTTTTGAGATCATGACGTCGCCGACGTTCGTCCGGGCGGGCGCGTGTCGCCTCGCGGCGTGGACGCTGCCCGTGGCCTCCAGCGGGGGGGCGGACTTCGTGGCCGTGCACGGGTTCCTCGACCACGCCGGGTCGTTCGCCCCGCTGGCGGCGGCGCTTTCGGCCCGGTCGTTTTGGGCCCTCGACCTGCCCGGGCACGGGGCGTCGCAGGACCTCGGCGGGCGTCCCTACCAGTTCGTGGACTTCGTGGCCGACCTCGTGCGCGCCCTCGAGGCCCTCGCCCCGGACCCGGTCGTGCTCGTCGGGCACTCGCTCGGGGCGGGGCTGGCGGCCTTTGCGGCGGCGCTCGCCCCCGAGCGGGTGGGGGCCCTCGTCCTGCTCGACGGGCTCGGTCCCCTCGTGGAGCCGCCCGAGGCCCTGCCCGACCGTCTCGCCCGGGCCCTGCGCGAAGAAGATCGCCTGCGGCGTGCGCCGCCGAAGGTCTATCCCACCGTGGACGATGCGCGGCGGACCTTTGAGGCCGTCCGCGCCGAGCTCGGGCCGCGGGCGGTGGACGCACTGCTGCCGGGCAGTCTCGACCGCGTGCGCGGGGGTGTGCGATGGGCCGCCGATCCGCTGGTGCGGGCTCCGTCGCGGCTGCGCCTTACGGAGGCGCACGTGGAGGCCTTCTTGCGGCGGGTGGCGTGCCCCGTCCTGGTGGTGGAGCCCGAGCGGGGGATCCTCGCGAAGGCCGGTGCGCGCGCGGAGGCCCGGCGCGCGTGCCTTCGCCAGGTGGAGCGCGCCGAGGTGCCGGGGGGCCACCATGCCCACCTGGAACGGCCGGAGGCGGTCGCCCGGGCGGTCGCCTCGTTCGTGGCGCGCCGGTGGAACCCATGAACCTGCTGCTCATCGATCCCGCCACCGACGCCGTGGAAGGCCGGCGCGCGACGATCCGTGGCGCGCGCGTCCGGCACGTGCGCAAGGTCCTGCGTAAGGGGGCCGGCGAGCACCTGCGGGTGGGGATCCTCGGCGGCGGCATGGGCGAAGCGCGCATCGAGTCGCTCACGCCGCAGGCGATGGTGGTGTCGTGGTCGCGCCTCTACGACGCGCCGCCCCCCAAGCGCCCGCTCGCGCTCTACCTGGCGCTTTGCCGGCCGCCCATGGTGCATCGGATCCTGCAGGCGGCGGCGAGCTTCGGCGTGCCGCGGATCGTCTGGTTCGCGAGCGCCCGCACGGAGCCGAGCTACCTGGCGAGCCGACGCATGAAACCCGACGCGGTGCGCGAGGCGTTGCGGGCGGGCCTGGCCCAGGGCCGCGACACGGTGTTGCCCACCGTGACCTTCCTGCCCGACGTCGCACGCGCGGCGCAAGCCGTGGCCGCCGAGCCGGGCCGACGCCTGCTCGCGCGGGCCGGGGCGTCCCCCTGTCCGTGCGGTCAGGATTGTCCCACCGCCGTGGTGGTGGGGCCCGAGGGCGGCTTCCTGCCCGACGAGACGCGCGCGTTCGAGCGGGCCGGCTGCGTGCCGGTCGGCCTCGGGCCCTGGGTGCTGCGCACGGAGGTGGCCGTCGCGGCCCTGCTCGGCCGCCTGGCGTAGCCTCCGCTCGGGCCCGCGGTCCGGTCTACGCCGCCGGTCCACGGGGGCGCGGCGTTTGGGCCCCGCACGCGCCGCGTGGTCGGCGTGAGCCTTCCGCGCGCCTGCGCCCGCGCCTGCTACGATCGCGCGCGTCCATGGCCGACCCACGCGTCTTCGGCGGCGGCCCGCGGCCCGGGACGCGGGCGTGTTGGGCCCTGGTCCTCGTCGCGCTCCTCGCCGCCGTTGCGTTCCACGGGGGCCGGCGCGCGTTCATCCGCGCGTGGTTTCGGGACGGGCCGCCCGGACCGGCGCCGAGGCTCGCGCCGGCGCCGGCCGAAGACCCCGTGCGCTCGCCCGCCGACCGTGTGCGCGTGGTGCTGATCGACGGCCTGTCCGAGTCCGTGGCGGCGACGCTGCCGGCGATGGGAGCCCTGTGCGCCCGCGGGATCGCCCTGCGCGTGGACGCCGGCTTTCCCACGGTGTCGCTCCCGGTGCAGCACGTGCTCTGGACCGGTCGCACCCAGCAGCAGTCCGGGGTCTGGTACCGCACGACCCCGTTGTCGAGGCCCCCGGCCGGGTCGTTGCCGGCGGCGGTGCCCGGCGCCGTGGCCGTGGCCGAGTCGCACCGCTCGATCGCCGGTTCGTTCGGCTTCGAACGGGTGCTGCCCGAGGCGGGGGACCGGTTCGACGACGCCCGCGCCTTCGAAGCGGCCGCCGTGCGGGCCGTCGCCTCCGCCGCGCCCCTGGTCTTCGTGCACGTGCTGCGGGTGGACGCGGCCGGTCACGCGGCCGGCCGGGCCTCGCGGCGCTACGGCGAGGCCGCCCGGTCCGCCGACGCGCTCCTCGGACGACTGCAGGCGGCGGCCCCCGGCGCGCGCTTCTTCGTGCTGGCCGACCACGGGCACCGGGCCGAGGGCGGGCACGGCGGCGCGGAGCCATCGATCCGGATCGTGCGGGCCTGCGTCGCCGGGCCCGAGGTGGCGCCCCACGACGGGACGAACGAGCCGCCGGTGCACATGGTGGACCTGGCCGCGGAGCTGGCCGCGGCCGTGGGGCATGCCCGTGCGAGCGGCGCCGTGGGCCGGCGGCTACCCGCCGCGCGCCGGGCTCCGTCGCCCGGAGCCACCTTGCCGCGGGCTTCGTCCGCTCGGATCGCCGCCGCCGCCCTGGTGGCCGCCGCGGGCGTCGCGGGCGCCGTCGTGCTCGGCGCGGGGCGACAGGTCGCGATCTCGGTCTGGTTCGTGCTGGCCCTGGCCGCCTTCGCCGCGCGCTACGGCGCCCCGTCGCTTTCGGTCCCCGCCGTCTACCCGCCCGTCGGCCGGGACGCCGCCGTCGCCATGACGCCGGGCTTCCTGCTCCTTGCAGCGTGGGCCGCCCGCCGCGGGGCCCGAGGTCGCGTGGCGCCGGTGCGGACCTGGGCGGCCGCCTTCTCGGTGCCCGCCGGCCTCGTGGCGGCCGCCTTCGTGGCCTGCGCCGGTCGCCCGCCGCTGTTGCCGTATGCGACGGCGACCGTCTCGGTCGGGCTCCTGGCTCTCGCCTTCGGGCACGCGGCCGCGGCCCTGGGGTTCGCCGCCGGGTGCCTGATCGCCGCGCGCCGCCGGCCCGGCGTTGACGACGGCCCGTCCGCCCGGCCGCGGCGTCCGTGCGCCGGTCGGTCGCCCGCCGCGGGCGGCCCGGTCTCCTAGCCGTGCGGCCCCGCGGCCCCCGGCCAGCCGCAGCGCAGGGGCCCGTGCCCACGTGGCGGCCGCCCTCGCTCCGACGGCGCCGGGTCCACGGGGCGGTGGGGCCCCGGTCGCCTACGGTTGCGCGGTCGGGGCGTCTTCGGGGATCGGGCGCATCGCCGCGATGCGCTCGCGGCGGCGTCGGGCCTTGCGGGTGCGGTCGAGCTCGACATAGGGCACGGCGGCGAGCGCCCGGCGCATCGCCGCCACGCGGTCCGGGTGATCCGGGGCGAGGTTGCGAACCTGCCGCGGGTCGCGTGCGAGGTCGTACAGCTCCACGGCGCCGTCGATCCGTCCCACGAGCAGCACGTACGGCCACACCACGACGCCACGCTGTTGTTGCTCGTACAGCGGGATCGGGCGGCGCGCGAGTTCGGCCGTGTCCGGCAGGGGAGCGCCGGCAAGGGCCGCCGCGAGCACCGCCGAGGCGTCGGCCGGCGGCGGCGCCACGCCGGTGAGGACGCACAGGCCCGTGTGGAGGTCCACGAGCGAGACGGGCAGGTCGATCCGCCTGCCCGGCCGGCCCGGTGCGCGCAGGGCCAGGGGGATCCGGACGAGCGGGGCGTACAGGACCAGACCGTGGTTGCTCGGCAGCCGCGGGTCGTCTCCGAGCCCCTCGCCATGATCGGAGAAGAAGACCACGAGGGTGTCGCCGGACAGACCGCGCCGGTCGAGGGCGTCGAGCACCCGCCCGATCCCGTCATCGACCAGGTGCAGGGCCGCGTCGTATCGCTGCAGCCGGTCGGCCGGGGGCACGCCGCCCGCGGCCGCGACGAACGCCGGGTGCGTGCGGCGAATCTCGTGGTGCTCGTGCACGTCGAAGAAGTGGAGCCACAGGAACCAGGGCTTCGATCCGCCCGCGAGCCGGTCGAGCAGCGCGAGCCCCTCGGCCACGGTGCGGTCCGTCGTGGGGACCTCCCCCACGTCCCGGATCCGCGCGTCGTTGACGATGGGCACGAGGGTGTCGAGGCCGCGCGACAGGAGCGTGCGCCCCACGTAGCGCAGCGTCTCGCGCGGGAGCACCGCGGCGGTGGCGTAGCCGGCGGCCGAAAGCCGCTCCCCGAGGGTGGCGCCCACGGGACGCTCGAAGGCGTCGAGGCGCCCCGTCCAAAACGACGCCACCGAGAGGTCGGTGCCCGCCGACGGCGCGAAGGCCCGCTCGAAGAAGGCGCCGGCGTCGAACCACGCGCGCAGGTGGACCGGGGGCCGCACGCCGTCGAGCCGTCCGGTGGCCGCGTCGAGGCGCAACGTGTCCACCGACAGCACCAGGATGTTGCGCCGGCGCCACCGGGCGAGGGCGCGCGCCACGTCCGGGCGCCCCCAGAACGCGGCCCACGAAGCCGTCTCGGCGTGCGCCGGGGGAGCGGGGGGCGAGGGATCCTCGCCGTCGCAGTCGCTGTCGATCCCGTCGCCCGGCGCGTCCCGGGCGGCGGGGTGCACGGTGGGGTCGCCGTCGTCGCAGTCGCCGCCCCCGAAGATCGGGGCCGCGCCGTCGCCGTCGCCGTCGGCGATCCGGCGCGCCCCCCGCAACCACAGGCGGACGTCGTAGCCGGCCGTGCGCAGCGCGAGGGTGGCGTGCAGGTCGGCGGGGGCGACCGTCGCCACGGTGCCGGCGGCCACGAGTCCCGCGGCCGTTCCGACCGTCGCGGCGATGCAGACCAAGCGCCCGCGGCGGGGCCTCAGCCACGCCGTCGCGGCCACCGCCAGCGCCACGAAGGCCGCAAGGGACAGGAACAGGTGGGTATCGGGGTGCTCGTCCGGACGAAGGGTGCGCCCGGCGAGGTCGATGGCGACCCCGGCGGCGGCCAGCGCCGCGAGGGCGGCCCGGCGCGTTCGGGCCCAGACCCGCGGCCCGAACCAGCGCGCGCCCGCGGCGGCGGCGGCGACGAGCCAGGGGGCGGTACGGCGCGCCCACGCGGCGCCGGGCAGGCGGGCGATGCTGCCGCCGTCGAACAGGGGCGGCACCGTGGGGTACGCCACCGCGGCGGCGGCGGCGAAGGCGAGCAGCAGTCGTGGGAGGGGCCGACCGAGGCGATCGTCGAGGGTTGCCAGGAGGGCGAACGCGACGGCCAGGAGCGTGCCGAGACCCGCCGCGGCCTGCGCGAAGACCCAGGCGGCGCCCGGGGCGACGGTGCCGCAGGCGACGTCGAGCCCCGCGAGCCCGAAGGCGGCGAGCAGGCCGCCGGCCAGCGCCCGGCACAGCGGGGCCGTCTGCGCGGGGCGGCCGCGTGGGGCCCTGCCGCGGCCGGTCATGCCGAGCCGTCCGGCGCGGGGCCGGCCGGGGGCGTGGCGTCGAGGGCCGCGGCCACCGTCCGCCGCAGGTGCGCGATCTCGAAGGGCTTGGCGATGAACGCGGCGAAGCCCGCCTCGGCGGCGTGACGCTGCTCCTGCTTCATGACCGAGGCGCTGATCGCGATCCGTGGGATCTTGGACGTTGCCGGATCGTCGCGCAGGCTCCGGCCGAGCTCGAGGCCGCTGCGGTCGGGCAGGTCGAGATCGACGAGGACCAGGTCGTAGGGCTGTGCTGCGATCCGTTCGAGGGCTTCGGCGGCCGTCGCCGCGCGCTCGACCCGGTACCGCCCCGTGACCGCGAGCGCCCGCTCGACCAGGCGGTAGTTCGCATCGTCGTCTTCGACGTAGAGGATCCGGTGCGGCACGAGGAGCGCGGCGAGTCTAGCAAGCCCCCGGCCGGCCGGGCGTGGGACCCGGCACCGTCTCGTGCCCCCCGTCTCGGCCGCGGTGGCCCGCCCTGCGGCTGTAGGTGGGTTCGGTACACTGCCCGCCATGCCGCCGCGTCGCCCGAAAGCGCGCCGTCGAGGTCCGTGGGGCGGGCTCGTCCTCGCGGGCGTGGTCGGGTCGGCGCCGGCGCGGACCTGGGGTGCCGGGCGGGATCCGGGGCCCCGGCCGGGGGACGCCGTGCGGCTCGCGAACGCGGTGCGGATCGAGCGCATCGAGTTGGTGGGGCGGGAGACGGTGGCGGCCGATCGGATCGAGAAGATCCTCGACGACGCGGGCCTGCACGCGGGCGCGGTGCTGGAATTGCCGGGGGATCCGCGGATCCGGGCGGCACGGGCTCGCCTGGCGGCGACGGGGTACTTTCGCCGCGTCACCTTGCGGCTTCGCCCCGGGGCCGCCCCCGGTGTCGCCGTCCTCGTGGTCGAGCTCGAAGAGCGCCTGACGGTGTCGGTCACGCGCCTGCACGCGGCAAGCGCCAAGTTTACGCCGTTTCACGGCGGACTGACGGTGGTCGAACGCAACTTCCTCGGCCGGGGGGTGTGGCTCGGCGGCGGCTTCGTGTGGGGGACGTTGCCGCGGGTGTCGAAGGCCCGCCGCCAGCAGGCGTATCGGCTGTTCGCGGAGGCTCCGCGCCTGCCCGGGGCGAAGCTCGGCGTGCTCGGAAGCCTGTTCCTCGTGTCGGCGAGCGAGCCGTACCGCGTGCGGGGGGCGGGCGACGACCCCGCGCCCGCAAACTTCGCCACCTTCGACTACGACCGCATCGGCGCGAGCCTGGGGCTTACGTTTCCGGTGCTCGCCGGCTTCGACCTCGGGGTCGAGTACCGTTTCGAGCGGATCGACGCCGTCGTCCCGGACGCGCCCACGTGGGTTCGTCCCGACGGGTCGTCCGAACCGGTGGACCTGCACATGGCCGACGGTGTGCAGCGACACACCGTGCTCCAGGTCAGCCTGACGTGGGACGGTCGGGCCGAGGCCTACCGGCTCGGCAAGGGCGGGCGCATCGCCATGGACCTGCACGTGGGGTCGCCGGGGCTGGGATCGAGCTTCGAGTACCTGCGCTTCGTGGCCGGCGGCGGTTACACGTTCCGGCTGCCGTGGGGCCACTGGGTGACGCCGTCGGTCACGGCGGGGCAGCTCGTCGGCCGCGCGCCCCGGTTCGAGTACTTTTACGCCGGCGACTTGAGCGACTGGACGCCCGGACGCGAGGAGGGGCTGCTGTACTCGACGCGCGGCCCCATCGACGTCTTCGGGACGGGGATCGACACCCGCACCTTCGGGAACCTGTTCGGGGTTCTCGACCTGGAGTACGTCTGGCCGGTGTTCCGGCACCGCCGCACACGGTGGATCTACGGGGGCGACGTCTTCTTGTCGGTCGGGACGTTCACGATCGCGGGCGATCGGGCACAGCGGGCCGCCGACCGGGAAGCGGGCCGACCGGTCGCTCCGTTCGGCCTGCGCGCGAACTTCGGCCTGCGC
>JALSIN010000195.1 GCA_026989935.1 Polyangiaceae bacterium | reverse complement strand
CGACCGGCCGCGCCACGATTGCGACGAGTTCTTCGTCAAGACACCGGCCGAGATGGAGGCGTACTTCCACCGCTATCCCGAGGCCCTGGAAAACGCGGCGCGGATCGCCGCCATGTGCAACGTCGAACTGACGCTGGGCCGCCCCGAGCTGCCGCACTTCGAGCTGCCCGAGGACGCTGGCGACGATGCGGGGGCGTACCTGCGCAAGGTGGCGCGCGAGGGGCTCGACCGGCGCCTCGTCGAGCTGGCCGAGCAAGGGCGCGCCGTCGATCGGGACGCCTACTTCGATCGGCTCGAATACGAGCTGGACATCATCGTGCGGATGGACTTTCCCGGTTACTTCCTCATCGTGTGGGACTTCATCCGCCACGCCAAGGCGCGCGGGATCCCGGTGGGGCCCGGACGGGGTTCCGGGGCAGGCTCGCTGGTGGCCTACGCCCTGCGGATCACCGATCTGGATCCGATCCAGTACAATCTCCTGTTCGAACGCTTCTTGAACCCGGAGCGGGTGTCGATGCCGGACTTCGACATCGACTTTTGCATGGACCGGCGCGACGAGGTGATCGAGTACGTCTCCGAGCGGTACGGTCGCAGCCGCGTGGGACAGATCGCGACGTTCCACAGCCTCAAGGCGCGGGGGCTGCTGCGCGACGTGTGCCGCGTGATGGGGCTTTCCGTGGCGGAGGCCAACGATCTCGCCAAGCTCGTGCCGGAGGGGCCGAAGGTCACGCTGTCGGCCTGCATGCTCGAACCCAAGGCGATCGAGCGCAAGATCGCGGCCGACAAGTCCCTGGAGGGCAAGCTGCGCGACGCCCTGCAGATCGCCCGCGGTGCCGAGAAGCTGCGCCGGCGCGCGGACGCCGATCCGCGGGTGCGGGAGGTGCTCGACATCGGCTGCGCCCTCGAAGGGCTCAACCGCCACGCGGGGATGCACGCGGCCGGCGTGGTCATCGGCCGGCGTGACCTGTGGGAGCACGTGCCGTGCTTTACGGCCGACGGCAAGCTCGTCACCCAGTACACGATGACCGACGTCGAGAAGGCCGGACTGGTCAAGTTCGACTTCCTGGGTCTCAAGACCTTGACGGTGATCGCCACGGCCGTGCGCCTGGTCAACGAAGGGGGCCTTACGAAGGAGCCGTTCGCCATCGATCGGATCCCGATGGACGACCCGGGGGTGTTCGAGATGATAAGCCGCGGGGACACCACGGGCGTGTTCCAGCTCGAGTCGAGCGGCTTTCGCGACCTCTTGAAGCGCCTGCGCCCCGACTGCTTCGAGGACATCATCGCGGCGGTGGCGCTGTACCGCCCCGGGCCGCTCGAAGGCGGGATGGTCGATCAATACATCGACTGCAAGCACGGGCGCCGCGCCATCGAGTACCCGCACCCGCTGCTCGAAGACGTGCTGCGAGAGACGTACGGTGTGTTCGTCTACCAGGAGCAGGTCATGCAGGCGGCCCAGGTCCTCGCCGGTTTCTCGCTGGGCGAAGCCGACCTGATGCGCCGCGCCATGGGCAAGAAGAAGGTGGCCGAGATGGAGCGGCAGCGGGCGAAGTTCGTCGAGGGATGCAAACGCTGCCACGGCATCGACGCCAAGACGGCGGGCCGGATCTTCGATCTCATCGACAAGTTCGCCGGGTACGGGTTCAACAAGTCACATTCGGCGGCCTACGGCCTCATCACCTACCAGACGGCCTACCTCAAGCACCACTTCCCCGTCGCCTTCATGGCGGCGCTGATGACCTGCGACAAGGACAAGAACGAAAACGTCGTCAAGTTCATCGCCGAGGCGCGGGCCATGGGGATCGACGTGCTGCGCCCGTGCGTCAACGTGTCGCGGCGGGACTTTTCGGTGGAAAAACGCGAGGACGGCTCACAGACGATCCGGTTCGGGCTCGGTGCGGTGCGAAACGTGGGGGAGGGGGCCGTCGAGGCCATCTTGTCGGCCCGCGAGGAGGGGGGGGCCTTCGAGAGCTTGTTCGACCTGTGCCGGCGGGTGGACCTCAAGAAGGTCAACCGGCGCACGCTGGAGGCTCTGGTCGCGGCCGGCGCCTTCGATGCCATCGTTCCCGGGGGGAACCGGGCGGCCGTGCTGGCGAGCCTCGATCGCGCGGTGGCGGAGGGGCAGGCGGTGCAAAAGGGGCGCAGGGGTGGTCAGACGAGCCTGTTCGACGCGGTGGACGAGGCCGACGTCTACGACGATCGCTACGAGGCGGCCGAGCCCTGGCCGGCCAAGAAGGCCCTGCTGGCCGAGCGTGAGGCGCTCGGGTTCTACCTGACCGGTCACCCGCTCGACCGGGCCGCGGGCGACGTGGACCGCTTCGCCACGTGCCCGTCGTGTGAGCTGCGCCCGGAGATGGACGGGCGCACGGTGACGCTCGCGGGGGTCGTGTGCGACCTGCGTCTCGTGCAGACGCGAAGCGGCCGCGGCACGATGGCCTTCTTCCAGCTCGAGGACCAGTTCGGTCGGGTGGAGGCCGTGGTGTTCCCCAAGGTACTGTCGGCCGCGGGAGACGACGGCCGAACCCTGGGGGACCTGCTCGACCAGGTGGGGGACGACCCCGTGCTGGTGGAGGGCCGCCTCGAGGTGGAGACCGACGACGACGGGGCCGCACGCGGCTACAAGATCCTGGCCGAGACGGTTCAGCCCATCGACGAGGTCCGGCGCGCGCAGACTTCGACCATGAAGCTCGATCTTACGACGGAGGACCTGACCGCCGAGAAGATCCTCGCCCTCAAGCACCTGGTCGCCGATCACCGGGGGCCGTGTCACCTGGAGCTGTCCGTGCGCAAGCCCGGCCGCTTCCGTTCCCGCGTGGTGTTCGGGGACCGGTTCAAGGTGTCCCCCGACGATGCCACGATCACGGCCTTCGAGCGCCTGTTCGGGCCGGGGGTCGTGCAACTGTGCTAACGCCGCGGTCGGGGACCGCCGCGGCGGTTGCCCGCTCCTTCGACGGGGCGGACCGGTTCCGAGCCCCGGGGCGGCCCGCCCTCTCGATCCGAAGGGCGCGCGGCAGCGCGGCCGGGGCGCTCCTCAGGGGGTGCCGAGGCCCGGGGCCGGGAAGGGGGCGAGCAGCTCGCGGACCTCGGCGCGGACCGTGTCGCGGAAGGCGGGCTCGACCCCCCCGTCCCGCTCGGCGGCGTGGCGG
>JALSIN010000194.1 GCA_026989935.1 Polyangiaceae bacterium | reverse complement strand
GGGCGGCCGCGGTGGCGCACGACCTCCTGTTGCCCGTGTGGCGCACCGTCCTGGCCTCTCGGATCACGAAGCTGGTCGGCCTCTACACGCAGGTGGATCCCGAGCGCCTGCACGAAGAAGACCTGGAGGTCTACCTGCACGAGATGTCGCGCATGGACCCCGAGCTGTTCCTCGGGATGCTGGAGGAGGCGGCGGTCTACGACCCGTCCGACCTGCTGCCCGTGCTCGACAAGCCGACCCTCGTCATCGCCGGCGCCCGCGACCGCTTCGTCCCCCTGCCGGTGTTGCGCAGGACCGCCTTCTCGATCCCCGGCGCGCGCTGGGAGGTCATCGACGAGGGCACGCACGCCCTGCCGGCCGAGCACCCCACCCGAATCGCGACCGACGTCCTCGCCTTCGCGCGCGGACTCGTGCCGGAGGCGACCGCCGAGTAGCCCGGCCTGCCGCGCCGGACCCGCCTACGGCACCCGTTCGTCGGCCCCCACGTCCGGCGCGGCATCCTTGGGAAGGCCGTCGATGTCGCCGACCGGCCCCCAAGGAGATCAGGCGGCGGTCTCCATCGGCGCGTCGAGGTCGCAAGGCCGCACCAGGGGGCAATCGACCCCTACCCGGAAGCTCGCGATGCGCCGGCCGCCGCGGGCGAGCAGCTCGCCGCGCAGGGTCACGTGGGCGACCCCACCCCGGGTCGAGGCGTACTGCACCGAGGCCACCGGCGCGACCGGCTCCCCGGGGACGGGCGAGCGATGCCACGAGACGTCCGCAACGTAGGCGATGGTGGCCCGATCGGCGTCCAGCAGGGCCGCGATCCCGGACACGGCCCGCTGCAGCGTGGCGGCCCGCACGACCCGGTCGCGCGCCGGGGCGGGCGCCAACGCGCGCCGCGGGTCGGGGGGCGCCGTGGCGTCGAGACACGCGACGGCCGCCGCCGTCTCGAGGTTCGGCAGCGGGACGGCGAAGCCGCGCGCGATGAGGCCGTGCCCGCCCCAAGGGGCGCACGCGCCCCCGACGAACGATCTGCGAGGAAGATTTGCTCGTGCCATGGACCGGGTCCTTTCCTGGGGGGCGCCTTCATCCATCCATTCGACACCAATGTGACCGCGTTCATGCGGCCCGCAAGGGTGCTGCGCACCACGGGGAAGGCGACCTTCTCGCTCCTTCAATTCGTCCGTCCTCGGCCACCTGTGCGTGTTTTTTTCGTGGATCCGACCCGCACCGCCGACGAAGGCGGGCGCGCGTGCAACGAACCGGGGCCGGGGGCGATCTCCCCGGTGATGTCCGCGTTCGTTCCGCTCGCCGACCTCGTACCGGGTGCGTGCATCGGGTGCGATGTGCGTCTTCCTCCTACCTGCAACGACACCACCTTGTGCCCGGCCTGCGCCGCCGCCTCCCCATTGTTTACGCCCGAGGAGCGGCGCGCGCGGGGCGTGTGGGCCGTCGCCGCCTTCACCGGGCCGCTGGCCGCCGCCTACGCCCGCTACAAGGACGCGGGCGAACTGCGGGGCCTGCCGGCCTTCGCACGCCTGCTGGCGACCGCCCCGCCCCTGCGTGCCCGCGGCGTCTACGACGCGGTCACGGCCGTCCCCGCCTTCGCGGTGCGCCGCTTCGTGCGGGGGTTCGACCCGGCCGGCGCCCTGGCGCGGGCGGCCGTGGCGGCGGCGGGGTTCGACGCGCCGTGGCTTCGCGGCCTGCGCCGTGCGAAGCGCTGGGGACGGCGCCAGCGGGGCCTGCGGGCGGCCGAGCGGCGCAGGAACGTCCAGGCCGGCTTCGTCGTCCGCGACGCCGCCGCGGTCGCCGGCGCCCGGCTGTTGCTCGTGGACGACGTGGTGACCACGGGGGCGACGCTCGCCGCGGCACGCCGGGCGCTGCTCGACGCGGGCGCCGCCGCCGTCGATCGCCTTGCCCTCTTTCGGGCGGACCTATAGCTTGCCGCCCGGTGGCCCGCCCCTCCGGCGAAAGGACGCTCGTCACGAACCGGCGCGCGAAGTTCGACTACGAGCTGCTCGAACGCTTCGAGGCGGGGCTCGTCCTCACCGGCAGCGAGGTCAAGTCGATGCGGGCGGGCAACGTCAGCCTCGCCGAGGCCTACTGCGCGTTCCGCGGCGACGAGCTGTTCCTGGAGCAGGCCCACGTGGCCCCCTATCCGTTGGCCCACGCCCGCAACCACGAACCGATGCGCCCGCGCAAGCTCCTGCTGCACCGCCGGGAGCTCGACCGGCTGCACGGCGCCGTCCGCCGCGGGGGGCTGACCCTCGTCCCCGTGCGCCTGTACCTGAAGAAGGGCCGGATCAAGCTGGAGATCGCCCTCGGCCGCGGCAAGAAGACGCACGACAAGCGGCACGCGATCAAGGCGCGGGACGCCGAGCGACAGATGCGGCGAGCCCTGCGCGAGCGGGGGTAGGATCACCGTGCCCATGGACCCGCAAGCGACCCTCGCCCGCGTGGACGGCCTGCTCGCCCGGCGGGCGCCGCTCGACGCGGCGGCGTGCCTTTGGCTCGCGGAGGCGGTCCCGATGGTACCGGGGCGGGCCCGCGCGATCGCCCGCAAGCTCGCGCTGCAAAACGACGCGGCGTCCGTCCCCGGACTGCTCGCCATGCCGCGGGGGATCGCCGGCGTGGTCGAGGGCATCGTGCGTGCGATCCGGACCGGCGTCGCCCGCCGCCGCATCGATGGGACGTTCGCGCCGCGGGGGCTGGTGGTCACCTTCCCCCGTTCGCGCGCCCGCCGCTTCGGGCCGCTGCTGGCGCGCGCGGCCATCGCCTTCGGAAGTCGCCTCGAGGTGCTCGAGGTGGACCGGAAGATCGTCTATCGGGCCGGCGTGCAAGAAGGCGCGGGCACGCTCGCCGGCGCCGTGGCGACGGTGGCCCAGGATCTGGCCACCATCGTCCCGGAGGCCCTGGCGCTGGAAGGATCGCGCCTTTGGATCCACGGCTTCCCGATCGCCCGCGGGCGGGCGGACCGTGCCCCGGCCCGCCACTACGTCGAGGCCTTCGTACGGTACGCCGCGTCGTGCACCGAGCCGCGAAGGAGCCCGCCGCCGTGACACCGGAGCCGCTCGTCGCGCGGCTGCGCGCCGGCGATCGGACCCTCGCGCTCGTGACGACCGACGAGGAGACGGTGCTCGACCTGGCCGAGGCCGCCGCCGCGGCCACCGGACACGACCTGCGGGTGTGGACCTGTCTCGATCCGGGCGAGACCGCGGCCACGGACCTGGAGGGCCTGCTCCTGGCCCTCGAAGACCGGCCGGCCGGCGAGCTGTGGGTCGCCTTCGACGCCGCGCTCGATCCCCCGTCCCACCGCGCCCGCCGACGCCTGCGCGAACGCCTCGCCCGAGAGGACGGGCCGGCCCTTTGGCTGGTCCAGCCCGAACGCGGGGGGCTCGCCGGCCTGCCGGACCTGCCCATCCTCGCCGTCGGCCCCCCCGGCCGTGACGTGCTGGAAGCCGAGGTCGCCGCGTGCCTCGGCGACGACGTGCCGGCCGCCCCCCTGGCCGAGGCGGGGCTGGGGCTCTCGCGGCTGCGGTTTCGGCGGCTGCTCGCGCGCCTGGGCGACCGGGGCGGCGATGCGCGCGCGCTTTCCCGGGCGATCGTCCGTGCCAAGACGGAAGAGGTCGCCAGTGTGGGGCACCTTTCGTTCGCGGACCCGGTGCCCCTCGACTGGGTGGGCGGCCTGTTCGAGTTCAAGCGCTGGCTCGCGCTGCGGGCGCTGGCGTTCGACCCACGGGCGCGGGCCGCGGGGATCGACTGGCCCCGGGGGATCTTGCTGCTGGGACCGCCCGGGTGCGGCAAGAGCCTCGCGGCCAAGGCCACGGCGTCGGCCCTCGACCTGCCGCTGTTGCGCCTCGACCCGGGGCGCCTGTTCGCAGGCACGGTCGGCGCGAGCGAGGCGAACCTGCGCGCCACCTTGGCGGCCGTGGAGCGGGCAGCGCCGGTCGTCGTGTGGATCGACGAGATCGAGAAGGGGTTTTCGGGCAGCGACGGCGGGCGCAGCGACGCAGGGACGGCCGCGCGCGTGGTGGGGACGTTCCTGACCTGGCTGGCCGAACGGGCCCGGCCGGTGTTCGTGGTGGCGACGGCCAACCGCCTGTCGGGGTTGCCGCCGGAGCTCGTGCGCCCGGGGCGCTTCGACGGCCGGTTCTTCGTGGACCTGCCGGACGAACGGGCACTCCGCGAGATCCTCGCCGTGCACCTAGCGCGGCTCCCGGCGGACCGGCTCGATGCGCGCCCCCCCCTGGCCGATCCCCTCGACGCCTTCTTGGCCCTGGCCGGCGACGCCGAGGGATGCACCGGCGCCGAACTCGCCGACGCCGTGACCGAGGCGCGCCTGCTCGCCTTCGCCGAAGACCGGCCCCTGGCCGCCCGGGACCTGGCGCGGGCCCTGGCCGACACCGTGCCTGCGGCGGAGCTGTACGCCGAGGAGATCGCCGCCCTGCGCGCCTTCGCGCAGCGGCGGCTGCGGCGGGCGTAGGGCCGTCCCGGCCGCGGGCGAGCCCCTCTGCTAGGATCGTCGGCCCCATGCTGGCCCTGCCCCCCATCCTCGAACGCTACGTCCGCGAGCACGCGCCGCAGGAACCGGAGGTCCTCGCGCGCCTGCGCTCGAAGACGGAGGCCGAGGTGCCCATGGCGCAGATGCTCGTGGGCCCGGTGGAGGGCGCGCTGCTGCAGCTCCTGGTGCGCCTGGTGCAGGCGAGGACGGTCCTCGAGATCGGGACGTTTACCGGCTACTCCGCCATCGCCATGGCGCTGGCGATGCCGCCCGACGGCAAGCTCGTTACCTGTGACATCGACGAAACCACCGGGCGCATCGCCCAGGCCTTCATCGACGAGGCCGGCCTGGGGGCGGTCGTCGAGCGACGGATCGGCCCGGCTCTCGGGACGATCGCCGAACTGGCCGGGGGCGGGATGCGGTTCGACCTGGTGTTCATCGACGCGGACAAGAAAAACTACCCGGCCTACCTCGATGCCGTGGCGGACCTCGTACGGCCCGGCGGCCTGCTGGTGGCGGACAACACCCTGTGGGGCGGGTTCGTCGTCGCGCCGCCGGACGACGACAGCCGCGCGATCCACCGGTTCAACGAGAAGATCGCCCGGGATCCGCGCTTCGAATCGATCCTGTTGCCGGTGCGCGACGGCATCGTGGTGGCCCGGCGCCGATGACGACCCACCGGGACGACCCGTCCGCGCGCGCCCGCCGGATCGTCGAAGCGGTGGCCACCGTGCTGCGCGGCAAGGAGGCGGTGGTCGAGCAGGCCGTGTTGGCCCTCGTGGCCGGCGGTCACCTGCTGATCGAGGACATCCCCGGCGTGGGCAAGACGACCCTGGCCCACGCGCTGGCCCGCGCCATCGGCGGGCGTTTTCGGCGGGTGCAGTTCACGAGCGACCTGCTGCCCTCCGACCTCGTGGGCGTCGCCGTCTACTCGGCGCGCACCGAGTGTTTCGAGTTCCAGCCCGGCCCCCTCTTTGCGAACGTCGTCGTGGCCGACGAGATCAACCGGGCGCCGCCGCGGACGCAAAGCGCCCTGCTCGAAGCCATGGAGGAGGCGCGGGTGACGGTGGACGGGGAAAGCCACGACCTGCCGCGCCCGTTCTTCGTGCTGGCCACGCAAAACCCCCTGGAATACCACGGCACCTACGATCTGCCCGAGTCCCAGATGGACCGTTTCCTGATGCGGCTTTCACTGGGGTACGTGGACGACGAGACCGAGCGGGCCCTGCTGCGATCGCCGGATCGCCCCGCGCCGTTGGACGTGGCGGCGGTCGCCTCGCCCGAGGTCCTGGTCGCGCTGCAGACCCGGGCCGCGGCCGTGGCCGTCGCCGATCCCGTCGCCGCCTACGCCCAGACCATCGTGGCCCGGACGCGGCGCCACCCGGACGTGACCCTCGGCGCGAGCACGCGCGCCGCCCTCGGCTGGATGGCCGCCGCCCGCGCCCGCGCCCTGCTGCACGGCCGCGCCTACGTGATCCCCGACGACCTCCAGGCCCTGGCGGTCCCCGTCCTCGCCCACCGCCTCGTCGTCCCCCGCGCCGCCGCCCGCACCGAGCGCGCCACCGCCGAAGACCTCGTGCGCACGATCCTCTCCGAAACCCCGGTCCCGGTGTGAACGAGGCCGCCCTTGCGCGCGCCCATCCAACGATACCTTCGGGGCCCCCCCCGCAACATGGCCGGCCCCGCATCACCCGGGGTCGGCCGGCGCCATCTCTCCCAGTGCAGGCGCAGGCCCCGCCATTCGGCTCTCCTGCGCCCTACGGGATCGCCCCGATCCACCGCATCGTCGTACCGTCACGAAGGGGCGTTCGAAACCGGGCTTGTCGAGTCGGCGCCCCTCTGAAGAAGCCGACGTGGTGGGCGAAAATACGCGGTGCCCCTCGCGGCGAAACGCCCCCCCCGTTCGCAGGTGGACGACGAAAGCGCCCACCGCGGCAAGCAACGCCAACGCGGACAACAGGGCCGCCGCCACGTCACTCGACGGGACGCGGCGACGGACGGGACTGGCGATGCGCCGTGTGCGGCGTGCGCGCGGCGGCCCCGACCGCAAGCTTGAGGACTCGGTACGATGCCGCCTCCGTACGGTCGGCCCGAGCGTCGGCCCGGTCCCGAATCGGTCCGATCCGAGGTGTGGAGGGCGCCCCCGGGTCCGCATCGCCCGAGCGCACGCGAGCTGGCCGCGGAGTTGTTAGATTGAGGCATCGTGGCAGCACGAACCCGCCCCGGGGAGGGGACGACGGTCCGAAGACCGTGGATCCGACGCGTCCTGTCCTACGGCGATCGGAGCCTCGCGGTCACGCGGGCGGGGTTTGCGTTCCTGCTGCTGACCCTGGCGGTGGGGTTCGCGGCGATCAACACGGGCTCGAACCTGTTGCACGCGGTCTTCGGCGCCCAGATGACGCTGATCCTGGCCAGCGGCGTGCTCAGCGACCGCATGGTCGTAGGGGTCACGGTCCGGCGGCGGGCCCCGGCGCCGCTGTTCGCCGGGGTGCCGGGGGTCGTGGAGGTCCTCTTTGAAAACCCCCATCCGCGCCGCGTTGTGCTTTCGGTTCACTGCATGGACGACGGCGAGACGGCCGACGCCCCGAGCCTCGACGTCGCCCCCGCCTACGCGGCCGTGGTCCCGCCGCGGGGCCGGGTCGTGCGCTCCGTCCGGGCCACGGCCCACCGCCGCGGCGTCTGGTCCCTCCCGTCGGCCGTCGTGATCACGAAGTTCCCGTTCGGACTGTTCGAGAAACGGCGACGCCTCGGGCCCGGGGACCCGGTGCTCGTGTATCCGCGGCTTTGCGACGGTCCGGTCCGCTTCACCGGGCGCGGGCGACACGGCGACACGGAGCAGGCGCGGGGCGGTCGGACGGCGCGCGACGGTGCCTTCTTCGCGCTGCGCGAGTACCGGCGCGGCGACGAACCACGCAAGATCGCCTGGCGCCCCTCGGCCCGCGCCCGAACCCTGCTCGTGCGCGAGGAGCGATCCCACGGCGCGGAGGTGGTGACCCTGCACCTGGCCCCCGGGACGGCCGGCGCTCGCGCCTTCGAGACAGCGGTCGAGCGGACCGCCGCCGCCGCCCGCCGGCTGCTTCGGTCCGAAGGGCGGACGGTGGCCCTCCGGTACGGCGCCGAGCAGGTCGTGCCGCCCGGCGCGGGCCCCCATCACCTCGACCGGATCCTCACGTTCCTGGCCACCTGCGGGGCCTCCCCGGGGGGCGATGCAGCCAGGGACCCGACGCTGGCGCCGCCGCGATGAGACTCGCCGCCCAGTCCGATCGCCTTGGAGCCGCCATGCTCGTGCTGGCCGCGGCGCTCGTCCGCCTCGGATCGGTCGGCTCGTGGCCGGCGGTCGCGGCGGCGGCGGCCGTCGCCGTCCACGTCGCGGCCACTGCGGGACGCCGCATGCGCGAGCATCGCGGCTGGACGACCGTGTTGTTCGCCGGCCTGGCCGCCTCCATCGTACGCGGCCTGGTCTTCGACGATCTGCTCGACGCGGGGGTGGACTACCTGGTGCTGTTGGCGGCCCAACGACTCCTGATCGGACGCACGGTCCGCCTTCGCCTGCAGTTTTCCGCGCTGTGCCTGCTGCTGGTCGTCGCCGCGTCGGTCGTCCACACGGGTCTTTCGTTCCCGCCGCTTTCGGCCCTGTACGTCTTCCTCGCCGTCCTCGATCTGGTGTCGTTGCAGATCCGCGCCGCGGCCGAGCAGCTCGGCGGGCGGGTCGCCTTCGAGATCGAGCGGGAAGGGCCCACGATCCTCCCGGCGCTCGCGCGATCCGCCGCCGCGGCGACGACCGCCGCCCTGGCCGGCGGCCTCGCCGTGTTCCTGTTCTTTCCCCGCTTCGGCCCCGGGGTGTTCCTCCACGGGCCCATGGCGCGCTCGGCCCACAGCGGCTTCTCCGACACCGTCTCGCTCGGGGAGTTCGGGCGGATCCGCAGCGACCCCACCCCCGTCCTGCGGCTGTACCTCGACGACGGCGCCACGCCCGTACCCCCCGCCGGTGACTGGTACCTACGCGGGTCCGTGTTCGATACCTATGAAGACGGACGCTGGTCCCGCAGCCACACGCACCCACCGATCCACACCCGGCTCGGCGGCTTCCTCGTACTCGGACCGGACACGGCCCCCGCGGCCCGTCCGGTCGCGGGCGCGGGCGGCCTCCCGCGCCTCGAAGCGAGCCCCGTCGCGGGCTTCGCCGCCGCCACGAACACCCTGCGCGGCCGGATCCTCCTCGACGACCTGGGGGTCGATACGCTCCTGCTCCTGGACGAACCGGTGGCGGCCCGGATCCGTCCCCGCAGCCCGTGGGAAGCGTTTCGGACCCACCTGGCCGTCGGGCCCCACGGGACCTTTCACGCAGTGCGCCCGCCGGGCTCGGTGCTGTACGAGTTCGTGGCGCGCACGGGCCGGCCGACCCCGGCCGAGCTGTCCGCGACGGGCGATCCGCCGGTTCCGGAGGCCCTCGCCGGCCTGGCGCGGCCGGCCCCCGACCTCTCCCCCAGGGTCGGCGCGCTCGCGCGGGCGTTGACCCGCGGCGCGGCGAACCGCTACGAGCAGGTCCAGGCGGTGCGCGAGCACCTGCTGGGGTTCGCCTACACCCTGGAGGATCGCACGACCCCGCTGCGGGCCGACGGCGAGGATCCCGTCGAGACCTTCCTGTTCCGCAGCCGGGCCGGGCACTGCGAGTACTTCGCGAGCGCCATGGCCCTGCTGCTGCGCGCGGTGGGCGTACCCGCCCGCGTGGTCAACGGCTTCGCCGGCGCCACCTGGAACGACCTGGGCCGCTTCTACGTGGTGCGCAACGCCGACGCGCACTCGTGGGTCGAGGTGCACTTCGGTCCGCTGGGATGGGTGCGCTTCGACCCCACGCCGCCGGACGCCCGGGCTCGCGCGTCCATCGACGAGGACACCCTCCTGCTGCGGCGGATCCTCGACGCCCTGGAGAACGCCTACCTGACGAACGTCATCGGGTTCGACCTGTCCAGGCAGATGGACCTCCTGCGCCGCCTGTCCGGGGGGACGGGGCGGCCGCGCGCGGTGGTCCGGGACGCGGCCAAGAAGATCGCCCCCGCCGGGGTGGCCCTCTTCGCCGCCGTGTGGCTCGTCCGCGGGATCCGCCGCCGCAGGCGCCGGGACCGCCTCGGGCGCCTGGCGGACCGGGTGGACCGCACGCTCGCCCGGCACGGGCGCCCGCGTCCCGCCGACCGCAGCTTCCGGGCCCACGCCGCCGCCCTGGCCCGCTGGGCGGACCCAGCCGCCGAGCCCCTCCAGCGCTTCGCCGCGGTGCACGAGGCGGTCCGGTTCGGGAACGCCCCCCTCGACGCCCGGCGCAGGCGGCGGGCGCAGCGGGCCGCGGACGACCTCGCGGCCGCCGTGCGGGGCGCGCCGCCGCCGCCCCGGGCCCAGGCGGGCCTCGCGTGACCGGACCCGGGCCGGTAAAAGGATGCCGTGTCCGCCGATGCTCCAACGAACGTCGCCCTCGTCACCGGCGCCTCGAGCGGGATCGGGGCCGCCACCGCCCGGCGCCTGGCCCAGGCCGGCTTCGCCGTCGGGCTCTGCGCGCGGCGCACCAATCGCCTCGCGGCCCTGGCCGAGACGATCGCGCGCGATGGCGGGCGGGCGTTCGCAACCCCCTGCGACGTGCGCGACCCGCAGGCCGTCCGCGCCTGTGTCGAGGCCGTGGAAGACGCCCTCGGCCCCATCGACGTACTCGTCAACAACGCGGGCCTCGGCCGCGACGCGCCCCTGCTCGAAGGGCCCGTCGAGGCCTGGCAGCAGATGCTCGAGACGAACGTGCTCGGCCTGTGCGTGGCGACCCTCGAGGTCACGAAGCGGATGCGGGCACGGGACGACCGCGGGCACGTGGTGCACATCGCCTCCATGGCCGCCCACCGCGTGCCCACCGGAAGCGGTGTCTACGCCGCCACGAAGTTCGCCGTCCGCGCGCTGTGCGAGGGGTTGCGCCGCGAGTTGCGGGCCGCGGGAAGCCGGATCCGCGTGACCGAGATAAGCCCCGGCTTCGTGGAGACGGAGTTCGCCGCGGTGTTCCATGGCTCCGAGGAGGCCGCGAGGGCCGTCTACGATCGGATCCGGTGCCTGTCGGCCGAGGACGTGGCCCAGCTCGTGGCCTTTGCAGTCACGCGCCCGCCCCACGTGCAGATCCACGACATCCTGGTGCGGCCCACCGAGCAGGAGGACTGACCGGCCCCATGGGCGCCCCGGCCTTCTGGAGCCCCGACCCGGCCGAGGCCGCCGTCGAGCGCTGGCTCCTGGCCTTCGCCCCGGTGTGGATCACGGCCGTGGCGGTCGTGATGCTCACCGGCGCGATCGCCCGCATGTCGGACGCATCGCTGCTGGCCTTCGGGCTCGCCACGGCGATCCCCACGTGGTTTCTCCCGCGCCGCTTCGCGCCCGATCCCGCCCTGCGCCGCCGCGCCCGGGGCGTCCTGCTGCGGCGCAACCTGTGGCTTTCGGTCGTGGTGTTCTTCGGCACATACGCATGGACGCGCTACTTCTTCGACCTCATGGGGATGCGCTACGCCTTCCCCGCGCGCTGGCACCTCGAGGCGTGGGGCATCGGACGATCGGAGGGAACCGTCGCGCTGTTCCTCTACCCCCTGACGATGGCCTACTTTACGAGCTACTACACGGTGCTCGCGATCGGGATGCGGCGGCTCGCCCCCCCGGGCCGCGCCGGCGGCCTGCGGCGCCTGGCCGTGCTGTTTGCACTGGGCTATCTCCTCGCCTTCGCCGAGACCGGCGCCATGAACGTCCCCGCCCTGGCCTCGTACTTCGGCTACGCCGACAAGCGCGCCATGCTGGCGGTAGGGTCGATCCCCTACGCCCTGCTGTTCGTGGTCACCTATCCCCTCTTTCCCGCGGGAGCGAAGGCCCGGGGCACCCGGTGGGAGGCGATCGTCGCGGCGCTCGCCGCCTCCATGGCGGGCCTGTTCGTGCTCGACCTTTGGGGGCACCTCCACGGGCCGCTTCTCGGTTCGTAGGCGGGCCGTCCGCCCGGCGTGGTAGCGTCCGCCGCGCGATGCCCGGTTCTCGCGACGAGACGGCGCCTCCGCACGCGCCGGTGGGCGTGGGCCCCCACCCCGGCCCCTGGCCCGACGACCCGGACTACGACCCAGCCCTGCTCGCAAGCGGCGACCGCCGCAACGTGGCCGACGAATTCCGGTACCTGCGGACCGACGCGATCGTCCGGCGCCTCGACGCGCGCCGCCACCCCTTCCACGTGGCCATCGAGAACTGGCGAAGCGACCCCAACATCGGCTCGATGGTGCGAAGCGCCAACGCCTTCCTCGCCACGGCCGTGCACATCGTGGGGCGTCGGCGCTGGAATCGGCGCGGCGCCATGATGACGGAGCGCTACCTGCACATCCACCACCACGCCGACCTCGACGGCCTCGCCTCCTTCGCAACCGAAGCCGACCTCCCCATCGTCGCCATCGACAACGTCCCGGGCGCCCTGCCCATCGATCGGGCCCCTCTTCCCGCGCGCTGCGTGCTGCTGTTCGGCCAGGAGGGCCCGGGGTTGTCTCGGCGCGCGCGCGCGATCGCCACAGAGATCCGCTACGTCCGGCAGTTCGGCTCCACCCGCTCCGTCAACGCGGCCGTCGCCGCGGGGATCGCCATGTACGAGTGGACGCGCCGCCACGCAATGGAAACCGCGGTGACGAACGCTCCGCACGAAGCCGGGGGCGACCCGGAGCCTATTCCACCTCGAGGAGGTTGTCGCGCACCTTGATGATGTCCGCGTGGAGTCGCTGGACGTCTCGAATCGAGAAGCCGGCAAACGACTCGTCGATGAGGGTGTTGGACACCTCGATGAGGCGCGGCAACGCGCGGTAGGCCTTGCGGGTCGGGCGGAGGAGATACGCACGCGCGTCGTTCGGGTCCACCTTGCGGCTCACCCAACCCTTGTCGGCGAGCGCGCGCACGAAGCGCCCAACCGTCACCTCCGACAAGGACATGCGGCGCGACAAGGCGCGCGCGGTCAGCGGCGTCTCCTTCTCCTGGAACAGGTGCGTCAAGACCGCCGCCTGCGCCGGCGTGATGTCCCCGAGGCCCACCTCGTCGAGAAGCTCGGCGACCCGTTGCTCCATCACACGGTGGATCCGCGTAAGCTCGAGGTACGTTTCCGTTTGAAGGCGACGTTGGCGCAATTTGGCTGGAGACAGCGACATAGGCGCGAACCGTACCGCGCCCCCTTGCCCGCGACAAGCACCCGGCCCA
Source organism: Polyangiaceae bacterium (assembly GCA_026989935.1). Lineage (GTDB taxonomy): Bacteria > Myxococcota_A > Polyangia > Nannocystales > Nannocystaceae > J032. Next base: position 7,082 of record JALSIN010000194.1, on the reverse strand, counting down.
ACGGAGGTTGCGCACTGCACGCCGGGCTGTGTACCCGCGCCCCCTTCCAACCGGGTCGCGCCCCCGCGAACTTCGCGCAGGCCACCCCCAGGGAGAGGGAACAGCCGCACTCCACGGCGCCGGCAAGGTCTGCGGCCTCATGCCCCCTCCTCCCGCGCGTTCGCGCCAATCCCGCATCGCGCGCCGCACGCCCCGCGCTCGACGCGTCGCCACGACTGCGCCTTTCCCGCTCCCTTGAAACATTTCGAGAGCATGCTCAGTATTGGGATCGTGATCGCGCCGCCGGCTGTCGGCGGCCCCGTCACGTTGGAAAGGACGAACGAGACCGTGCCCGACGCCTATCTCTTCGATGGAGTCCGCACCCCACGGGGGCGCGGCAAGCCGAGCCAAGGAAGCCTCTACACGGTGCGCCCGGTGGATCTGCTCGCCGGGGTACTCGAACACCTGCGGGATCGAAACGATCTCGACACGCGGGAAGTGGACGACGTGGTCGTCGGTTGCGTGACCCAGGCCGGCGACCAGGGCGCGTGCATCGCCCGCTTCGCCGCGCTCGAAGCCGACTACGACTTCGACGCCCCGGGCGTGACCCTCAACCGGTTCTGCGGCAGCGGCCTGCAGGCCGTGTGCGACGCGGCGACCCGCGTGGCCTCCGGGTTCTTCGACCTGGTCATCGCCGGCGGCGTCGAGAGCATGTCGCGCGTTCCCATGGGGTCGGACGGCGGCGCGATCTTCGACCCGTCCACCCAGTGGCACGTGGGGTCGGTACCGCAGGGCATCAGCGCCGATCTCATCGCGACCTTGTGGGACGTGTCCCGGGAGGCCATCGATGCCTTCGCCCTCGAGTCCCAGCGCCGCGCCGTGGCGGCCCGGGACGCGGGGCGCTTCGACCGCAGCGTCGTGCCCGTCACCGACGACAACGGCCTGGTGTTCCTCGACAAGGACGAGTATCCGCGCCCCGACACGTCCATGGAGAAGCTGGCCGAGCTCAAGCCCTCGTTCGAGACGATGGGCGTGCAGTTCGGGCTCGACGCCCTCACCAAGCACCGCTACCCGCAGGTCGAGCGCATCCGGCACGTGCACACGGCGGGAAACAGCTCGGGGATCGTGGACGGCGCGGCGGCCATCATCGTGGCATCGAAGGAGAAGGGCGAAGCCCTCGGTCTAAAGCCCCGGGCGCGCATTCGCTCCATGGCGGTGGTGGGCACCGAGCCGATCATCATGCTGACGGGCCCGATGCCCGCGACCGAGCGAGCCCTACAAAAGGCCGGCATGACGGTGGACGACATCGACCTGTTCGAGGTCAACGAGGCATTCGGGGTGGTCCCCATCGTGTGGATGCGCGAGCTTGGCGTGCCGCACGAGAAGGTCAACGTCAACGGCGGCGCCATCGCCCTGGGCCACCCGCTCGGCGCCACGGGCTGCGTGTTGCTGCAGACCGTCCTCGACGAGCTCGAAGCGCGGGATCTTGCCACCGGCCTCGTCACCCTGTGCATCGGCGGCGGCATGGGCGTCGCCCTGGTCCTCGAACGCGTCTAGACAAGGAAAGAAGGCACCATGACCCGAGATCGCACGACGAACGGATTCGCCCGCCTCGCCTGGGACGACGGCGTCGCCACGGTGACGCTCGAGATGCCGGGGAAGGCCAACAAGATCGACGAGGCCTTCGGGACGACGCTGCTGGAGGCCCTCGAATGGGCCCGGTCCCACGACGACCTGCGCGGCATCGTCCTGACCTCCGCCCACAAGGACTTCTCCGTGGGGGCCGACATCGACACCCTGTACCGCGAGCGCGATCCGGCGCGCATGTTCGAACGGGTCCGCCAGCTCGGGCAGCTCTATCGCGCCATCGAGACCTGCGGCGTGCCCGTCGTGGCCGCCCTCGTCGGCTCCGCCCTCGGCGGCGGCTACGAGCTGGCGCTGGCCTGCCACCACCGCGTGGCCCTGGACGATCCGAGCGTGCGCGTGGGGCTGCCCGAGGTCACGCTCGGCGTCCTGCCGGGCGCCGGCGGCACCCAGCGCCTGCCGCGCCTCGTCGGCATCCAGCCGGCCCTCGAGATCATCCTCCAGGGCAAGATGCTACGCGCCCCGAAGGCGAAGAAGGCGGGGCTCGTGGACGCGCTGGCCCCCACCCGCGAGGCGGTCCTCGACGCGGCGCGGACCTTCATCGAGCAGAACCCGAAGCACGCGGTGCAACCCTGGGACAAGAAGGGGTTTCGGTTCCCCGGCCCGCAGCCCGGGTCGGACATAGCCCGCCAGATCTTCATGGCCGCCGCCGCCATGCTGCGCAAGAAGACGGCCGGAGCGTACCGTGCGCCGGAGCTTGCCCTCTCGGCCGTGCACGAGGGCGCGGGCCTGCTGTTCGACCGCGCCTTGGAGGTGGAGGCGCGCTACTTCACCGAGCTCGCAGTCGGGGACCAGGCCAAGGACATGATCCGCACGATCTGGTACCACCGCACGGCGGCCGAAAAGCACGAGGGGCTTCCCCACGTCGAGGACGCGGCGATCCGCAAGGTCGCCGTCCTCGGGGCGGGCATGATGGGCGCCGGCATCGCACACATCTCCGCCCGCGCCGGATACGAAGTCGTCCTCAAGGACATCGACCAGGCGGCCCTCGACCGCGGCATGAAGCACATCGACGACGCCCTGGCGAAGGCACGCCACCTGTCGCCCGACGAGCGCGCGAAGATCCGCGCGCGGATCACCCCCACGCTGGATCCGGAGCCGTTGCGCGGCACGGATCTCATCATCGAGGCGGTGATCGAAGACATCGAGATCAAGCACGCCGTCACCCGCGAACTGGAGCCGCGCCTGTCGGACGCGGGGATCTGGGCATCGAACACCTCGGCGATCCCGATCACCGACCTGGCGAAGCCTTCCGCCCACCCGGATCGCTTCGTGGGACTGCACTTTTTCTCCCCCGTGGAAAAGATGCAACTGCTGGAGATCGTCCGCGGCGAGAAAACCTCCGACGAGACCATCGCGCGATCACTCGCCTACTGCCGTGCGATCTCCAAGCTGCCCATCGTCGTCCGCGACGGCTACGGTTTCTACACGACGCGCGTCTTCTCCGCCTACATCCTCGAAGGCGCGCAGATGGTGGCCGAAGGCCACGATCCGGTGCTCGTGGAGTGGGCGGCGCGCAGCGCGGGCATGGTCGTACCGCCCCTGCAGGTGTTCGACGAGGTGACCTTGCGCCTGGCCGTCCATGCCTTCCAGCAGGGCAGGCGATACGGACGCCTGCCGGACCTGCCCGCGCTCTCGCTCGTAGAGCGCATGGTCCGCGAATTCGACCGCCCGGGACGAAGCGCCGGGCGGGGGTTCTACGACTACGACGCCCGCGGCAAGCGCACACGCCTGTGGCCGGGACTGCGCGACCTGGCCGAGCGCCGGATCCCCTCCGAGGAGACCGACCTCGGCGAACTGCGGGACCGCCTCCTGGTTCTGCAGGCGCTCGAAGCGGCCCGCGCGGTGGAGGAGGGGATCGTCGTCCGCCTGCGGGACGCCGAGGTGGGCGCGGTGTTCGGCGTGGGCTTCGCCCCGAACCGCGGCGGACCGCTCGCTCACATCGATCGCGTGGGGGTGCGCGCCTTCGTCGATCGCATGCGTGCCCTGGCCGACCGGCACGGCCCGCGCTTTTCGCCGCCGCCGGGTCTCGTGGCGAGAGCCGAGCGCAACGAGCCGTTCTTCGAGCCCGTCTGACGACCCGGCGCCACAGGCGGCCACCTCACGCGGCCATGGCGTCGCGGCCATCGGCGGCCTGCTCCAGCGCCCACGAGACCTCCTCGGCCACCGCCCCCCACCCGGCCATCACGGGCGCGATCGCAAGCTCCAGGGTCATCGCCACGGCGACGAGGTCCTCGGCTTCGAGCGCCCCACCGAGACGCTCGGCGGCCCCCAGCAGGCGCCCGACGAAGGCCTCGATCCGCCGGGCGAGGTCCGGCCGGCGGTCCCGCAGCAGGTCACGGGCCACGACGGCGAAGGCCAGGAACCGCTCGATCCGGGGCAGGAGTTCCTCGGTGCGCCGGATCCCGCCTTCGAGATCGCCGCTCGAAAACCGCGCCGCAGCGTCGCTCGCGGCGACCGAAAGCGCCGTGGAGACGGACTCGGCCATGGCGGCCGTGCGCGCCGCCGCTTCGAGGAGATCCGCTTCGCTCATTCGTGGCCGTCATCGTCCCGCGCCGGGATCTTCTTGAGGGGCGTGGGGGCGGCGCCGACCTGCTCCCGCAGCGCCCGCGCCCAGCGCTCGAACCCGCCGAGGGTGCTCCGCCGGACGGCATCGGTGGAGGCCAGCTCCCCGATGAGCGCCTCGAGGCGCGCACGGGCCCGTTGAATCCGGCTCTTGACCGTGCCCACCGGCACGTCCAGGACCTTCGCGATCTCGGTGACCGACATCTGCTCCCAGTAGAACAACTCCAGGGCCACCTGCATGGACACGGGCAGGCGGCGAAGCGCCATCAGAAGGATCCGCTGCTCCTCGCGCGCGGCGGCGATCGTCGAGGGCGAGGCCCCGGCCACGGCCGCCACGGAGATCTCGGCGACGTCCCCCACCCGACGCTGGGCTCGTGTGTGCTGCCGCAGATAGGAGTAGAGCTTCTTGCGGGCCACGGCGAACAGGTACGTCCGAAAGGCAGCATCGCCCCGGAACTGGTCGCGGCCCGCCACGACCGCCTCGAAGGTCTGTTGGGTCAGGTCTTCGGCGACGTCCTCGACCTTGCTGCGAAAGAAGCGGTAGACCCCGTCGAAGTGGCGCTCAAACAACGTGCGCCCCGCCTCCACGTCCCCGCCGCGCCAGGCCTCGACGAGGGCAAGGTCCGTCGGCTCCGCCATGCGACTCCTGCTATACGAGGCTCGCCCGGGAGAAATCCGTCAACGAAGCGAAACGGTCGAAGCGCTGCTGGATGGCATCGAGGGTCAGGCGGTCCATCCCCTCGTAGGAGAACCCCTCGACGCAATAGCTCGCCAGCACGGTGCCGTAGATCATCGCGCGACGCAGGTGCTCCCCCGAAAGGTCACCGATCCGCGCCAGGTAGCCCATGAACCCGCCAGCGAAGCTGTCCCCCGCACCGGTGGGGTCCGTCACCTCGTCGAGCGGCAGTGCCGGCGTGACGAAGACGTCGTCACCGTGGAACAACACGGCGCCGTACTCCCCGCGCTTGATCACGACGTTCTTCGGCCCGAGCGCCTGAATCGCCCGGGCGGCGCGGACCAGGTTGTGCTCGCCACTAAGCTGCAACGCCTCCTCGTCGTTCAAGGTGAGCACGTCCACGCGGGCGAGCACGCGGGCGAGGTCCTCGCGCGCGATCTCGATCCAAAGGTTCATCGTGTCGAGGCCCACGAGGCGCGGCCCCTTGGCCTGCTCCAGCACGTCGAGTTGCAACGTGGGCTGGATGTTGGCGAGGAACAAAAAAGGCGTGTCCCGGTAGGCGGCCGGCAACTTCGGCTCGAACGACTCGAAGACGTTGAGGTGCGTTTCGAGCGTGTCGCGGTGGTTCATGTTCTCGTGGTAGCGCCCCTTCCAGCGGAAGGTCTTGCCGCCCGGCACCGTTTGCAAGCCCACGAGATCGACCTGGTGCCGCGCCAGGTCATCGAGGGCGCCCTGGGGAAAATCGTCGCCCACCACGCCCACGAGACGCACCGGCGCGAAGTACGACGCCGCCATCGCGAAAAAGACGGCCGACCCGCCGACCGACTCGTCGCGGGTCGCACGGGGGGTGATGATCGAATCGACGGCGACGCTGCCGACGACGAGAACGGGCTCGGGGACGATGGCCATGTCGAGGTCCTTGCGGGTGGGGGCTCGGGGGTCGTTAGAGGTAGCCTGCGACGAGTGCGTGCAACCGCCGGCGCGCACGTTCGTCGATGTGCTCGGGGTTCGTGGCGATGGCGCCGTCGAGGGCACGCGGCGGCGGCAGGTCGGCCGTGGACACGGGCAGGTGGCGCGCCAGGTCCACGACCAGCGCGCGGGCTCGGGCGACGTTCGCACGCATCACCTCCAGAACGGCCTCGACGCTCACCTCCCCCGCCTCTTCGCGCCAACAGTCGTAGTCCGTGGCCATGGCCACCAGGGCGTAGGCGATCTCGGCCTCCCGCGCGAGCCGCGCCTCGGGCAGGGCCGTCATCCCGACGACGTGCCCCCCCCAGGCGCGGTACAACTCCGACTCGGCGCGGGTGGAGAAGGTCGGCCCCTCGATCACCACGCAGGTGCCTCGTGCGTGGTGGCGGATCCCGGCCGCCTGCGCCCGCTCGACGAGCCGGGCGTGCAGTGCCGCGTCCACCGGATCACCGAACTGCACATGGGCCACGATCCCCCCGCCGAAGAAGGTGTCTTCCCGATGCCGCGTGCGATCGATGAACTGGTCCACGAGCACGAAGTCCCCGGGCTCGATGTCCTCCTGCAACGACCCCACCGCCGAGACGGATACCAGGTGGGTCACGCCGAGCTGGCGCATCGCGTAGACGTTCGCCCGGTAGGGGACCTCCGACGGGAGCAAGACGTGCCCCACCCCGTGGCGCGGCAAGAAAACCACGTCGAGCGGAGGACCGGTCGGCCGCTCGACGCGCCCGATCCGGAGCGGGGCGCTCGTGCACCCAAAGGGCGTCGAGATCTCGACGCTTTCGAGGTGCTCGATCCCATCTTCGGTCCCCGCCACGTCGTAGAACCCGGATCCACCGAGGATCCCGAGGACCACGCGCTCGCGGGACGAGCCGGTTCGTGGGGCAAGACCGGTGGACACGGGCCCGGAGCATACCTGGGCCCGTCCGCCCCTTCCAGGGCCCGCAGGGTGGGAGGATCCCATCATCTTTCTCACCGCCACCCCACGCGCCGGATGCCTCCCCCGAAACGGCCGATGCCACCGGCCGTGCACGCGGATCGCCGCCACGGCCCGACGACGGCACACGTCCAGGCATCGTCCGACCGGCGCCCGGGACGGGGGCGCGAACAACCGCCGATCCGGACACGGGAAGGGGGGACCGAAAGACCGGACGAGCACGAGCACTTCGATACGAACCTGGATCCTGGACACTCGTAGCCGGAAACGGAAGACCGAACGAGTAACGGGGCCTGACACGGTCGTTGTCGT
>JALSIN010000193.1 GCA_026989935.1 Polyangiaceae bacterium | reverse complement strand
GATCCGGTCGGCCCCCACGATGGCCGCCTGGATCTTGCCGCGGCGCATGAGGTCGGCGGCCATGCCGTCGCACAGGACCGTCACGTCGATCCCGTCGCGTGCCAGCTCCCAGGCGGTCAGGCGCGCGCCCTGGAGCACCGGGCGCGTCTCGCCGGCGTATACGTGCAGGCGCTTGCCCGCCGCGACGGCCGAGCGGATCACGCCGAGCGCGGTGCCGTGCCCGGCCGTGGCCAGGGCCCCGGCGTTGCAATGGGTCACCACGCCGCCCTCGTCCGGCATCCGGGGGGCGCCGAAGGCCCCCATGGCGCGGCAGGCCGCGAGGTCCCGGCGGGCGTGGGCCCGCGCCGCGTGCCACAGGGCCGCGCGCCGGGCCGCCACGTCGCGGGCGGGCACGGCGCGGTCGGCGGCCGCCAGCTCGTCCAGGGCCACGAACAGGTTCACGGCCGTCGGTCGCGTGCGGCGCAGCCGGTCGAGGCCGGCCGACAGCGCGGCGTCGAACCCTGCCGGGTCGTCCGGGAAGGTTTCGGCCGCCCGCGCCAGCCCCAGCGCGGCGACGCAGGCCAGCGCCGGGGCGCCGCGCACCACCATGGTCTCGATGGCCTCGGCCGTCGCTTCGACGCCGGTCGGCTCGAGCCAGCGCTCCTCCGCCGGCAGGCGGCGCTGGTCGAGCACGAGCAGGCGCCCGTCGTCCTCGCGGAAGGGGCGGATCGGATCGGTCATGGCGTGTCCTCCTCGCCCCGCAGGGCCCGTTCGAGGGTGGCGCGCACGGTCGCCGGGTCGCTGCCCCGCAGGGCCCGCATCGCCCGGCCCATGAACCACCCCAGGATCTTCGTGTTGCCGCCGCGAAAGGCCGCCGCCTGGTCCGGGTGCTCGGCCACCAGGCGCGCCGCCACGGCCGCGATGACGTCCGCGCCCGCCCCTTCGAGCCCCTCGTCGGCGACGATCCGCTCGGGGTCCTCGTCGCGCTCGACCATGCGCGCGAGCACCCGCCGCACCACGGCGGCCGGCCGTCGTCCGCTCGCCACCCAGCCGAGCACCGTGGCGAGCCGCGCCGCAAACGCCGCGCCGCCCGCCGGCGGCCCCGCCCGCCGGGCCAGCAGCGACCCCACCTCCCCGGCGATCCACTTGGCGGCGAGCGACTCGTCCACCCCTTCGGCCACCACCTGCTCGAACAGCCGGGCGAGCGCCGGGTCCTCGGACACCTTGCGGGCGAGGTCGGCCGGCACCCCCGCGGCGGCCAGGCGGACGGCGCGCGCGGCGGGCAGCTCGCCGCACGCGCGCCGGGCCCGGTCGATCCAGTCGTCCGGGATCGAAAGCGGCGGCAGGTCCGGGTCCGGCAGGTAGCGGTAATCCGCCGCCGTCTCCTTCGTGCGCATCACGAACACGCGGTCCCGGTCCTCGTCGTACCCCACCGTGGCCTGCACCACGGGCTCGCCCCGGGCCAAAAGATCCCGCTGCCGCCGGATCTCGGCGCGGATCGCCGCCTCCAGGAACCGAAAGGAATTGACGTTCTTGATCTCGCAGCGGGTCCCGAGGACCTTCGCGCCCCGCGGCGCCAGCGAGACGTTCGCGTCGCAGCGCAGCCCGCCCTCCTGCATGTTCGCGTCCGACACGCCCAGTGTGCGGACGACGGCGCGCAGAGCGCGAAAGCAGGCCGCGGCCCGCTTGGGATCGTCCAGGGCTGGGCGGGTCACGATCTCCACGAGCGCCGCGCCGGCCCGATTGTAGTCCACCAGCGCCCGGTCACGGCCGCGGTCGTGGATCGACTTGCCGGCGTCTTCTTCCAGGTGGATGCGCGAAAGCGGCGCCCGGGCGAGGGTGCCGGGTGCGTGCGGATCTTCGAAGACGATGGCGCCGCCCGTGGCGTAGGGCTCGTCGCCCTGGGTGATCTGGTAGCCCTTCGGAAGGTCCGGATAGAAGTAATGCTTGCGGGCGAAGCGGCTTTCGGGGTGGATCGTACAGCCGAGCGCGGCGGCCAGGCGCACGGCCAGGCGCACGGCGGCGGCGTTGGGCACGGGCAGGGTTCCGGGCAGGCCCAGGGTGTACGGGTCCACCAGCGTGTTCGGCTCGGCGCCGAACGAAAACGGGCACGGCGAAAAGAGCTTCGTCCGCGTCGCCAGGCGGCAGTGGATCTCCAGGCCGATGGTGGGGACCAGATCGGTCATGGGGTCGCTTCCCGAAGCGGCGGCGGGCCGGCGCCGATCTCCCGCTCGACGGCGGCGGCAAAGGCGAAGAGGTCCGGCTCGCCCAGGGGCCGTCCCACGAGCTGGACGCCGATGGGCAGGCGGTGTCCGCCCTCGTCCGCGTGACCGGCCGGCACCGCGATCGCCGGCAGGCCGGCGAGGTTCGCGGCCACCGTGAACACGTCGCGCAGGTAGTCGGCGAGGGGGTCGTCGGCGTCCGCCCCCGCGTCGCGCCGCACGGCGGGTTGGGGGCCGACGGGCAGGGCGAGGACGTCGCAGCGGTCGAGGGCCCCGCGAAGCTCCGCCGCGATGGCCGCCCGCGCCCGCATGGCCGCGCCGTAATAGGCGTCCACGTTGTCCTTGCGCAGCACGTACGTCCCCACGAGGAGCCGGCGGCGCACCTCGGGCCCGAATCCCTGGGCCCGCGTGCGGGCGATTGTCTCGGCCAGATCGCGGCCTTCCACCCGCCGGCCGTAGCGCATGCCGTCGTAGCGGGCGAGGTTGCTGGCCGCCTCGGCGCAGGCGAGCACGTAGTAGGTGGGGACCCAAAGGTCCATCGACGGCAGGTCGAGGGTGATCGCCTTGGCCCCGCGCGCTTCGAGGGCGCGCACGGTATCCGCGACGGTCTTCCGCACGGCGGGGTGGACGCCCTCGGCGTCGAGGGCCCGGCGCACAACGCCGACCGTGCGTCCGGCCACGGGTGCCTCGCAGGCGGCGGGGTAGTCGCCGACCGGCGCGTCGAGGCTCGTGGCGTCGCGTTCGTCCCGGCCGGCCAGCACCGCGAGCAGGTGCGCGACGCACCGCACCGTGCGACCCATGGGGCCCGCCTGGTCGAGGCTCGAGGCGAAGGCGATCATTCCGTGGCGGGAGATCCGGCCGTAGGTCGGCTTGAGCCCCACGATGCCCGCGCACGAGGCCGGCCAGCGCACGGAGCCACCCGTGTCCGTGCCCAGCGCCAGCGGCGTGAGGCCGAAGGCCACCGCCGCCGCCGACCCACTCGACGAGCCGCCGGGCCAGTGGTCGTCGGAGGTGGGGTGTCGGGGCGCCGGAACGGGGCTGTTGGCGCCGTTCGATCCCATACCGAACTCATCGAGGGTGACCTTTCCGACGAGGGTGGCGCCCGCGCGGGCGAGGGCCGAGGCCGCGTGCCCGTCGTAGGGCGGCACGTAGCCGGCGAGGATCCGCGATCCCGCCGTCGTGGGGATCCCGCGGGTGACGAACAGGTCCTTGAGCGCGATGGGGACGCCCGCCAGAGGGCCGGGGTCGCTGCCCTCGCGCACGATCCGGTCCGTGCGCCGGGCGGCCGCGAGCGCGTGATCGACGGCCACGTGCAGGAAGGCTCCCACCGTCGGGTCGAGGCGCTCGATGGCGGCGAGGGTGGCCTCGGCGACGGCCTCGGCCCGCACGGCGCCGCGGCGGACCGCTCCGGCGAGGGCGCCCGCGTCTGGGAACGCTTCGAGGATCGAGGTGGTCATGACGCGGGCGATCAGGCGTCGTCGATGAAGGGCGGGACGCCGAAGAACGGCGGCGCCGGATCGGGGGCGGCGGCGAGGGCCTCGTCACGGGGCAGGGGGGGCCCCGGGGTGTCGCCGCGCAGGCGTACGGGCGTCGGGGCAGCCGGCGGCTCTGCGGCGGCCGACTGTACGCGGGCGAGGTACGTGACGACGGTCGCGATCTCGCCACGGATCGTGTCCGTCTCGTCGTCACGAAGCTCGATCCGCGCGAGGGCGGCGAGCGCCGCCAGATCGTCCCGGGCGAGGGGCACGGGCGAGAGGGTATCGAGCGCGCGGGCCGACACAACCCGGCTCGGATGCTCGAAGGGGGGGCGAATCCCCTTCCGCCGCGGCCGCGGGGAGGCGGTGCCGCTCCGCGTGTCCCGCGGTCTGCGCCGGTCGCGGCGGGCGTTTCGTGACAGGCGGGCGGGAAGGCGGTATGCTTGCCGCCCGTGAGCGCGAAATTCGCCCTCCGCTGGGCCCTCCTGGGCCTTGCCGTCGCCGGCTGCACGACGACCGACCCGCTCGCCGCGGGGGACGACGAGGTCGCCGCGACGGTGGAGCGCTTCGGGCGCGTGGAGGTCACCTTGGAGGCCGCGGCGGGGCCGCGGCCGGACGAGGCGCCCGCCCCTGTGACGATCACCGCCGTGGCGCGGTTCGTGGAGATCCACGCGGACGAGACGGGGCGGATGGTCGAGCGCCTCGGGCTCGACGCGCAGCCGTGGGCGGAGCCGCCGCTGGGCCACTGTGCGCCGTTGCGTGCCGAGGATCCCGTGCTCGACGAGGATGACTCGGCCGCCTTCGACGGCGAGGTGGTGTTCGTGGACGCCGGCGCCGTCGCCGTGCGCGCCGCCGACGCCGAGTTCGACGTGCCCGTGCGCCTGGTACCGGACTTGCTGCCGTTCGTGTCGGGGGTGGAGTACGTCCTGGCCGACGGCGTGGTCACGACGGGCTCCGAGACGATCCGGGTGGCCGTCGAGGTGGACGGGGGCGCGGACCCGGTGCTCGGGTTCGACGCGGACCTGGTCGTGGAGCCGGTGGAGGAGCTTTCGGGGCAGATCGAGGCGGACGGGGGGCTGTGGCTGGGGTGGACACGGGCCTCGGCCAGCACCGAGCCGGTTCACCTCGAGATCGGGACGGTTGCCGGCGGCAGGGGGCGGATCTCCTGCACGGTGGCCGATGCCGGCGAAGCCTTCGTGGACCGCCGGGCACTTGGAGATCTCGCGGGTGCGGAGACCCTCGAGGTCGTGGTGGTGCGACGGTCGCGCACGCTCGTGGATCGCCCGGGCCTGCCGGTCGAACTCGTCGCGGTCGCGCGCACACGCGTGCTCGTCACCGGCGACGAGTCCTGACCGCGCGCAAGGCCGTGTGCCCGTGCGGTCGCGGTGCGACCGTGGCGGCGCACTGCGGGTGGGCGCAGGCGGTCGGTCGGCCCTTGCGGGCCCAATGGCGGCGGGTCGATGCATCCGAGGCGCATCGAGGCGCGGCCACGGGCCGCCGCGTCCGTGCGCGGGGCCGTGCCGGCGACCGCGGGCGGGAAGGGGGCGATCCATGAAAAGAATGACGATTCCGTCAGTGTTGCTCATGTGAAAAAATCGGTTCGAGGGCCGGTTTTCAGGCGACCTGGGGGCATGATCGATTTACGCTGACGATCGTGTCAGGTATTCTCGCCGGGTCGAACCACCCGACGCCAGGAGAACGACACGATGCCGCCGATGGACGTCCCCACCCCTCGCAGTTTCGAGACCGATGAAGGAATCGCCCGGACGGTGACGGCCGTGGCGCGCGAGGAGGGACTCGACCCCTCGTTCCTCGCGATCAACGTGGACCGGCACTTCCACCGCCCGGTGGAGCGCCCGTTCACGGCGGACCAGCGCCCGCACACGACGATCCTGTTCGGCGGCTTCACCTACCGGCACGAGCGCCTCATCGAGGGCGTGTTCCACTCGCTGGGCTACCGCGCCAAGACCCTGCCCACGCCCAACGTGGACGCCTTCCAGACGGGCAAGGAGTACGGCAACAACGGCCAGTGCAACCCCACGTACTTTACCGTGGGGAATCTGGTGCAGTACCTGCAGTACCTGCGCGACCACGAGGGCCTGTCCACCAAGGAGATCGAGGACCACTACGTGTTCTTCACGGCGGGGGCGTGTGGCCCCTGTCGTTTCGGGATGTACGAGGCGGAGTACCGGCTGGCCCTGCGCAACGCGGGGTTCGAGCGCTTTCGCGTCATCTTGTTCCAGCAAAAGGGGGGGCTTACGCAAAGCGACGTCAAGGCCGGCCTCGAACTGAGCCCGGACTTTTTCATCGGTCTGGTCAGCGCGATCAATGTGGGCGACCTGCTCAACGAACTGGCGGCGCAGATCCGGCCCTACGAGGTGGAGCCGGGCGCGACCGAGCGCGTGCTGCGACAGTCCCTCGAGTACCTGTACCAGGTGTTTCGTGACCGGAGGCTGCCGCGGATCGAGGGCAAGGCGGCCGACTGGCTCGATCGCCGGGGCCAGCGCGACAAGGTGGACCTGCTGATCAAGTTCCTCGATCTGCTCACCACGGAAGACCTCGTCGAGCCGCTGCGCGAGGTGGCCCGGCGCTTCGACGCCATCGAGGTGGACCGGACGATCCCCAAGCCCATCGTCAAGATCACCGGTGAGTTCTGGGCGCAGACCACCGACGGCGACGGCAACTTCAACATGTTCAAGTTCCTCCAGGCCGAGGGGGCGGAAATCATCACGGAGCCCATCGCCACCTGGCTGTCCTACATGCTGTGGCAGGAGAAAATCCGACCCTCCGACCGGCGGGGCCTTGCCGAGGACGAACCCGACCCGAAATGGTGGGAGGTCGGCGCGAAGCTGCGCCTTTTCGGACGATACTGGAAGAAGCGGGCCCTCATCGAGGTGGCCGACCGCCTGTACCGCCGCGAGTACGACCGGGTGCGGCAGGCGCTCGGCGGGACCACGCACCCCATCGTGGACATGTGGGAGATGGAGCGGCTCGCGCACGACTTCTACCACTCGCGCGCCGAGGGCGGTGAAGGGCACCTCGAGGTGGCGAAGAACATCTACTACACCGTCAAGGGCATCGCGCACATGGTGTTGTCGCTCAAACCGTTCGGGTGCATGCCGTCCACGCAGTCCGACGGGGCGCAGTCGGCCGTCGTCAATCGCTTCAAGGACATGATCTTCCTGCCCATCGAGACCTCGGGCGAGGGGGAGATCAACGCGCACAGCCGCGTGCAGATGGCGCTGGGCGAGGCCAAGGCCAAGGCCAAGCAGGAGTTTGCGCGGGTGTTGGCGGACACGGGGTACGCCCTCGACGAGATCCGGGCCTACGTGGCCCGGCACCCCGAGCTGCGCCGGCCGCTGTACCACGTACCCGAGGTCGAAGGGATCGTGGGGACGGCGGCGCGGTTCGTGCACCACGTGGCCGAGCGGATGCGCGCGGAGGGGATCCGCGCCGAGAAGGCGGCGTGAGGCCGCCGGCCGGGAGTTGAGCAGACCCATGGACGACTGCAAGTTCCGCATCGGGTTCGACATCGGCTCGACCACCGTCAAGGCGGTGGTATTCGAGGAGGGGACGGACCGGCTGTTGTGGAAGGCCTATCGCCGCCACGACACGAAGCAGCCCGAAAAGGCCCTCGAAATGCTGCAGGAGATCGAGCGTGACGTGGGCCTTCGCCCCGGCAACGGGCGCGTGTTCATCACGGGATCGGGCGGGGCCAACATCGGCCGCTTCGTGGGGGCCAAGTTCGTGCAGGAGGTCAACGCCGTGTCGTTGGCCGTGGAGAAGCTCCACCCGGAGGTCAACTCCGTGGTGGAACTCGGCGGTCAGGACGCCAAGATCATCGTCTTCAAGCAGGATCCGGAGACCGGGCGCAAGAAGAAGATCCCCTCGATGAACGACAAGTGCGCCGGGGGGACGGGGGCGGTGATCGACAAGATCAACGCCAAGCTCAAGATCCCGCCCGAGAAGCTGTGCGAGCAGACCTACCTGGGCCACAAGCTCCACCCCGTCGCCGGCAAGTGCGGGGTGTTCGCCGAGACGGACATCAACTCCCTGCAGAAGATGGGGGTGCCGCCGGACGAACTGATGGCCTCGCTGTTCGAGTCCATCGTGCAGCAAAACCTCGCCGTGCTCACCCGCGGCCACACGCTCATGCCACACGTGCTCCTGCTGGGCGGGCCGAACACCTACATCCGCGGCATGGTGGAGTGTTGGAAGGCGAACATTCCGCCGATCTGGGAGGAGCGGGGCGTCGAGCTGCCGCCGTGCGACGACCCGGCCGACCTCATCAAGGTGCCGGAGAACGCGCAGTATTATGCGGCGATCGGCGCCGCCGAGTTCGGCAAGGACGAAGACGATCACGTCGGGCGCTACGCGGGCACCGACCACCTGCGCTGGTACATCGACGTGGGCCGCGCCGAGGAGAAGAAGAAGGCGGGCGGCAAGGGGCTGTACGACACGAAGGAGGAACTCGAAGCCTTCCTGCGCGCGTACGAACCCGAGCCGTTTACGCCGGCGACGTTCAAGCCGGGTGAAACCGTGCGCTGTTTCTTGGGGATCGACGGCGGATCCACCTCGTCGAAGGCGGTGCTGCTCGACGAAGAAGGGACGGTTCTTGCGAAGGTCTACCAGCTTAGCAAGGGCAACCCCATCGAGGACACGAAGGACCTCATCTTCGACCTTCGCAAGCAGGTCGAAGATGCCGGCGCAACCCTGGAGATCCTCGGGGTGGGCACCACCGGCTACGCCAAGGACATCCTGAAAGACGTGCTGCGCGCCGACGCGGCCATCGTCGAGACCGTGGCGCACTGCGAAAGCGCCCTGCACTTCTACGACGACGTGGATGTCGTGTGCGACATCGGCGGCCAGGACATCAAGATCATCATCCTCAAGAACGGCAAGGTCAAGGACTTCAAGCTCAACACGCAGTGTTCGGCGGGCAACGGGTACTTCTTGCAGGGGACGGCCGCGGGCTTCGGGTTCGACGTGCGGCAGTACGCGGACATCGCGTTTCAGGCCAAGGCCATGCCCACCTTCGGGTACGGGTGCGCGGTGTTCATGCAGTCGGACATCGTGGACTTCCAGCGACAGGGCTGGGCGCCGGACGAGATCATGGCGGGTCTTGCGGCCGTGCTGCCCAAGAACGTGTGGCTGTACGTCAGCCAGATCCCGAACCTGGCCAAGCTCGGACGCCGGTTCGTGTTGCAGGGGGGGACCCAGCGCAACCTGGCCGCCGTCAAGGCCCAGGTGGACTTCATTCAGGAGCGGTTCCGCCAAAAGGGGATGGAAGCCGAGGTCATCGTGCACAAGCACTGCGGTGAATCCGGCGCCATCGGTGCGGCCCTGGAAGCGCGGCGGCTGCACCGCAACGGGCACCGCACGGCCTGGATCGGCCTCGACAAGGTCTCGTCCATCGAGTACCGGCAAAAGCGCGACGAGTCCACGAGGTGCTACTTCTGCAAGAACAAGTGTCTGCGCACCTTCATCGACGTGGACCTCGAGCTCGAACGGGAGGAGGCCGACGCGCGCCATGCCGCGGGCGAGCTCATCCAGATCCGCCCGCACGACCGGGCCGAGGACCGCGCCATCGGGACGCGCCGCCTCATCATCGCCACCTGCGAAAAGGGCGAGGTCGAGGACATCGACGCCATGCGCAAGATCAAGTCGGGGCTCGACGCGATCAAGAAGCGCTACCCGAACCTGGCGGCCATCGCGGCCAAGGAGGCATGGAAGCCGCAACGGCCGCCGGTCGTGGCCGACCGCCCGGAGGCGGCGGGGCTCGGTCTGCCCGAGCGCGTCGAGCTGCCCCCTGCGCTGGAACGGCACCAGGAGAAGGTCAACGCCCTGTTGCGGCGGGCGAACCGGTCGAAGCGCCTGGCCCGATGGGTGGAGAAGGCGGCTGGCCGGATCGAGGCGGCCGAGCGGATCGCCGCGCGGGCCGAACAGACGCGGCGGCGGATCGATCTCGTGGATCGGCGCGAGCGGCTGCGCATCGGGATCCCGCGGGTGCTCAACCAGTACTCGCAAAATCCGTGGTTTTCGGCCTACTTCGAGGCCCTGGGCGTGCCGGCGAAGAACCTCGTCTACTCGGACTTCACCACCGAGGAGCTGTACAAGGAGGGCGCCAAGCGGGGGGCCATCGACCCGTGCTTTCCCTCGAAGGTGTGCATCGCCCACATGCACAACCTGCTGGAGGTCAAGCACAAGCGCCGGCCGCTCGACCTCATCGTGTTTCCGCAGGTCGATTCCATGGACTCGTGGCTCACGGGCAACACGGGGCACCGCGCCTGCCCCACGGTGGTCGGCTCCGCGGACACGACGAAGGCCGCGTTCACCAAGGAAAAGGACGTCTTCGCCGAAAAGGGCGTGCGCCTGGTGGTCCCCTTCGTCCACATGGGCGAGCCCAAGCTGTGCCGCCGGGAGATGTTCGCGGCGTTCGGGGACATCCTGGGCCTATCCGAGGAGGAGAACGCGCGGGCCGTGGACGAGGCGTACCGGGCCCTCGAACGCTTCGTGGCCTCGCTGCGCTCGCGCGGCCGCGCGATCCTGGAAGAACTCGAACGAGAACAGCGCATCGGGATCGTGCTGCTGGCCCGCCCCTACCACAACGACCCGGGGATGAACCACGAGATCCCCGACGAGCTGCAAAAGCTCGGTTACCCGATCCTCACGATCCACTCGCTGCCCACGGATCCGGAGATCTGCTACCCATTGTTCGAGGCGGACATCGAGGCGGGGTACATCCGAGACCCGTACGACATCAGCGACTGCTGGAAGAACAGCTACTCGGAGAACACGAACCAGAAGGTGTGGGCCGCGAAGTTTACGGCGCGCCATCCGAACCTGGTGGCCCTCGAACTTTCGAGCTTCAAGTGCGGGCACGATGCGCCCATCTACACGGTCATCGAGGAGATCGTGGAAAACTCGGGCACCCCGTACTTTTCGTTCAAGGACATCGACGAGAACAAGCCGACGGGTTCGATCAAGATCCGGGTGGAGACGATCGGGTACTTCCTCAAGCGATACCAGGAAGACCTTCGTCGCAACCTGCTGGCGGCCCAGCGGGTCAAGGAGCGGCTCGGCGAGTACCAGGCGACGCTCCTGCGCCGGATCGCCCCGGTGCTGGAGGCGCAGGCCGGGTCCGGCCCGCAAGTGCCCCCCGCCGCGCTCGGTCGCCGGGTGCGCCGCGCCGAGGCCGCCGTCGCCGCGCCGTAGGGGGGACACGGTCGCGGTCACGCGGCGCCGGTGGCGCGGCTGTGGCATCCTCGAGGTTCCCATGGCTGTCGGCGACAAGACGATGTTCGAGATCTACCGCGACGCCCACAACCCCGCGGAGGTGGACGTCATCTACTTCACGGAGTTGGAGGAGCACGAGCGGGACCGTGTCCTCGCTCGGATCGCGTCGGCCGAGTCCATCTTCCGTGGTTTCCTTCGAGACGAGACGAAAGACGAGGCCAAGCGACGGATCGCCGAACTCCTCGCGCGAGCCCACGGCGACGTCGATCGAGACGCCGTGGCCGCCGCCCTCGCACCGTACCTTGCATAGGCCGGCGCCCCCCGGGCGTCCGGCCGCGGGAATCGCTGATGAAACTCCGGTCCGGACCACCACAGGGCGGCCCCCCCAACGCTGGCACCGTGGGGGGGCGTCGAGCCGGAAAATCGAAGTGCGCCGGTGTCGAAGGGGACGTGATGCGACGACGAAAGAGACTTCAGCGAGTGAAGGGGGGCGTTCGAGCGTGGACGCCCGTGGCGGCCTTGCTCGCAGCCTGCGGTCCGACCGCGGGCAGCGGTGGGACCGAGGGGGCCACCGGGGGCGGGACGGCGAGCGGGCCCGGCGGCCAGACCCAGACCAGCACGACCTCGACGGGCACGGACGGGGGGGGCCGACACGTGGGATTCCTTCGGGGGCCACGACGTGGCCTTGCCGCCCCCGGCGCCCGCGGTGGACATCCTGGTCGTGGTGGACAACTCCGGTTCCATGGCCGAGGCACAGGCGGCGCTGGCCCAGGCGATGGACGCCCTGGTCGGGCTCCTGACCTGCGATGCGGGCGTGGACTTTCGCGTGGGCTTTACGACCACGGACATGGGGAATCCGATGTGCAGCGGCACGACGCCCGAAGGGGGCAAACTGCGCCTTTCGTCGTGCCGGGTGCGCGCCTCGGAGTTCGTGTACACGGGCACCCAGCCGCCGACGGACGTGTTCGACCAGACCTGCGGCGACGTCTGTGTCTACGACGACCTGGGGGTGGTGCCCACCGTGACCGACGAGGATCCCCAGCCCGCCCAGCGGCCGTGGATCGAGTTGCGCAACGGCGCGGCGAACGTTTCGGTGCCCCTGGCCGATGCCCTGGCCTGTGCGGCGCCGCAGGGGATCGACGGCTGCGGGTTCGAAAGTCCCCTCGAAGCCATGGCACGGGCGATCGAACAGGCGAACGACCCATCTTCGAGCAACTACGGTTTCTTGCGCGACGACGCCGCCCTCGTGGTGATCATCGTGACCGACGAGGCCGACTGCTCGGCGCGGCCCAGCGCGGCGGAGATCTTCGACGGCGAGGGTTCCAAGGTGTTCTGGAGCGATCCGGGCGTGCTGTTTCCCACGTCGGCGGTGTGCTGGAACGCCGGCGTATCGTGCACGGGTGGGCCGGGCTTCTACGATACGTGCGATCCGGTCAACAAGGACGCCTCCGGCACGGAGGGCGTGTTGGACGATAACGCCGTGCTCTTTCCGCTGGCCCGGTACGTGGAAGCGCTACAGGCGATCCGGGACGCGGGCCGTCCGGTGGCCGTGCAGTTCATCACCGGGGTCCCGCCCGGCTACGCGGTGCCCGGCGACATCACTTACCAGGACGCGAGCGACCCGACCTACCAGGACCAGTTCGGGATCGGCCCCGGCTGCTCGTCGCCGGACGGGGAGGGCGTCCCCCCGGTCCGGCTGCGGGACGTGGCCGAGGCGATGCGGGTCTCGCCCGCCGAGCCGCCGCTTTCCTCGGTATGTGCCCCGTCCACCTATGCCACAGCGATCCGCCGCGCGGTGGGCTCGGTGGCGGAGCTACCCGCGTCGTGCCAGTAGGTCGCGGGGCTTTGGAAGCTCGCCGCTCGGGAAGGGCTGCGGGATGGGCCGGCGTCGGGGGCCGGTTCGTCCCGTTCAGGCGAGGGCGAGCAGGCCCCGAAGGGGGAAGGCGACGATCTCGTCGATGAACGCCTCGCCGAACCGCTCGTCGCCGTCCGAAGATCCGTCCGGTGGCGTGCCCAGGCGACGCGACAAGGCCGCCCGGACGGCGCCGAGCGCCATCGTGGCCGCGAGCGTGCGGTCGCAAGAGCGGACGACCCCGAGCCCCTGACCCACGGCGAGGGCGTCACGCACCATGGCCTCGGTCCGTTCCCAGAAACGGTCGAGGATCGCCCGCGAGGTGTCGTCGAACCCCGCCGGTCCGAGGAACACCAGCGCCGCCACGTCCTCGTGGCGCTCGACCACGTGGCAGATCCGGCGCAGGTTCTCGCGGATCTGCTCGGCCGGGGGCGCAGCGCACGGCCCCGTCTCGATGCGACGGACCGCGCTTCGGATGTCCTCGACGAAGGCGCCCACCAGGGCGCCCAGGACGGCCTCCTTGTTGCGAAAGTACAGGTAGAAGGTTCCACGCGCGACCTGCGCCCGCTGCACGATGTCCTCGACGGTCGTGGCGTGGTACCCGTGGTGCCGAAACAGGGTCCGGGCGGCGTCGAGCAGCGCGCCCTCGGTCTGCGCCCGCCGTCGCCGGGCACGGGTGTTGCGGCCGTCGGCCATGGGATGGAATCGCCGGGAGCATACACCCTCGCGCGCACCGAGCGTGCCCGTCGGCCGCCGTCGCCACCGGACCCGGGGCCTTCGGGCCGGCCGGACAGGCGGCGCGGTTTGTGCTACCCACCGGCGCCATGGCCCTCGCCGTCGGCATCGTCGGCCTGCCCAACGTCGGCAAGTCCACCCTGTTCAACGCGCTTTCGGGCGCCGGCGCCCAGTCCGCCAACTACCCGTTTTGCACCATCGACCCCAACGTGGGCGTCGTCCCCGTGCCGGACCCTCGTCTCGATGCGCTCGTGGCCCTCTACGATCCGGCGAGCGTGGTGCCCGCCACCATCGAGTTCGTGGACATCGCCGGCCTGGTGCGCGGGGCGAGCAAGGGGGAGGGGCTCGGCAACCAGTTCCTCGCGCACATCCGCGAGGTGGACGCGATCTGCCACGTGGTCCGGTGCTTTCGCGACGACAACGTGATCCACGTCCACGGCGAGGTGGATCCGCTCGCGGACATGGAGGTCATCGATACGGAACTCGTCTTGCGGGACCTCCAGTCCGTCGAGGCGCGCCACGAACGGGCGAAGAAGCAGTCCAAGGGCGGGGACCCTTTCGAGCGCCGCGCCGTCGAGGTGACCGCGGCCGTGCGCGCCCGGCTCGAAGAGGGCGTGCCGGTGCGGGCGATGGACCTCGACGACGACGCCTGGGAGGTCCTGCGCCCCCTGCAGCTGTTGACCGCCAAACCGGTCCTCTACGCGGCGAACGTGGCCGAGGAGGCGATTGCCATCGCCGAGGAGGACCCACGGGTCGCGCAGGTACGCGATCGTGCGTCCCGCGAGGGCGCGCAGGTGGTGCCGATCTCCGCGGCCATCGAGGCCGAGCTGGCCGGCCTCGACGCCGAGGAACGCGCGGAGTACCTGGCCGAGTTGGGGCTCGCCGAGCCCGGCCTGCACCGGCTCGTTCGCGCGGCCTACGAGCTTCTGGACCTCATCACCTTCTTCACCGCGGGCGAAAAGGAGGTCCGGGCCTGGACGATCCGGCGCGGCACGAAGGCGCCCGCCGCTGCCGGAAAGATCCACTCGGACTTCGAGCGCGGCTTCATCCGCGCCGAGACCATCGAGTGGAACCTGCTGGTGGACCTCGGCGGCGAACAGGCCGCCCGGGCCCAGGGCAAGCTGCGCAGCGAAGGCAAGGACTACGTCGTCCGCGACGGCGACGTGATCCACTTCCGGTTCAACGTGTAGCCGTCACGCCTTCGTGGGGTGGGCTCCGCACCGGTCGTGGTCCTACGGCGCGGGCCGGAGGTCCTCGATGGCGGCGACCACGTTCGCGAGCCCCTGTTCGAGAATGTGGGCTTGCCCGCCGAGCCCCACGCGGATCACATGCGGTGCTTCGAAGAAGGTCCCTGGGACGACGATGGTGTCGTAGCGCCGGCGCAGGTGGTCGGCCAGGTTCGTGGCGCGCACGTCGGGCGGTAGCACGAGGGCGGCGCACAGGCCATACCGGGGAACGACCGCGCGGACGGCGTTCTGCGCGGTGAGGAAGCGCGCGAGGACCCGCCGGCCCTCCGCAGCAGTGCGCCGGGCGTGTTCGAGCAAGTGGTCGGCCTCGCCCGAAAGCGCCGTGGCGAGGGCGACGCTCGGGAGCGGGGGCACGACGTGGAGAAGCTCGGCTGCGCGCGCGAGGCGTGTGGCGAGGGCGGTATCCCGGCAGGCGAGCCAGCCGGCCCGCAGCGCGCCGAACCCCAGGGTCTTCGTCATGGAACTTGCGACGATCACATTGTCGGCCACGTGGACACCCGAGTGAACGCGGGCGCCATCGTCATCGGACGGGGGGCTCGAAGCGTCTGGGACGAAATCGAGGTACACCTCGTCCACCAGGACGTGGGCGTCCACCCGTGCCGCGAGGGCCGCGATCTCCGACAGGGTGGTCCGGTCCGTGGCAACCCCGGTGGGGTTGTGCAGGTTCGACACGACGACCAGGCGCGTGCGCGAGGACAACAGACGGGCCAGGCGGGCCGGGTCGAGGCGCCATTCGTCCTCGAACGTGCGCTCGAAGGGGGTGACGGACAGCCCGAGCGCCTCCGGCACGCGCCACAGGGGTTCGTAGACCGGTCGCTCGACGATGATTGCGTCGCCGGGCCGACAAAGGGCCAGCAATGCCTGCGAAAGCGCGCCGCTGGTGCCCAGGGTGGGGACGATGTGGTCGGGCGCAAGGCCGTAGCGGTCCGCCGCCGCCCGGCGGTAACCATCCAGGATGGTCGCGGCGTTCGACCGGTCGAGCGCGGCATCCGCCGCGAATGCCCGGGCGAGCGCCCGCGCGCGCTCGTCGTGGCGGACGGCGTCGGGCATGCCGCTTTGCGACAGGTCGTACGTGGCCGTGCCCGGGACCGAGAAGGCCCACGACAGGTAGTCCACGAAGCGGGGGGCGGACGGCACGGGAGCGTGCATCGTTTCGAAAAGCGCCCGGGGTTGCAAGGGGAGCGTGCGCACATGTAGGCCCTTGTGCCACCCGGGGCAGCAGCACCCGGCGCCCGTCGGGGCGCGATCTTACGAGGCTCGCCGGCGATGGCGAGAAAGCGCGCGGGCCAGGGCCGTGAGGCGGTTGGCGGCCTCCTCGAACGCCGCCACCTCCGAGGGGAAGCCGGGTGGCGGCGTGGCCGCCCTCGCGCCGGCTTCATCCCCCGTTGCCCCGGGCGGGTGCCGGCCGCCCGAGGCCGTGCCCGGCGCCCCGCCGCCTCTTCGTGGGATCGCGCCGAGGGCCTCTCGTGCGGCCGTGCCCGGTCCTGCGGGCTCGGTCTCCGCGCCGCGGATGGGGGCCTCCTGCACGGCCGCGCCCGGTCCTGCGGGCTCGGTCTCCGCGCCGCGGATGGGGGCCTCCTGCACGGCCGCGCCCGGTCCTGCGGGCTCGGTCTCCGCGCCGCGGACGGGGTTGGATGCTCCTGCGTCCCGTGGTGCGGTCTTCGTGGGTACGGCACTGGCCGCCCCCGTGCCGCCGGTCGCCACCGGAGCCGTCCCGTCGAAGGGACCTCCACGGTCCCCGCGACCGAGGCGCGCGTGCTCGCCGAACTCGGGTGGAGGTATCTCCGCCGGAGCGTCGTCGTCGAAGTCGAGACTGTTCCCGTCGCTCGTGTCGTCGTCGAGTTTGAGGTCGTCCAGGCTGATCGATGTGGTGTCGTCCGGTGGTTCCGGCGGCTGGGCACCGTCACCGGGTATCGTTTCGAGGCCGTGGCCGTACTCGTCGCGGGTGGTGCCCTCGTCGCGCGTGTCGTCGTCGGGATCGAGGCCGTCGCCGAAGTCGGAGATGTCCCCGTCGTGCGAGCCGTCGTCGAGTTCGAGGTCGTCCAGGCTGATCGAGGCGGCGTGGTCCGTTGCGTCCGGCGGCTCGGCGGCGGCGCCCCGTGTTTTTCCGCGGTCATGGCTGAGCCCGTCGCCGGTGGTGTCGCGGTGTTCGTTGGAGGAGGCGTCGTCGTCGCGGTCGAGGTGTGCGTCGTTCGAGGTGTCTTCGTCGAGTGTGTTCCCCGCGCCCGTGTCGGCGTCCAAGTCGAGGGCCTCCGTGAAAGGAGAGGAAGACGGCTGCGGATCTTCACCGGCGCCGTCCGGGGCCGGGATCGGGCCGTCGGACGACCGAGCGTCGCCGCGGCCCGGTCGGTCGCTGCCACGGGGCTCGTCCGGCTCGCGTGCCGGCGCCGAGGTATCGGCCGCAGCCGGGTCGATCTCGGGCGCGTGTGGCCGCTCCACCGGGGTGTCCGCTCTCCCGGTGGTGTCATCCTCTCGTACCATGGACGGGGTCGTGGGGGCGCTCGCTGCGTCTCCACCGCCGGACGCGTCGTGGGCCCGACGGTCGCCCCCACCTGCGAAGGCGCCGTCGTCGGTGAGGTCGAGCTCGTCGATCCGCCGGCCGAGCAACCCCCGATCGTGTTCTTCGCTCCCAAGGCCCAGATCGGCTTCGATGGCGAGGAACGTGGCGTCGGCCCGTGTCTCATCGTCCACGAGGTCGAAGTCGGCCTCGAACAGCATCCGCCGTACGGTTCGCCGGTTCTCCAGGAAGGGCTGGACCTTCGTCCGCATGAACCGGACACCGAGGATCACGAGGGTCGCCAGCAGCGACAGCGCAAACAGCCCGCCGAGGACGAGCGCAGGAAAATAACGGGTCAAGAAGATCCGGCGTTCGAGATCCGAAAAGGCCCGTGGGTGGCCCGCACGGACGCGAAAATCGCCCAAAAGTGCCTCGGCCGTGTCGAAGTCTCCGCGATCGATGGCGCGATCGACGGCCTCGACCAGGATGCGTTCGTAGACCTCCTGGGTGGGAGGATCCGAAAGGTGTGGGTCCGCGGTGCGCAGTGCGGCGAGGGCACGCTCGTGCTCGCCCCCGCGTACGAGCAGGCGCGCGCGGGCAATTGCGGCGGTGCGCGCGGCGTCGTCGCGCAGGCGCTCGGGCCAGGGCAGCGTTTCGAGCATCTGCAGGGCGAGATCCCGTTCGGCGGGCGCGTCGGCCGCTGCGAGGAGGGCGGCGTCCCCGAGGAAGGCGATGAGGTCGGCTGCGTGGTCGCGAAGGTACGCGGGCGACAGGTCCGCGATCCGTTCCACGCGACGGATCCGTTGGGGGAGGGCGATGACGTCGTCGGGGCCTTCGAGGACGTACTGCAGCAGGGCGCCTGCTTCTTGGCCCGCGCGGGTGGCTCGCGCCCGGTCGAAGGCCGCGAGAGCTTCTGCAATGCTGGCCTCCTCCGGCACGGACACCCCCACCCGTTCCGCGAGGTGCCGCACGAGCGCCCGGCGGCCTGCCTCCGGCACCCAGCGCAACAGATCGGCGACGAGGGCCCGCGCACTGGGGGATGTGGCTTCCACGTAGGCGTCGAGCAGCCGCCGGCTCATGGCGACGGGAAATCGGCGGGCCGCCGCGCGGCCGAGGTCGGCGGCGAACGTGGGGTGCGCCAGCAGCCACGGCACCAGATGGTCGAGCACGGGCGCGTGTCCCATGCGGACGTAAAACGCCAGGACCTCCCGTATACTCGCGGGCTCGTCGCCCACCAGGTCGAGGATCGGTCCGACATCGGTGGAGGCGAGGGGGCGCAACACGGCGCGCGCGTGCGGGCCGAGTGGAGAGGGCCGGACACCGGGTGGCGCGTTTGGAAAGTCGATGCGGTCGAACGACAGTTCGAGCAGGGACGCGGGCGCTCGATAACGTAGCGAGCGCGCGGCGCTGTCGAGCAGGCCCAGGAAGTTGGAGATCGAGGGCATCCGCTCCATGCTTTCGACGGGGATCCCGACCCGTCGTTCGAGACGCAGAGCTTCGCCGTAGGACAGCGCCACGCCCGTCAGCAGAAACTCGAGCCGACGATGGCAGCGCAGGAAAGGCTCGGTCTGTCCGGGCCCGATCAGGCGTTCGAGGGTCATGAGGTAGGCGTGGACCCGCTGAAAGTCACCGTGACGAGGTGGGCCGCGGGTACGGCAGGCCCGCGCCAGCGCGTCGTCGGCGACCGCACGGCGAAGGTCCTGGGCGCCGTCCCACGGTGTTCCGTCGGCGCTCATCCAGCGCGCCACGGCGGCGTGGTCTGCCGCGCCACCTTCCTCGAAGATCCGTAACACGTCGCGGGGCGACGGGTCCACGAGGTCGTAGTCGGTGACCACCCCCACGAACCCGAGGGGTTGGTCGGGCTCGATCTCGATGGGGCCGGTGGGGACCGACAGGTCGATCTCTGCGCTTTCGCCCGGAGGCAGTTCGTCGGCAATGGGGACCGGCGGTGCGACGCGGACGACGGGCTCCGGCGGCGGGGTACGCAACTGCTCGTCCGACAGCGCCAGGGGGTCGGCGCCGAGCCGTTCGAGCAGGCGCTTCGCGTCGTTTCGTCCGAAGAGGGCGAGACCGAGCGCGACGCCACGCACGCCACCTTCGAAAGGATGTACGATGGAGCCGGTCACGCGCACGGAGCCCTCGATCCGCTGGGTGCCCGTCCCGCCGGAGACGAGGCCCGGGGCGGTCAGTTCGAGCCCGACCGCGGCCGACACGAGGCCGGGTAGGAGGTCGCCGGTTGCCGGCAGGATGGCCCCACCCGCCTCCTCGGTCGAAGGCTCGTGGGGGCCCGTGTCCGCGCTACCGACGGAGGGTGTGCCCGGTGTCCCGGAAAGGGACAGCAACGCCGCGGCGAGCGTGATGGTGGACGGGTCCACGTGGAGGGCATCGTCGCCTGGGCTGCGTTCTCCAGCCCCAGCCCGGTCCACGGGGCACTGCGGAGCGGCCGGTCGGTGTGGGAGGGGGCCTGCACGCCGGGGCCGTCGTGGAGCGGCGGGGATGGGGGATGGTAGGCTCGTGCGGACCATGTCCGCGTCTCCGCCCGTTGCTGCGCCGCCACGCTACGGCGCCCGATTCGTGGTCCGG
>JALSIN010000192.1 GCA_026989935.1 Polyangiaceae bacterium | reverse complement strand
CGCGGCAGCCCGGGCGGGGCGCTCCTCAGGGGGTGCCGAGGCCCGGGGCCGGGAAGGGGGCGAGCAGCTCGCGGACCTCGGCGCGGACCGTGTCGCGGAAGGCGGGCTCGACCCCCCCGTCCCGCTCGGCGGCGTGGCGGATCACCCGGTCGATGAGCTGGGCCACGCGCGTCATCTCGCCCGTGCCGAGGCCGCGCGAGGTCAGGGCGGCCAGCCCCAGGCGCAACCCCGACGGGTCGAAGGGCTTGCGCGGGTCGAAGGGGATCGCGTTGCCGTTGGCCTCGATGGCGCAGGCGTCGAGGGCCTTGGCCGCCGTGCGCCCGGAGATCCCCGTGGACGTAAGGTCCACCAGGAGCAGGTGGTTGTCCGTGCCTCCGGTCACCAGGTCGTACCCGCGCTCGGCGAGGGCCTTTCCGAGGGCGCGGGCGTTGTCCACGACCGCCTGCGCGTAGGCGCGGAAGGAGGGGCGAAGCGCCTCGCCGAAGGCGACCGCCTTGGCGGCCGTGACGTGGTTGTGCGGTCCCCCCTGCAGGCCCGGGAAGACCGCCCGGTCGATGGCGCGGGCGTGCTCCTTGCGGCACAGGATGAGGCCGCCGCGCGGGCCACGGAGGGTCTTGTGGGTCGTGCTGGTCACCACGTCGCAGTGGGGCACCGGGTCGGGGTGGACGCCGCCGGCCACGAGCCCCGCGATGTGGGCGATGTCGGCCGCCAGGTACGCCCCCACCTCCCGGGCGATCGCGGCGAAGGCCGCAAAGTCCAGCGTGCGCGGGTAGGCCGAGTGGCCGCACCAGATGAGCTTGGGCCGGTGCTCGCGGGCCAGATCGCGCACCTGGTCCAGGTCGATGCGGTGGTCGTCCCTGCGGACGCCGTACTGGACCGCCTTGTAGTAGATCCCCGTCGCGGACACCTTCCAGCCGTGGGTGAGGTGGCCGCCGGCGGGCAGGGAAAGACCCAGGATCGTGTCGCCCGGCTCACACAGCGCCAGCAGCGTCGCGAGGTTCGCGGGGGAGCCCGAGTAGGGTTGGACGTTGGCGTGCTCGGCCCCGAAGAGCTGCTTGGCACGCTCGATGGCGAGCTCTTCGAGGGGATCGATGACCTCCATGCCCTCGTAGTAGCGCTTGCGGGGGTAGCCCTCGGCGTACTTGTTCGTCAGCGAGGAGCCGGTCGCCTCGAGCACCGCCCGCGAGGCGTAGTTCTCGCTGGCGATGAGTCGGATCGTCTCGCGCTGGCGCGTATCCTCGGCGGCGACGAGGCGCGCCACCTCGGAGTCCTTGTCGGCGAGCGGGAGGTCGTCGGGGGCCGTGGGCATGACGGCATCTTGCGGCGCGTGAGGCCGCGTCGTCAACGCGCCCCTCCGCCCGGCACGTTCGTCCCCGACCCGCGGCGCGAAACGGCGATCGATCCCCCGTCGAGGGGCGGGGGCCCGCCGCCGCTGCGTCCCGCCCCCGAGGCGGCCGCGAACGGAGGAGCCCGGCGGGCTGGCGAGCCTGCCGGGGTTGCTCGCAGCCGAGGGCGGCGGTGTGGCGGGGGCCGGTCCCCGGGAGCCATCCGGAGCCCCTCACCCGTTGGCGGTATCCGGCTCCTCGGGGGCTGCCGGTGTATCTTCTCGGACCGTGCGCCCGATCCCCGACCTTGCCACCTTCGAGCGTCTCGCCCGAGGCGGCACCGTGCCGGTGGTCGCGACCTTCCTCGCCGACGCCTGGACGCCCGTGGCCGCCTTCGCGAGCCTGCGCGGGGCCTATCCCCACGTTTCGCTGCTCGAGTCCGTGGAGATCGGCCGCCGCTGGGGGCGTTACAGCGTGGTCGCAGCCGGCGGGCGGGTGCGTCTTACGGCCCACGTCACCGGCAACCGCGAGGTCGATCTGTCGGTGACGGTCCCCGCCGGCGCCGACCTGGACCTTGCGCCCGCTCCGGAGGCGCTGGCCGCCGTGCGCGCGGTGTTGCGGGCGCTGGCCGCCTGTCCGGAGGCGCTGGCCCACCGTCCCGATCTGCCGCGCTTTTGGGGCGGCTTCGTGGGAGTGTTCGGCCACGCTTTCGTGCGCCTGGTCGAGCCATTGCCCCCGCCGCCCCCCGCCGCGCGCGCGCTGGCGTTCGACCTGGCGGCCACGGACCTGGCCGTGGTCTTCGACAACCTCGCAGCGCGCGTGCACGTGGTGGCGCCCGCCTCCGTCCGCTTGGACGGCGACCCCGCCCGGGCGTACGCCGCCGCCGTCGCCCGGATCGAGGACGCGGTCGTGCGTCTGGGCCGATCGCACGAGGCCCTCGGGGCGGCGGCCCTCGGGCCCCTTGCGGCGAGCGGGCCCCTGTTCGGGGCGCGGCGGCGGGTACCGGCCCGCGACTATCGGCGGATCGTCGAGACCGCCCGGGGCCACATCGCGGCCGGCGACGTGTTTCAGGTGGTGCTCGCCCAGCCGTTCGAGGCGCCGCGGGCGGGGCTCGACGTCCTGGATCTCTACCGCGTGCTGCGGGTGACGAGCCCGGCACCGTACATGTTCGTCGTGCCCACGCCGGGGCCGACCCTGGTGGGGGCCTCGCCCGAGGTGCTCGTGCGCTGCGAACCGCCTTCCCGGGGGCGCACCCTGGTCGTCCGGCCCATTGCCGGGACGCGTCCCCGGGGCACCACGCCCGCCGAGGATCGGGCCCTCGAGCGCGAGCTGCTCGACAGCCCCAAGGAGCGGGCCGAGCACACGATGCTGGTGGACCTTGCGCGCAACGACGTCGGGCGCGTGGCCGAGGCGGGGACGGTGGCGGTCACCGAGCGCTATGCCGTGGAACGCTACGCCCGCGTCATGCACATCGTCTCAGAGGTCCAGGGGACTCTGGACGCGCGCTGCACCCCCCTCGACGCCCTTTGCGCCGTCTTCCCGGCCGGGACCTTGAGTGGCGCCCCGAAGGTTCGCGCGCTCCAGATCATCGACGAACTCGAGCCCTGCGACCGGGGCGCCTATGGTGGGGCGGTGGGCTACCTGGGCTACGACGGCGCCGCCGACTTCGCGATCGCGATCCGCACGGCCGAAGTCGAAGACGACGCCGTCGTGGTGCGTGCCGGGGCGGGGATCGTGTTCGACTCCGACCCGGCGGCGGAGGACGCCGAGTGCTGTCACAAGGCCAGCGCCATGCTGCGCGCCGTGGCGCTCGCCCGGGCCCTCGACGGG
>JALSIN010000191.1 GCA_026989935.1 Polyangiaceae bacterium | reverse complement strand
CCCCTGCTGCGGGTCGCACGAGTCCGCCGTGCACACGTTCCCATCGTCGCAGTCCACGGGCGAGCCGCCCTGACAGGTTCCGTTCTGGCACGTGTCCGACTGCGTGCACGCGTCCCCGTCGTCGCACGCGAGCCCGTTTTGCGGCGTGTTCACGCACCCCTGCTGCGGGTCACACGAGTCCGCCGTGCACGGGTTGTTGTCGTCGCACGTCATCGCGGTACCCCCGCACGTCCCGTTCGAGCAGGTGTCGCCGACCGTGCAGACGTTCCCATCGTCGCAGGGGATGCCGTCGTCCGGCGGAAAGACGCAGCCCTGCTGCGGGTCACACTGATCCTTCGTACAGGAGTTGCCGTCGTTGCAGGCGACGTTGCCGCCGGGCGTGCACACGCCCTGCACGCAGGCATCCCCCATCGTGCAAGCGTCGCCGTCGTCGCACGGCGGACCGTCGAGGGGCATGTGGACGCAGCCCTGCTGCGGATCGCACGTGTCCGCGGTGCACGGGTTGCCGTCGTCGCAGTTTTTCGGCGTGCCGGCCTGGCACACGCCAGCCTGGCAGGTGTCGTTTTCGGTGCAAGGGTTGCCGTCGTCGCAGGCCTCGCCCGAGGCGGGCTCGTGGACACACCCCACGCCCGGGCCTCCGCAGCTGTCGTCCGTGCATGGATCCCCGTCGTCGCAACCGGGGTTGACGCACATCTCGTTGCAGCAGACGAGGTCGGGCCCACACGACTCGTTGTGCACGCACTGGTCGTCCACACAAGCGACCATGTCGCACTCGTTTTGCGGCTCGCACGTCTCGCACGGCCCGCCCTTGCAGCCGCCGGCCACCGGGTCGCACACCGCACCATCGCCGCAGGCGCCGTCGTCGGGCGTGTGGACGCACGTGCCACCTTCGCAGGCATCGACCGTGCACGCGATGCCGTCGTCACAGGACGACGGACACGCAGGCCCCGTCGAGGCGCTCGACGACCCCGAGCTCGCCCCGGCCGAGGATCCCGCCGAACCGCCGGCGGTGCCCTCCTGCGGGTCCTGCCCGCACCCGGCGACGAGCGCGACCCACACCAGGCAGCTCGACCATCGAACCCGGCGGCTCCGGAGCGGGAAGGAACGTCGTTTGGCGCGCATCACGCCTTCGAAGATACAAGAAGCACCGAACGCTTTCACCCCGCCGCGCCGGCAGGTGGTGCAAACGCCCCGCGGGCCCCCCGGTCCCCCGTCCGATGCCCGGTCCGCCGTCCGCGGACCCCGGACCACCGTGCCGGGGGCGGGGTAGGATCCCGCCATGCCGACGCCATCGAGGCCCCGCACCGTCTTGGTCACCGGGGCGGCCAGCGGAATCGGGCGCGCCGTCGCGCAACGGCTCTGCACGCGCGGGGACCACGTGCTCGCCGCCGACATCGACGCACAGGGCCTCGCGGCGCTCGACCGCGCCGAGCCGGCGGTCGAGACGACCGTCCTGGACGTGCGCGACCCGGCCGCGTGGACGGCCGCCGTCGCCCACGCGGCCCGCGCCACCGGCGCCCTGGACCTCCTGGTCCACGCCGCCGGCGTCTTGAGCCCCATCGCCGGGCACCGCCTCGACCCGGAGACCATCCACCGGCTGGTGGACGTCAACGTCAAGGGGACGATCTTCGGCATGAACGCCGCGGCCCGGGCCATGCTCGAAGCCGGCGGCGGACACGTGGTCGTCGTCGCCTCGATGGCGGCGCTCGTGCCGGTCCCCGGGATCTCGGTCTACAGCGCCACGAAACACGCCGCCCGCGCCTACGCCCTGGCCGTGGCCGGCGAGCTGGCGCCTCGGGGAATCACCGTCAGCGTGGTCTGCCCCGCCGTGGTCGATACGCCGATGATGGACCTTCAGCTCGACGCGGAGGACGCCGCGTTGACCTTTTCGAGCCGGCGCCCCCTTACGGTGGACGAGGTGGCCGGCGCCATCGTCGAGCGGGCCATCGACCAGAAGAAGCGCCAGGTGATCGTAGAGGCCCCCTGGAGCGGGCAGGGGGTCGCCGCCCGCGTCGCCGACGCCTTCCCCGGCCTCGCCGCGCCCCTCGCCAGCCTCCTGCGACGCCGGGCCCGGACACGCCAGGCGCGGTTGCGCAAGGCGCGGCGCACGCCCCCCTCTTGAAAGGACGGTCCCATGCTCGAATCGATCCTCTCCGCCCCGGTCCCCGCCCCCGAGTCGTACGGGGCCCGCACGATCACGACCTTCGACCCCTGCCGCGCCGCCGCCGGACCGGGCCTTCGCCTTTCGCTCGTGCGCGAGCGCGCGGCCGTGTTCCGCGACGAACTGCGGGCTTCGGGGATGCCCGCCCTCGCCCGGACCGTCCCCCTGGTGTCGCTGCCATATCCCGCTCGCTTCGGCTTCTTCCGCGCCGCGGCCAGCCCCGCCCCGTTCCTGGTCATGACGAACCGCATGGTGGTCGTGCGCTACCGCGACTTCGACGGGCAGGCGCGCGTGCTGCTGTTCGACCCGACCGACGCCGACCTGGCGGCGAACACCCCCTTCTTCCGCGCGCTCGCCCGCAAGACCCCGAAGGTGGTCGAGCGCCTGTACGTGCGCCGGTACCCGACGGTGCTCGAACACCTCGCCGACCTCGGGATCGCCCCCGAAGCGGTGGACTTCCTGAGCTTCGACCACCTGCACACCCAGGACGTGCGGCGCTGGCTCGGCACGACCCGGCCGGCCCCCGACCTCGACCCCGACGCCCCCGTCGCCCCCGCGTTCCCGCGCGCCCGTCTCCTGGTGCAGCGCGACGAACTCGCCCTGGTCGCCCACATGCACCCGATCCAGGCGCCCTGGTACCAGCCCGCGACCTTCGCGGACCTACCGGCTCGGTCGATCGTGACCCTCGACGGCGACGTGATGTTGGGCCCCGGCGTGGCGCTGCTTTCGACCCCGGGCCACTCGTCGGGCAACCATACCCTCGTGCTCCACACGAACGAGGGCGTGTGGGCCTTTTCCGAGAACGTCGTGGCGGCCGAGTGTCTGACGCCGGAGCACAGCGCGATCCCGGGCCTTGCGCGGCGGGCGGCCGCCATGGGGTGGGAGGTCGTGCTCAACGGCAACACCCTGGAGGCCACGGCCACGCAATACGACTCGGCCGTGCTCGAAAAATCGGTCGTGGACCGCAGCGCGTGCGACGAGCGCTTCGTGCAATTC
>JALSIN010000190.1 GCA_026989935.1 Polyangiaceae bacterium | reverse complement strand
GGCGCCGAACTCGGCGCGGTGGGTGGGCGCGGACCTGGGCATCGTGTCGTCGGGCGCGACCGTCGTGCCCCTGTACGACCGGCAGGACCCCAGGGAGCTGGCGAAGATGCTGGACAACGCGCACCCGAAGGCGATCCTCGCCGCCACGAAGGAGCTGGCCGAGGCCATCTCGAGCGCCTACGACGGCACCTGCCCCGTCGCCACCTTCGACGAGGTCTTCGCCGCCGACCCGGCCGGCGACCCCGGCCGCCGCGAGGTGCCCGAAGACCACACCGTCGCGATGATCTACACGTCGGGCACGAGCGGCACGCCCAAGGGCGTCATGCTGACCCGCGCGAACTTCGACTTCATGATCCCGAAGACCATCGACCGCCTCGAGACGGTCGTCGGGCGCCGTGACGAGCCCGACCGCGTCTTCCACTTCCTGCCGTTTTGCTTCGCCGCGGCCCGCCTGATGCTGTGGACGCAGCTCGCACGGCCGAACCCCCTGCTGATCTCCACGGACCTCAAGAACCTGGTGGAGGAGATGGGGACCGCGCGCCCCAACTACTTCCTGACCGTGCCCGCAGTCCTCGAACGGATCCGGCACGGGGTGGGCGCGAAGGTCCGCGAGCGCGGCGGCCTCGCCCTGCGCCTGTTCGACGGTGGCTTCCGCGCCTACCGCAAGGCGCAGCGGGAGACGGCCGGCCTGTTCGATCGGATCACGCTGGCGCTTTCCAAGGCGCTGGTCTACGACGCGATCAAGAAACAGGTGGGCCCGGCCCTCGAGTTCCTGATCAGCGGGTCCGCGCCCCTTTCGGAGGAGACCCAGGCATGGTTCGGACTGCTGGGGATCCCGGTCTACCAGGCCTACGGTCTCACCGAGACCACCGGCATCGTCACCCTCGACGACCCGGCGCGCACGGTGCCCGGCCGCGTGGGCCACGCGATCGACGGCGTCGAGTTGAAGGTGACGGACGAAGGCGAGCTGCTCGTGCGGGGCCCGAACCTCTTTGCCGGCTACCACGAGATGCCGGACGAGACGCGCGCGGCGCTCGACGAGGACGGATGGTTCCACACGGGCGACCAGGTGGACCTCGAAGAGGGCAACCTGCGGATCATCGGCCGGATCAAGAACCTCATCATTCCCGAAAGCGGCCACAACATCGCGCCCGAACCCCTGGAGGAGCGCTTTCGCGCCCTGTGCCCGCAGGCCGAGCAGGCGGTGCTCGTCGGGCACGGCAAACCGGCGCTGGCCCTGCTGGTTACCGGCGACGTGGCGCCCGAAACGGTGGCCGCCGCCGTCGAGCGCTTCAACCAGGACGTGCCCCACTACAAGAAGATCCGGCACTTCCTGGTGCTCGACGAGCCGTTCACGCCGGAAAACGGCCTGCTGACCGCGAATCAAAAGCTGCGGCGCCGCGCCATCGAGGCACGGTACGCCGAGGCCATCGACGCCCTGTACCGAGGAGACGCCGCGTGACCCGCTGGACCTTCGCAGACGGTGTCGCCCACCTGGTCCTCGACCGCCCGCCGTGCAACGAGATCGGGTTGGCGATGCTCGACGACCTGGAGCGCTTCGTGGCCGAGGTGGCCGATCGCACGGAGGAGGTCGCCGCCGTGGTGATCTCCAGCGACCAGCGCGGAGGCTTCAGCGCCGGCGCGGACCTGCGCGGCCTGTACGAGGGGCTGTGCCGCGAGCCCAAGGAACGCCACGCCGCGCTGCTGGCCGAGTTCATCGACCGGGTCCACGCGGTGATGGACGCCCTCGACATGCTGCCGCAGACCACGATCGCCGTGGTGGCGGGGATCTGCTTCGGCGGTGGCTTCGAGCTGGCGCTGACCTGCGACCTCATCATCGCCGAACGCACGGCGCGGTTTTGCTTCCCGGAGCTGCGGCTGGGGCTCATCCCGGGCTTTGGGGGGATCCCCCGCCTCGAACGGGACGTGGGCAACGCGCTGGTACGCGACCTGCTCCTGACCGGCCGCAGCATCAACGCGAGGCGCGCCCTCGAAGCCGGCCTCGTACGGGAGGTCGTGCCGAAGGGGGCCGGCCTCGACGCCGCCATGGCCGCCGCCCGGCAGGTCACGAAGTTCGACGCCGAGACCCGCGCCCGGGCCAAGCTGTTCGCCAAGCGCCTGCCGGCAGCGCGCCTGGCCGAGGAAAAGGCCCTGTTCCTGGAGCTTGCGGACCGCGACGTGCTGCTGCACGCGCTCGAACGCTTCGTGCAGAGCGACGACATCCGCCCCTACCTGCCCTGACGAGGACGAACACCCCATGCGCGACACCGTAGAGAGAGTCCTGGACCTTGCCGCCAAGCAGTTCGGCGTCGAGCGCAGCTCGTTGTCCCCGACGGACGACATCTTCCAGGCGCTCGGCATCGACAGCTTCCAGGCGGTCGAGCTGACGTCCGAGGTGGAGATGGCCTTCGACGTGGAGATCCCCGACTACGAGCTGCAGCCGGTCCGGACCTTCGCCGACCTGGCGGCCGTCATCGACAAGAGGCGCTGATGCTCCACCTTGACCGGATCTCCTCGCTGGGCGAGGCGTTGCGGGACGCGACGGTCCCCAACAAGACCCGACTCGCCCTCATCGAGGCCGAACGACACCGCGAAAACGGGCGCTGGACCTACGCGGATCTTGCGCGCGACGCCGAACGGTTCGCCGCCCGCCTGACCGCGCGCGGCCTCGCCCCCGGGGACAAGGTGGCGATCTGCATGCAGAACCAGGCCCGCTGGCTCATCGCCGCCACCGGGGCGTTTTGGGCCGGGGCGGTCCTCGTGCCCATCGACTACAAGCTGTCGGCCGCCGAGCAGCGCGCCCTCGTCGCGCACAGCGACGCCCGCGTCGTCGTCGCCGAGCCCCATACCCTGCGGGCGCTCGCCGAGCAGGCCCCGTTTTCCCCGGACCTGTTGGCTTTCTCCGTGGGCCCGCGCGAGGCCGCCCCCGAGGGCACGATCCCCTGGGACGACCAGGCGGACGAGGGGCCGTTTGCGTTCGTGCCGCGCACGCGCGACGACGTGGCCTGCATCGTGTACTCGTCGGGCACCGGCGGCACCCCCAAGGGGTGCATGATGACCCACGGCAACTACCTGGCCCAGGCCCAGAGCCTGTCGGAGGTGTTCGACATCGACGCCGGCGCGCGGTTCTTCTCGGTGTTGCCCACGAACCACGCCATCGACTTCA
>JALSIN010000189.1 GCA_026989935.1 Polyangiaceae bacterium | reverse complement strand
GTGCTGGTGGTGGTCGCCGTCGGTGGTGCCGTGGGGGGCGGTGGTGTCGGTGTCCGTGGGCGTGCCCGTGGCGGTGTCCGTGTGCGAACCCGTCCCCGTAAGAGACAACGTAGGAGGTGGCACCGAGCCCCGGCCGGCCGGTTGGGCGGGGGACTGGGGTGGAATCGGGCGGCGGGCCTCCTGGGCTTTCGCGCTGCGCCCCGCGGGCCGGTCCTCGGCCGGCGGGTGGAGGGAGAGGGCGGGCGGGGGTGGTCGCCGGGTTCGTCGTATGGGCGGAGGCGGTTGCCGGTTCCGGCGCACGGGCGGGGGCGTCGGGCGTGGGGGGAGGGGCCGTCCGCGATCGGGGCGCTGCGGGGGCAAAGTGTCCCGCAACCGGTCTTGGGCGGCGGCCGCGGATGTTCGATAGTGGTCGAGAGCGCCGGTCCGTGGCACCGGCGGCGTGGCGACCACCCCAACGCGAGGACGAGACATGAAGCGACTTTCTGCAACCAGCCTGGCGATCCTACTCCTGGCCCCGGCCTGCGGCGACGACTCGGTCGAGGCACAACTCGGCAAGGTGGACACCGAGGCCCTCACGGCCGGCCCGAGCGTGGTGCTGTCGGGGGATCTCGGCACCGTGGAGGTGCCGCTCGTACGGCCCCTGCCCGCAGGCGACGACGAGGACGTGGCCAGCGACCTCTCCGGCACCGTGTCCCTCGTGGTCAGCAGCCGCGAGACGGGTGCGACGGCGGACCTTGCCGCCGGGAGCCTCGTGCCGACGAACCCGGCCGCCCCCGGAGAGTACGCCTGGAGCATCGACGACGAGCGCACGACGGTGACCCTGGAGTTCTACAACCAGACCCCCGGCGGACTGACCCTCAAGGTGGGCCGCACCTACGACGTGGAGTTCGCGGTGCAGCCGAACGGCTGGATCGACATCGTGCCCACGATGGCGTTTTCGGTGGTGCCCTCCGGCGGATGATCGACGCCACGGGCGACCCGTGCTTGCCCGGCGCACGAAAGCCGCGTACACGGACCGGACCGTGGCGCGGCTTTCGTTCGTCGTGGCCCTCGCCCTCGTACCGGCCGCCGGGCGGCCGGCACGGGCGGGTGCACCCGCCGCCGGGCGGCAGGCGCCGCCCGACCTGGACCGCCTGCGGTTTCGCATGCCGCGGGTGCCGCGGCGGA
Organism: Polyangiaceae bacterium; assembly: GCA_026989935.1. Lineage (GTDB taxonomy): Bacteria > Myxococcota_A > Polyangia > Nannocystales > Nannocystaceae > J032. Next base: position 18,845 of record JALSIN010000189.1, on the reverse strand, counting down.
TCTGGACCGAGATCCGGGCCGGCGGCGCCTACCTGCCGGCGAAGGTGACCGACCTGCCCGCGAGCGCGGCGACGGCCTACGGCACCGTTGCGTGGACGCTCGCCCTCGCCCGCCGCATCGCCGCCCACGCCGGCCACACGCTTGCGGTCTACCGGGCCGGGGACGTCACCTTGCAGGGCAGCGAGCACGACCTGGGCGTCGCCGTCGAGGTGGCCGACGGGCGCCTGGGCCGGCGGCCCGCCCGCGCCTTCCTCGACCTCGGGGCGGGGGTGCACGTCCTCAAACGGTCCTGGGTGGACGGGCGCCTGTTCAAGTTCGGCGGCTTGTGGGACACCGTCGCGGGGATCGGCCTGGCCGTCGAGCACGACCTGGGCCGGCGCGTACGGCTCGGCTGGCGGCTCGACGGCCGCTGGGTGTGGGTGTTCACGTCCACCCAGCGCCAGGCGCGGGCGGCCGTGCGCGTGGAGACCGATTGGGGGCGCGGGCACACCTTCGGCCTCGTCGCCACGGGCTACCTCGTCCACCGGGACCGCCGGCAGTTCGGCCGCCGGTTCCCGCGCGTGGGGGGCGTCGGGCAGGCCGAGGTGCGCTACGGCTTCCAGGGGCGTCGCGGCGTCGGGCCCGTCGTGCGGGTGCGCTACACCACGGGGTTTCGCTCGGGGGAGGCCCCCGTCTACGAGGTGCGCGCCGAGACGCTCACCCGCCACTACGCCGACGTGTGGGTGGGGATCGCCGCGTCGTTCTAGGGCGCGCCGGCTGCGGGGAGCGTGGCCGGTGCGGGCACCGGGTGGGGATCCGGCCGCCCGTCGGCGGTGGGGCGGTGCAGGTCGCTGCCCACCTCGTCGATCCAGCCGCGGTCGAGGAGCCGCTCGATCATCCGGCCGCGGCCCCCGACCCCGGGCACGTTCACCCGGCCCACCGTGCGGTTGACCTGGAAGCGCACCCCCGCCGCCCGGAGGTCTTCGAGGACCTCCCAGCCCTCGTCCGTCCGGGCCCAGCGGTAACGCTCGACGTGCGCCAGCAGCGGGGTGACCGGGCGCCTCGACAGGGCGAGCACGGCTTCGTCGAGCAGGACGGGGACCGTCGGTCCCGTCGGCGCCTCGAACAGCACGTACCGGTCGGGGCCGAAGGCGAGCAGTTCCCCGCTGCGGGCCGCGTCCACGAACGCCTCGTCGAGGAAGTACTCGGCCCCGAGCCAAAGCTCGAGGTCGATCCGGGCGGCGTCCCGCGCCCGGCACAGATCGTCGAAGGCCCGGCGCAGGCGCTCGGGTGTGTTCGGGAAACGGTCCGCGTGGATGTGCGAGGTCGCCGCCACGACCCGCGCCCCGTCGTCGCGCAGAAGACCCAGCATCGCCAGGGCCTCGTCTCGCGTGCGGGCCCCGTCGTCCAACCCCCACAGCACGTGCGCGTGGCAGTCCCGCGGCCGGTAGGCGACCGTCCGGGGCGGCGCGGCCGGGCGCCTGCCCAGCTTTCGGACGAAGCCGAACACCCACCTTCCCTGTACGGTGGACCGCCCTCGCCCGCCAGGGACGAAGGTGGCCCGATCTGGTCCGCGGGGCCGCTACGCGAGGGGGATTCGCTGGGGCTCGTCCTCCCGCGCCGTCTTGGGCATCCGTACCGTCAGCACGCCCTTGTCGAAGGTGGCCTCGGCGTGCGCGACGTCGAGGTCGCGCGGCAGGGGGATCCGGCGCACGAAGCTGCCGAAGTAGCGCTCCGTCCGGTAGCACCCCTCCTCCTCCGTGGCGCGCTCGTGTTTCTTCTCGCCGCGGATCACGAGGGCGCCGTCGTGCACCTCGAGCTGGACGTCGTCCTTGTCGATCCCCGGCAGCTCGGCCGAGACGACCAGGGCCTTGCCGTCGTCCGTCACGTCGATGCTCGGTACGAACCGCTCCGGCGCGAAGTCGCCGAAGAACCGGTCCACCTCCTCGAACAAGCCGAGCGGCCGGGAGAAGAACGGATCCGACAGCATCGCCCGCGCCATCCGGTTGAAGGTTTCAAAGGGCGAGGCAAACTGCGAAAGCGCCGGCATCGGGGCGCTCGCACGGGCCGGGACGGTGGACTCGCCGCTTTTCACCGTCTCGCCGCCGCCCGCCGAGGTCGAAGCCGCAGAGGCCTTGTTCTCGCTGCGCTTGAACTTGAACGGGAACCACTTCTTCAGGTCGGCCATGGGTACCTCCTTGTCGCCTTCACGGATAAGCACGCCCCGCCGTCGCGCAAGGGGATGCGCGCGCAAGGCATGCGCCGCGGCGGGCGCCGCTACGGCCCCCCGTTCGAGATCGCCGCGGCCGTGTTCGCCACGTTCGTGGCGCCCTGCGCGCCGAGCCCGATGGCCTGCACCCCCTGCAAGAACGGCAGGATCTGTCGCATGTACTTGGCCGCCGTGGAAAGACCGGTGGGCGCCACCACCACCCGGTCCCCCGGGCGCAGGGCGATGCGGTCGTCCACCAGGAGGGCGCGCTCGAGGTCCACCGTGTAGACGACCGGCTTGGCGAATCCGCCTCGGATCACCGCGATCTCGCGGCGGCCCTCCGCCGGGGTGGGGCCGCCCGCGGCGGCCAGGGCCTCGGCGAGGGTGATCCGCTCGCGCCCGATCGGAACCGCCGTCGGCCGGCCCACCTCGCCCAGCACGTAGACCTTCTTGTCCGACCCGTCCGGCACGTACACCACGTCCCCATCGCGCATGAGTACGTTGCGCGCCACGTCCCCGCGAAGCAGGAGGTCGGCCAGGCTGATCGGCAGCAGCGCCCCGTCCCGCAGCACGTACGCGGCCTCCAGATCCGCCTGGGGCGTCGTCCCGCCGGCCAGGCCCAGGGCTTCGAGCAACGTGGTGTCGCCGTCCACCGGGAAGGCCCCGGGTCTGGCCACCTGGCCGAGCACGTAGAACTTCTGCGAGCCGTAGGTCAGGATCTCCACCGACACCTGCGGATCGACGACGAACCGCCGGGCGGCCTCCTCCAGCGCCGCCCGGAACTCCACCACGGTCAGGCCCTCGGCCCGGATCCGGCCCAGGACCGGCAGGTACACGTATCCGTCCTTTTGCACCACCGTGCCGCTGATCTGCCCCAGGTCGATCCGCTGGGAGGACATCTCGGGATGGTCCACCACGTAGACGTTCAGGACGTCGTTCTTTCCGATCCGGTACTCATCGCGCTGGTCCGCGAAGTCGAATGCCACGACCTTCTTGGACAGGCCCAGGCGACGGCCCGGGGCGTCCGCCCCGTCGCGGGCGCTGTCGCGCAGGAGATCTTCGAGGTCCCGCACGTCCACCCCGTCGTCCGCGTCGAGGCGGTCGTAGCGGTAGCGCGCCGTGGCGCAGCCGGCCGGGGGGATCGAGGTGAGCAGACCCAGGGTGCAGGCGAGGAGGCTCGCAGGCGAGGGGATCGTTCGCATCGTGACGTCCGTGTCGGGCGAAGGGCGTCGCGTCCGCGACCACCGGGTTCCTTGTGAGGCCGGTGGCGCCCCGTGACCCGTCCCAAAAGCGGACGGTGGGCGCGGGCCGGCGTCCTACGCGCCGCCAAAGGGGTCCGCCGCCGGCCGCGGCACCACCAGGCGCCGCGCGGCCAGGTCGAGCAGCAGCAGCGGCAGGAGGACGAAGGCCAGGACGTACGGCCACAGCGGCGCCCGGCGGGTGCGGCGGCGGTCGGGGGCGGGCGGGTCGGAGACGGCCGGCGCGACGGGGCCGTCGAGCACGCCGCCGGCGGCGAGGGCGGCCAGGCGCGCACGGTCCGTCGGCCGCTCCGCGCGCAGGTCGAACTCGCCGGGGTAGGGCACCACCCGGCGCCCGAGGGCCTCCGCCCACGGCCGCGCACGCCCACGCTCGGGGTCGAACAGGCGCGCGCGGAACAGCAGGGCCCCCGTCGGGGGCACCTCGACCGTGGCGGCGTAGCGGCCCGGCGCCGCAAGGGCGAGCGGGGCGCGCCGCGGTTCGCCCGCGCCCTCGACGGTCACCTCTCCGACCAGGTGGTTCGGGTAGCCGTCGGCCGTGGCCTCCACGTCCACCGTGACCTGCACGCGATGCCCCCCGGCCGGCTCGATCCGTACGTCCGCCCCGCCCGCCAGGTCGCCGCGGCGGCGCATGGCGTCGCGCACCACGTGGCTCCAGAACTTCGGGAAGCCGCTCCAGGCCACCCAGCGCGCGGCCCACCGCGGCATGGCGTCGCTGGCGAAGGCATAGGTGCGCCCGAGCCCGAACCGCCCCCGCACCAGCAGCGGCTCGCCCGCCCCGGCCGAAAGCAGCACCTCCGCCCGGGCCTTCGCCTTTAGCGGCACGAGGCCCAAAAGCGGCGGGGCGTTCGCGAAGTCGAGGCCGCGCAGGACCTCGGCGGGCTTGGCGACGGACACGGTGAAGGCGCGCTCGCGCACGGCGTTGCGGGTCACCTCCCGCGTCTCGCGGCTGAAGATCCGCGGTACGTCCGTGGCGTCGCGGCTGTAGTAGAAGCGGCCGCCGCCTCCGCGCGCCACGCGGGCCAGGAAGTCGCGCCCGGCGCCCGCCCCCACGCCCACCGTCGAGACCGTGATGTCGGCGTCGTTCATGTCGGCCAGCAGGGTCCCGATCCCGCGCTCGGGGGATTCGCCGTCGGACAGCAGGATCACGTGCTTGACCAGGGCGCGGCTGCCCGCAAGCTGCAGGTAGGCCTCCCGCAGCGCCGGGACCGCGTTCGTGCCGCCGCCCGCCGCCAGCCGCCGGATGTCGCTCGCGATCCGGATCCGGTTCGCGGCCGGCTGGAGCCGCACGAGCACGTGTGGGGCCGAGTCGAAGGCGATGACCCCCAGTTCGTCGGAGGGGTCGAGGGCGCGGGCGGTGGCGCGGGCGGCCTCCTTGACCAGGTCGAGCTTGTCCTCGCTCGACATGGAGCCGCTCTTGTCGATGACCAGGACCAGGGCCAGCGTGGGCTGCTGGCGCTCGCGGCTGCCCTCGAACCGCACGGGCAGCACCTCGTCGAGTGCCGTGCCCCCGAAGCCCCCCGGGCCGAAGGTGTGCTCGCCCCCGATCATCACGAGCCCGCCCCCCGCGTCCGTCACGTAGTCGGCCAGCGCCCGCCCGCGCTGCGGGCCCAGGCGCGCCGCCGGCACGTCCGACAGGATCACCGCGTCGTACGCGGCGAAGCCCGCCGCGTCCTCGGGGAACCGGCCGACCGGGCGCGTCTCGACCTCGATCCCGTCGGCGGCCAGCGCCCGCGCCAGCGCCCGCGACGGATCCCGCGCCGCGAGCAGGACCCGCGGGCGCCGCTGCGCGTCGTACACCGTCTCGGCGGCGTCGTTCTCGACGACGGCGTTCGGGACCGGGTTCGCGCCCGCCGGCTCGAGCACGGCCCGCAGGCGGCCCAGGCCCGGCTGCGTGATCCGCACCGGGATCGCCACCTTCGTCGTGCCGGCCCGAAGGACCACCTCGCGCGCCGGCTCGAGGGGGTTCGGGGCGCCGTTGCGCAACAGGCGCAACCGCGCCGTACCGGAGGCGGTCGCGTAGACCGAGACGACGGCGTGGATCGTTTCACCGGTGCGGGGGGCAAGGGGGGCCTCCACCCCCACGACGGCCGCGTCGGCCACCGCCGGCCCGGTGACGACGCGCACGTGGACGGGGATCCGGCGGGCCGAAAGGTCCGCCAGCACCCGCTCCAGGTCGTCCCGCTCGGACGCGCCCGCCCGCCCATCCGTCACCAGCACGATCCGCGGGGCGCGGTCGGCGTCGAGCAGTCCCTCGGCGAGCCGCAGGGCCGCGGCGTGGTCGCTGCCGCCCGCGGCGTCCTGCGCGGGGGCGAGCGGTGCGTCCCCCGCGTCCCCCGCGAGCGCCCGGGCCGTCGCCGCGTACCCGACCAGGCGCACCGTCACGCCGTCTTCCCGATCGCCGGCGGCGTCGTTCTCCGCCGCGGCCGCTTGCAGCAGTTCGTCCCGGATCGCCGTCGCGCGGGCGAGGCCCGCTTCCCCCATGCTGGCCGAAAGGTCGAAGGCCGCCACGACCGTGCGCCCCCGGGCCGGTCGCTCGTGGCTGGGCTCGGCGGCGGCGAGGCCCAGGGCGGCCAGCACCAGCAGGCGCAGGCCTACCTGCAACGCCACCTGCAGCCCGCGCGCGTCGAGCAGGGTGCGGCGGGCGACGAGCACCAGGTAGGGGGCGAGCGCAAGCGGCAGCGCCCACACGGCGGCCGGCCGGACCAGGTGGATCCGCGCGCCCGGCTCGACCGACAGCCACGCGGCCAGGGGGGCCGGCGCCGGAACCGTCCTCGGCGCCGTGCCGGCCGACAGGGCGTAGGCCGCCGCGACGCCCGCGAGCAACAGCACGAGGGGCGCAAGCCGCCTCACACCGTCACCCTCCGGTGGTAGGTCCACCATTCGACGGCCGCCACGGCCGCCACCACGAGCAGCAGCAGCAGCCACAACGGGTCGTCCACCACGGGGAAGGGCTCGGGCGCCGGGTCGGCCCAGGCGCCCGCAAAGCGCGGGTCGTCCCCGAGCGCGTCCCCGAGGGATCCCAGGGGCGGCACGACCGCCGCCATCTCGGCCGAGGCGCCCGCGGCGGCGCCGTCGTCGAGCGTCACCGTGAAGACCCCCGGCTCGAAGACGACGAGCCGAAGCCGCCCGTCCCGCACGGGCAGCGCCGGCATCGTCGTGCCCGCGGCCGTGCGCACCGTGGCCGTGGTGGTGCCCTTCGCGTCGAGGCCCACGTCCGAAAGGCGCACCACCGCCGGCTCGGCCGCCGGCACCGTCGCCACGAACCCCGGCGTGTCCTTCGACAGGTAGGCCAGGGTGTTCGACACGAACAGCGGGAAGGCCACGCGCAGCGGCACGTCGGACTGGCGCGGGTCGAACCCGACCGCCAGGATCTTGCGCCGTCCGTCCCGCCGCAGGACCACGATGGGATCCCCCACCGTGCGCACGAGCACTTCGTCCCCCGGCTCCACCCGGAAGGTGGTGCCGCGGGCCACGTTGGCGTCCACGAAGTCGATGTCCTCCAGGATCGGGTGGCTACGGTCCTGCTCGGTCAGGAACGGCCGCCGCACGTTGCGGCCCTTGCGGATCGGGAAGTCTGCGTCGTCGTGGCGCCACGGGTCGAAGACGACGGCGTGCACGTCCCGTGGCAACGGGGGAAGCTTCTGGGCGCCCACGTCCACCACGACCACGTCGGCGTCGCCGACGTCCGGCGCCTGGCCGGTCTTGGAGTGCCAGGGTACCAGCTCGACCTCCACGGTCTCGCCGAGCGACAACAGGGCCGCCTCCAGGAACAGATCGGTGCCGTCCGTCACCAGGGCCACGCGGGTCGGGCGGACCGGGGTGACCGTGGCGTAGGCCTCGTCGTCGAGGGCCGTGCCCGGCAACACGTCGCCGCCGACCCCGCGCACCCGGGCCCGCAAGACGGCCCCGGGGGCGTCGAGGTCGTCGAACACGTGGCGGTGCTCCGACCCAGCGGGCACGCGCGCGCGCACGGAACCGGCGGGCACGTCTCCAGCGAACAGGTCGAGCTGCACGTCATGGGGGACGGCGTCGTGGTTTTCGATCCGCGCCACGACCTCCACCCGCGCCGGGTCGAACGGCCGCCGCCGCGCCGCGAACGCCGCGATCCCCACGTTGCCGGCCGGTCCGGGGACGCGGTGGATCCGGCAGGGGATCGGGCCGGCGACACAGGCGGCGAGCACGTCGCGGTCGGCCGGCCGCAAGGCCCCGTCCGTGACCACGACGATCGACGGGTTCTTCGCGCCGCGTGCCAGGGCGCGCGCCATGCCGAGCGCGTCGTCGAGGCGTGCGGGGCCGGGGCCGGGGGCCAGATCGAGGCGGCGTGCTCGCACCTGGCCGGCCGGCGCGAGGGCGGCGGCCACCCGCACGGCGGGGCCGGCGGCGAGCACCGCGGCACGGTCCGCCGGGCCGAGGGCGCGCAAGGTGGCCTGCACGAAGGTTCGGGCGGCGTCGTTCCGGGGCACTCCGTCGTGCGTGGGGGCGGCCATGCTCGCGCCCGTGTCCACGACGAGGATCGCCGTACGGGGCGGGCGCAGCCAGGCGGCGGGCCGCGGGTCCCCGAGGGCGAGGGCGAGCAGGGCCAGCACCGTCACCTGCACGAGCCACGAGACCAGCCGCCGGAACCGTCGCGCCAGGCGGCGGGCCTCCGAGGTGCGCAGGGCCTGCTCCCACAGGGCGGCGAAGGGCACGACCACGCGGCGGCGGCGCATCTTGAGCAGGTACAGGGCCGTGACCGCGGCGGTCCCCACGGCGAAGAAGGCGGCGATCTGCGCCAGCGGCCACCCGGCGAGGCTCATCGCAAGATCCCTCCCGTACGAAACAGGCGCAGGATCAGGTCGTCGAACGGGATCGCCACGGACGCGCGCAGGTACGTGATGCCGCGGGTGCGGGCGTTGCGTTCGAGGGCGCGGCAGAACCGCTCGTGCGCCTCGGCGAAGCGGGCGACGGCGCGGTCGTCCAAGGTGACGTCGCGCAGCACGCCGCCTTCGGCGTCGAGGAGCGTCACGTCGCCGCGCACGCGGTCGGGGCTCGGGTTCGCCTCGTGGGGGGCGAGGATCTGCACGGCCACCGGCTCGTGCCGGCGAAAGCGCAGCAGGTTGAGGGCGTCGAAGGCCCCGTCCGCGTCGTAGAAGTCGCTGAGGACCACCACGAGGCCCGGTTCGGTGCTCTCGGCGGCTACGCGCGCACAGGCGCCGCGAAGGTCCGTCGGCCCCTCGGGGGCGATACGCCGCAGGAAGTCGAAGATCCGGAAGATCCGGCCCTTGCCGCGCACCGGTGGCAGCGTCTCGCAGGCGGCCCCGCGCACGCAGGAGATCCCCACGCGGTCGAGGTTCGCAAGACCCACGTAGGAAAGCGCCGCCGCCACCTTGCGCGCGTACTCGAACTTGACGCCGCCGCTGGTGCCCATGGACCCGCTGGCGTCCACGACGATCCGGATCGGAAGATCCTCGTCCTCCTCGAACAGGCGCACGAGGGTTTGCCCCAGGCGCATGTAGACGTTCCAGTCGAGGTTGCGGATGTCGTCGCCGGGGGTGTAGTCGCGGTGGTCGGCGAACTCGAGGCCGCTGCCCACCTTGCGGGTCTTGCGTTCGGCGCGGTTGCGGCCGCGGAACATGCGGCGGGCGACCACCTCGAGCAGGGCGAGCTGCGACAGGAAGGCCTCGTCGAAGGGGTCGCGCGCGTCGCGGCCGGCGGGGGCGGTCGGGGGCGCTTTGCGGCGAAACAGGCTCACGAATCGTCCATGGCGACGTGGTCGAGGATCTCGTCGATGCACGCGTCCACGGCGATCCCCTCGGCCTCGCCCTCGAAGTTCAGGATGATCCGGTGGCGCAGGGCGCCGTGGGCCACCGCCTTGACGTCGTCGGCCCCGGGGGACAGCCGCCCGTCGAGGACGCAATGCACGCGCGCGGCCAGCAGCAGGGCCTGGGCGCCGCGAGGGCTGGCGCCGAAGCGCACGTAGCGCTCGACCATCGGCGGGCGTGGCTCGCGGCCGCCGGGGCTCGGGTGGGTGTTGCGCAGCAGGCGGGCCACGTAGCGCGTGACGGACGGCGCCACGGGCAGCGACCGGATCCAGCTTCGCATGGCACGGATGCGGTCGGCGTCGAGGACGGGCCGGACGGTCGCGGCGGCCTCGCCCGTCGTGCGGTCGAGGATCGCCACCAGGTCGTCCTCGCCGGGGAAGGGCACCTGGATGTGCAGCAGGAAGCGGTCGAGCTGCGCCTCGGGCAGCGGGTAGGTGCCCTCCATTTCGAGGGGGTTTTGCGTGGCGAGCACCAGGAAGGGGTCGGGCAGGGGGCGGGTCTCGCCGCCGGCGGTCACGGTGCCCTCGGCCATGGCTTCGAGCAGCGCCGACTGGGTCTTCGGCGTTGCGCGGTTCACCTCGTCGGCGAGGACGATGTTCGCGAAGATCGGACCCGGCTGGTACGTCAGCGCGCGCCGATCCGCCTCGTCCGTCACGAGCACCTGGGTGCCGACGATGTCCGCGGGCATGAGATCGGGCGTAAACTGGATCCGGGCGAAGGAAAGGCGCACCGCCTCGGCCAGGGTGCGCACCAGCAGCGTCTTGCCGAGGCCCGGGACCCCTTCGAGCAGCCCGTGGCCGCCGGCCACCAGGCACGTGACCACCCCGGCGATCACCTCGTCCTGGCCCACGATCACCCGCTGGATCTCGTCCACGAGCCGGCGCAGGTCGTCGCGGAGCTCGGCGAGGGCCCGGCGGGCGTCGTCGGTGGAGGCGGTCGTGTCGGCGGGGGCGGTGCTCACGGGTGGATCCTAGCGTGGTCGGACGAGGTGGAAGTAACGATGGACGATGCGCTTCTTCGGCTCCGGGATCCGCTCGCCGTCCAGGGCCGTCTGGGCGAAGGCGTGGTAGTCGCGGTAGACCTTGCGGTAGGGCGCCGAGGCGAACCCTTCCTGGCTGCTCGTGGCGATCACCTCGGCCCGCGTGGCGCCGCGTCCTTCCCTGGGGGTTGCGTGCTCGTCGCGCAGGGACACGGCCCGGTGCGTCGCCTCCCCGAGTGGATCGGTGCTGCCGTGCCCGATCCCGTCGCCGGGCTCGGTCCCGTCGCCGGGCTCGGTCCCGCCGCCGTCGCCCCGGGGATCGCCGTCGCCGTCCTGCCCGCCGCCGTCCTCTTCGAGGATCGCGTCGGGCGGCCCGTCGCCCACGTCGCCCTCGACGAGGAAGGTGGACTTCGGCCGCCCCTTGCGCCCCTTGCCGCGCTTGCCCCGGGCGCGGCGCTCGAATCGCATCCGCCGGCGATCGTGGCGGCCCTTGCGGCTGCCTTTTTTCGGTGCACGTCGGATGAAGGTGGCGGCGTCTTCGGCGTCGCGGCCGAGCTGGGACAGGCGCCGGTACCGCCGGGCCGTCCTCGCCGCACCCCCGGCGTTGCGGGCCATCGTGCGGCGATCGGCCGGGCGCCGGGCGCCGCGACTGCGGGCGGCGCGGGCCGCATCGCGCCGCAGGGAGGCCAGGCGCCGGCGCGCCGCGTCCTCCCGTGCCTTTTGGCGGCGCAGGGCCTCGACGCGCCGCTTGGCGCGGGCCAGCCGTCGCTCGTGGGCCTCCTTCGACTCGTTCGGTCGCTTCTTCCGGGCCCGGCGCAGCCGTCGCTCGGCCTCGGCGAGCTTGGCGCCGGTGTCGGAGCGGGCCTTTTGCGCCTCGGCGAGCGCCCGGGCGGCGTCGGCCAGCGCGCGCGCGAGGGCGCGGTCGTCCTCGGGGCCGTGCGCCGGGTCGAACGCGGCCCGCTCTGCCGCCGCCTCGTCGCCGCGGGCGAGGGCCTCGGCCAACGGGCGGGCCGCCTCGTGGGCGTCGAGGGCCTCGGTCATGCGTCGGATCCCCTCGGCCAGCAGCGCCGGATCCTCCTCGGTGCGCGCCTCGAGGTCCGAAAGCGCCGCGTCGATGGCCCGGGCCAGGGCGTCGAGATCCGCGAGGGCGGCCTTGCGGTCGAGTTCGCCGCGCTCGAGGGCGTCGAGCAAGGCCAGCAGCTTCGACGCCAGCGCCGCGGCCTCGTCCTCGCCCCGGGCGATCTCCCGCAGCTCGTCGCGCAGGGGCCCCGCCGCCGACAGGTCGAGGGCGATGACCTGCGGTGGGCGGCTCGGTGCGTGCGGGGCGGGGGCCGGGGCGTCCGTTTCGGCCGGCGCACCGATGGGGACGAGGGCGGCGACGACCAGGGCCGCAAGGCCCGCGCCGTGCAGCCATCCGGGGGCGCCCGGCCCGAGCGGGTAGGCCTCGTGCAGGGGCAGCGAGGCGGCGAGGGAGGCGGCCTCGTCCGCCGCGAGGGCCGCGAGGGCGCGCCGGCGGGGGTCGTCCGTGTCGATCCGCGCAAGCTCCAGCCCGATCCGCACCCGGTCGTGCAGGCCGAACCTCCGATCGACCGCCGAGGCCACCGCGGCGAGGGGCAGCGGGCGCGCGAGGGCCCACCCGGCGGCGGCCAGGACGGGCAAGGCCGCGGCTGCGAGGACCCACCAGGACACCGCCCCGGCGCGGACGGCGGCGAGGGCGAGGGCCGCCACGGCCAGGGCCGCCGGCAGCCCGATCCCGTGGACGGTGCGCAGCAGGCGGACCAGCCGGGCCCGCCGCCGCAGGCGTCGCAGGCGTCGTTCCAGATCGGTCATGGCGGGGCGACCCGCACGGCGGCGGGCAGGGCGTCTCGCACGGGCTCGACCGCGCGGGGTGGGACGGCCAGGGCGTAGCGCACGAGCGCCCCGTCGCGCTGCACGATGGAGGGCGCCGTGGCGTCATGCGCCGCGAGGTAGCGCTCGAACACCGGGACGAAGGCCGCGGCGTCCTGCTCGGTGTCCCAGGCGATCCCGCCGGCGATCATGGGGCGCGGGGTGCCGCCGTCCGGTTCGAGGGCGACGTAGCGATCGCCGCCCCAGCCCGCGGCGGCGTCGCGGGCCACGTCGGGGGCGGCGGCGTCGGCCAGCATCGAAAGGAGCCCGGCCTCGCCGACCACGTCGTGCCAGACGACGCGCCAGCCGGTCGCGCGCGCGAAGGCGTCGCCTTCCACGGCGACGGACACCGGCGGCTCGCGGTTGCGGAGCTTGTCCGGGTGGAGCATCTGCTCGGAGGTGGCCGGTGGATCGTCGTACAGGGCGTCCACGGCGCGCCAGCCCGCCTCGCGCACGAGTGCCGCCACCGTGGCCGTCCCCGCCACGTACGGCAGTTGCAGGCTGCGGGCCAGCACCGGGTAGGGGTGGGCGGAGGCCAGGCGCAGGGCCTGGTCGATGCCCGCGTCGAGCACCGCTGGGCGCACGGCCGCAAGGCCCTGCTCGCCCGCGCGGGCGGCGAGGTAGGCGGCCTGGGCGTCGCCCTCGATGAGCAGGGTGCGCGCGGCGTCCCGGTCGTTTTCGTGCAGGTTGGGCTTTTCGAATCGTTCCAGGTCGAAGTGCATGTCCTGCAGGGCGTGGGCCAGCTCGTGCTCGATGACCATGCCGATCATCGCGTCGGAAACGTGATCGACCACGTAGAAGGTGTCCGTCTCCGCGTCGTAGAACCCGGCGACGCCCTGTTCGAGCAGGGAGAGCAGGACGGCTTCGGGGTCGGCGCCGGCGGGCATGGCACCGAAGGTGGCCTCGATGCGGCCGAGTCGGTCGAAGGTGGCGCGGTCCATGTGCTCGTAGAGGTTGTCGAGCACGTGTTTGCGGACCCCGGCCGTGTCCACGACGGCCACGTCCACGCGGCCCCGGGCGGGCAGGGCGCGGGCCCTGGAGACGACGGCCAGGGCGCGCTCGGTCTGCGCGAGCAGGCCGGGAAGGCGCGGGTCGGCGGCGGAGGGCGGCGCCTCCTTGGCCCGGGCCGCCGCCGGCGGCGAGGGGGGTGGGGTGGGGCCTGGGGCGCAGCCCGCCGCCGGGTCGGCGACGAGCGCGGCGGCCGCGAGGGCTCGGGCACGCACGATCGGCAGCGTAGCCCGCGCATCGTGCGGTGGCTACCCTCCGGGCGCCCCTTCGCCCCGCCATGGCCCGCCCCCGTGAACGAGACGCCGCCGGGAGGCCGCGGCCCGAGCCCGTCCACCTCGACGCGGGGCTCGGGCCCGCGCTCGTGGAGCTTGCGGCCTGGCTCGACGAAGGTCGGATCGAAGGACCCGCGATGGTGGTGGTGCCGGACGAGGCGGAGGCGCAGGCCGTGGCCGACGGCCTGTCGCTGCTGCGCGGGGCGCGGTCGGTCGTCTCCCTCGCCCCGGGGCCGCGCGACCCGACGCTGCCGGCGCGCGACGACCCGGCCGTGGCGGCGGCGCGGGTGGCCGGTCTGTACGCCGTGGCCGCGCCGCAGGCGGGCACGGTGGTCGTGGGGGCGGTCGCGGCGTGGGTGCGCCGGACGATCCCCGGCGACGAGGTGCGAGCCCGCGCCGTTTCGATCCAGTCCGGGACGCAGCGGGACCGGGACGCGGTCGTCGCGGCGCTCGCCGCAGCGGGCTATCGCCGGGTGCCCGTGGTGGGGGAGCCGGGGGACATGGCGGTCCGCGGCGGGATCGTGGACGTGCTCGCCCCGTCGGCCGCCCAGGGCGTGCGGATCGAATGGTTCGGCGACGACGTGGAGTCGATCCGCCGCTTCGATCCGCTCTCCCAGCGTAGCGGGGGGGAGGTGGAGGCCGTGACGCTGCCCATCGTGCGCGAGACCCTGGTGACCGACCCCGCGGGCCTGCGCGCCCGGGTCACGGCGGCGGCGGACGCCCTGGCCTTGCCGTCGCGGCTCGTGCGTGCGGTGCTCGATCGCGTCGAAGCGCGGGATCCGGCCACGCCCTGGCAGGCGCTCGCGCCGCTGCTGCACGCCCGCGCGCAGGCGCCGTTCGAGATGGCGCCCGAGGCGGCGGCGTGGATCGTGTTCGACGGCCCGCGGGCGGCGGCCCGGCACCGCGCCCGCCGGCGGGCCGTCGAGGCGGCGGTGGCGCGGGCCCGGGCGGTGCCGGCGTTCGCCGCCCGGCCGGCGGACTACGTGGCGGATCCGGCCGCCTTCGAGCGGCACCTTGCGCGCGCCGCCGTGACCGTGGGCCTTCGGGACGCACCGGCCGGGCGCATGGTGGCGGTCGATCGGGTGGACGTCCAGGCGCTGGTGTCCGGGCTCGCCCGGGCGCGCCGGGGGCACGAGCGGGTGGCCGACCTCCTGCGATCGTTTCGTCCATTCGACGATCGAACGATCACCGTGCTCGCGGCGCCGTCGCCCCGGCGCGCCCGGGACCTGGCCGAACTGATGGAGGGCGACGTTGCCGTGACGGTCCACGAGGCGGACGCCCCGTCGCCCAGTGCGCTCGCGCCCGGCGTGCACGTGGTGGTGGGGCGGTTTCCGGCCACCTGCGCGCTGGCGGACCGCCGGATCGTGGTGGTCGGGCACCGCGACCTGTTCGGGGAGACCAGCCGGGCGTCCGCGCGCCGGCGCCGCGCCGATCTGGCGGCGTTTTCCCGCCTGCGGCCGGGCGACCACGTAGTCCACCGCCTGCACGGGGTGGGGCGCTTCGAGGGGCTCGTGCGCCTGTCCCTGCGGGGGACCGTCGAGGAGTTTGCCAAGATCCTGTACGCGGGCGGAGACAAGCTGTACCTGCCCGTGCTGCGGATCGGGGAGGTGGAGCCGTTCGTGGGGACGGGGGACCGGCCGCCGGTCCTCGACCGGCTCGGGGGGCACACGTTCGCGCGACGCAAGGCGAAGGTCCGCGCCGACGTGGCCGGGTTCGCCGAGGGGCTCTTGCGGCTGTACGCCGAGCGGGCCGCGCGGCGCCGGCCGCCCTACCCGCCGCTCGACGAACACGACGCCGCCTTCGCGGCCACGTTCCCGTTCGAGGAGACGCCGGACCAACAGGCGGCGATCGCGGCCGTCCATGCCGACCTGTCGGGCCCGCGGCCCATGGACCGGCTCGTGTGCGGCGACGTCGGGTTCGGCAAGACGGAGGTCGCCTTGCGCGCGATCTTCCGCGTGGCCGCGTCCGGCCGGCAGGCGGCCCTGCTGGCGCCGACGACGGTGCTCGCCCGCCAGCACGAACGGACGCTGGCCGAGCGCCTCGAACCCTTCGGTCTGCGGGTGGCCGGGCTGCACCGCTTCGTGCCGGCGAAGGCGCGGCGGGCCGTGGTCGAGGGGCTGCGGGCGGGCACGGTGGACGTGGTGGTGGGCACGCACCGCCTGCTGCAAAAGGACGTGCGCTTCGCCAGGTTGGGCCTGGTCGTCATCGACGAGGAGCAGCGGTTCGGGGTGCGCCACAAGGAGCGTCTCGCGCGGCTGCGCGCCGACGTGGACGTGCTTTCGATGTCGGCCACCCCGATCCCGCGCACGCTCCACATGGCCCTTTCCGGGCTGCGGGACGTAAGCTTGCTCGCCACGCCGCCCCCGGACCGCCTGGCGGTCGAGACCGTGCTCGCGGCGGCCGACGATCGCCTGGTGGCCGACGCCATCGGCGACGAGATCGGCCGGGGGGGGCAGGTGTTCTTCGTGGTGCCGAGGATCCTCGACCTGGAGCCGTGGCGTGCGCGGCTGGGGCGGATCGTCCCGGAGGTCCGCGTGGCGGTGGCCCACGGCAAGATGCCGGCCCGGCGCCTGGAGGCGGCCATGATGGACTTCGTCGAGGGGCGGGTGGAGGTGCTTCTGTGCACCACGATCGCCGAAAACGGCCTGGACATCCCGCGGGCGAACACCCTCGTGGTGGCCGGCGCGGACCGCTTCGGGATGGCGCAACTGCACCAACTGCGCGGTCGGGTGGGGCGCTCCCACGTGCGGGCGCGGGCCTACCTGCTGGTGCCGAATCTGGCGGGCCTCGACGGGGGGGCGCTGGCCCGTCTTTCGGCCGTCGTGGACCATGCGGACCTGGGGGCGGGGTTCGAGCTCGCCCGCCGGGATCTGGAGCTGCGGGGTGCGGGCGAGTTGCTCGGTGCGCGGCAAAGCGGCGCCATCGCCCGCATCGGCTTCGAGGCCTACGCCCGCATGATCGAGCGGGCCGTCGCCGAGCTCGAAGGGCGCGTGCTGCCCGACGAGCAGGCGCCGGAGGTGAGCGCCGACGTGCCGGCCTACCTGCCCGACACGTACCTGCCCGATCCCGTGTTGCGCCTGGACGCCTACCGCCGCCTCGCGCAGGCGGCGAGCCTTGCGGACGTGGCGGCCGCCGAAGCGGCCATGGAGGACCGGTACGGCCGCCTGCCGCCCGAGGCGCAGGCCTTCGTGGAACTGTCCCGGTGGCAGGTGCTGGGGCGCCGTCTCGGTGCCGAGGCCGTCGAACTCACCCGGGGCCGCCTCGTGGTGCGCTTCGCCCCCGATGCGGCTGTATGCCCATCCGACCCCTTCCGGGGCACGGCCTCGCGCTGGGCCGCGCTCGTTCCGGGTGAGGGCCTCGAAACCCTGCGCCGGGCCACCGGAATCCTGCGCACGGCGAAGGTGCGCCGCCCGCCGAAGAACACCCGCTGACCGCGACCGTCCGGCGTGATCTCGGATCCGGCGACGCAGCAGCACGATGTTGTCATAGTGCAAATATATGGAATGAGCAGGGCCCAAGAGCGTGCAGCACGAAGATACCCAGCATTTCATGACGACGGGTGGTGTTCCACAGAATCCGGAGGGGATCGATTGACAGCCGCATGCAAGTCCGGCAGCCTTTGAAAATGCGCCGCGCAATCCTGTCAATTGCTTTGTTGTCTTCAGGCTGTTTTGAGGACACGCCTTTGGTGGACGGAGGGGGCACGGCGACGATGGGATCGAGCGCGGGTGTAACGAGTGGCACGGCGACGATGGGATCGAGCGCGGGTGCAACGAGTGGCACGGCGACGATGGGATCGAGCGCGGGTGCAACGAGTGGCACGGACACCGGTACGGACACGGGGACAAGTGGTGGAGGATGTGCTGCTCCGTTGGTGGCGTGCGGGGCGGTGTGTGTGGATCTCGACACCGACCCCGAAAACTGTGGCAGTTGCGGCAACGCTTGTGCAGACGGGGAAGTCTGTTCCGGCGGGTCGTGTGCGCTCTCCTGTGGAATGGGAGAGACGGACTGCGGAGGGGCCTGTGTGGACACGGAAACGGACCCGGAGCACTGTGGCGGTTGTGACGCTTCGTGCGGTCTGGTCGGGAGCTGGAGTTGCGAGGCTGGGGCGTGCGTGGACGAACGGATGTGGCGCGGGGTCGTCGTCGTGGACGATGAGGCCGACGACGTGGCAACCTCCGACGTGGCCATGGACGGCGCGGGCAATGCGGTCGTGGTGTGGAATCAGCAGGGCGCGACGACCCTGGATCTCTGGGCCAATCGGCGTGTGGCAGGAGTCGGCTTCGAGGGAGGGGAACGCATCGAGATGGATGACACGGGAGACGCTCGGGAAGCACGGGTGGGGATGGACGCGGCGGGGGATGCGGTCGCGGTCTGGCACCAGATCACCGCGCAAAGCGACCCGATCTACAACGTGCTGTCGAACCGGTACCTCGAAGGGGTGGGCTGGCAGGCTGCGGAGACCATTCAACAGGACACCACGGTGCCCACATCGGGGGCGCGCATCGCCATGAACGCATCCGGGGACGCGATGGCGGTGTGGGCGCGCCCGGACGGAATCTACAGCAGCATTTCGGGAAACACGTACAGCAAGGGCAACGGCTGGGACGGAGAGTCGCTGGTCGAAACCATGAACAGTGAGGCGAGTTATCCGAGCGTCGCCGTGGGGCCGTCCGGGGATCGGATGGTCGTGTGGCGGTGGTACGGGGGCGGTGAATGGAACATGTTGGGGAGGTACTACGACGGCAACCTGTGGTCGGGGATCGTGGAATTCGACGCCGACACCGGCCATGGATCCGTTCCGGATGTAGCCGTGGACGATGCGGGCAACGCGATCGCCGTCTGGATCCAGCCCGACGGACAGATGCCCGCGGAGGTCAGGGTGTGGGCCAACCGTTACGTGCCGGGCAACGGCTGGGGGACGGCCGTGCAGCTCAAGGACAGCACGGGGAATGCCGACGTGCCTCGGATCGCCATGGATCCTCTCGGGAACGCGACGGTGGTCTGGCGGGGGGTCTACGGGGGCGCGACCGTCGGAGACGTCTGGGCGGCCCGGTACGAGGAGGGGCAGGCCTGGCAGACGGCGATCCTCATCGATGACGGGACCGGAGAGATTTACGGCCGCGACGTCGCCATGGACGACGGGGGGGACGCCGTGGTGGTGTGGGTCCAGGACGATGGAGTGGCTCGGAGTGTCTATACACGCCGCTACGATGCGGTTAGCGGCTGGAACGGGTCGCAGCCGGAGTTGCTCGAGACGAACGACGGGGACGCGCAGTATCCGAGTGTTGCGATGGATCCGTCGGGCAACGCCGTGGTCGTGTGGAGGCAGTTCGACGGGGTGCGTTGGAATCTCTTGGCCAATGTGTTCGAGTGACGGGGGCGCGGCGGGTCGGTCCACGTCGGGGGCCGGGGGCGGGTCATCGGCCGACCGGGGCGGTTCGGCACTCG
>JALSIN010000188.1 GCA_026989935.1 Polyangiaceae bacterium | reverse complement strand
CCCGGTCGAAACGTCCGTCGAAGACCCACATGGGGGTGTGGGTCCGCGCCGGGCCCGTCCGCCTCGCCACGGTCCCGGCCACCACACGCGCCTGCGCGGCCCCCAGACGGGCGCGAGGAATCGCGCCGTCGCGGATCGGCTGGTAGCGCGGCGGCGTGCGCTTGACGCGGGCCGGCAGATTCACCCAAAGCTGGATCACCTCGAACGGCCCACCGCGCTCGGCATAGGCGCGCGCGTGGAACTCCTCGTGCACGACGCCCGCCCCGGCCGTCATCCACTGCACGTCCCCCGGACCGATCGTGCCCCCGCCGCCGGCCGAGTCCCGGTGCTCCACCGCCCCCTCGTATACGAACGTCACGGTCTCGAAACCACGGTGGGGATGCGGCCCCACGCCGCGGCGCCGGGACGACGGCCCGAACGTGCGCCGGGCGCCGAAGTCCAGCAGCAGAAAGGGGCTGAAGGCGAGGGCGTCGCGGTCCGGCCAGAAGACCGTCCGCACGTCGAAGCCGTCGCCCACGAGGTGACGGGGCCCCGGCGCGAGCACCGCCGCGATCGGGCGGGCGGGCGCCGAGCCATGGGACGTGCGGAGGGTGGGCATGGAGGCGGTGGTCCGTTCGAGGGGGCAACGACGCGGGGACCTGGACCGTTGCACGCGCGGGCAGCGCCCGCTCGGCGCGGCTACTGGCACGCCGCGGCCTCGGCCTCGCAGCCGGTCGGCTCCGGGGCGATGAGCTTGATCCCGATGCAGGCGAAGCAATCCGGCCCGAGGTCGGGGATCGTGCAGTCCCCGTCGGCGAAGCACACCCCCGTCGCGCACCCGAGCAGGGCGAGCAGCGCCTGGGCCTCCTCGGGCGGAAGGCCCGCCGTACAGCCGCCCGCGCAGGCCAGATCGCCCTGGGCCAGGCAGTCCACCATGCAATCGATGGCGTCCCGGCACGACGGCGGCGGCGGTGGAAGGTCCGGCGGGGTCGGCGGGAGATCGGCGGGACAAGAAAACGGCGAGCAGCCGGTGTCCACCACCCCCGTGTCGAGCACCCCCGTGCTCAGCACCCCCGTGCTCGACGCGGCGGTCGTCGGCCCGGTCGAGGTGGTCGGCCCCGCGCCCGACCCGGCGGTCCCGGCGCCCCCCCCGGCCAGAGGGCTGCGCCCGCACGCGGCGGCAAGCAGCGCGCACGCGGCGACTCGGCCGACTCGGTCCATGTCCTCAGCGTACCAGATCGGCGCCGCCGACCCGCCGGACCCAGCGCGCAAGGCCCGCGGGCAGCCGGTCCTGCCAGCCCGGCACGATGTACCGGCGCACGTCCGTGGCCCCGTGCGTGTTCCAGAACAGCACCGGGCCTCGCGGCGGCGTGAATCGGCCCGCCCCCGCCAGGTCACGCCGCATCGCGGCGAAGCACTTGCCCGTATAGGTCGTCTCCAGGTGCAGGTCGTGCGCCGTCCCTGCCGCCACGGCCTCGTGTGCCGCGGGCGTGGTGCGCCCGTAGCCCGGCCCCACCTGGCCGTGATCGACGGACCACCGCACGCCGCGCGCCCGCAGGCGCGAGACCACACCGGGCGCCACCAGGTCCGCCAGGTCGCCGCCCGGGGCGCACCCCCGCACGAAGGCGGCGAGCGCCTGGACCTTCTGCGCCATCATCCAGCGGTTGAACAGCGGCCGCTCCACCGCCGACACCAGGCGCAGGTGCACCGCAAGACCCGCCGCCGCGAACCCCAGGGCGAGGCCGGCGGCCGTCCCCGCGGTCCCGGCCGTCACGTACACCGTCCGCGGCGCTTCGAGCATCCCCGCACGCACCTGCTCGGCCAGTTCGAGCGCCGCCACGAAGAACCCGAACGACCCCTCCGGGCTGCTGCCCCCCGCCGGGATCCACTGGGCGTGGGCCGGCGGACGGCGTAGCCAGCGGTAGTCCAGCGCCGCCAGCGGCAACAGCACGCGCCGCGGCACGTGCCACACGAGCGGCTGCAACGACACGAGCGCCGCGAGGTTGCGGACGGCGTGGGGCGTCGGCTCCTGCACGAACGTCCAGCTATGCAGCTTTCGGCCGGACCTGGCCAGGAACACGGCCAGGGCGAGCAGGTGGTGGCTGCCGACCGCCCCCACCGAGACGCAGGGGCCCGTCGGGTGGCGCGCCAGCACGAACTCGAGCTTGCGCACCTTGCCCCCGCCGTAGGCCTCGCTCGACGCGTCGTCGCGCTTGACGTACACGGGACGGCCTGGGGCATCGAGGACGGGCAGGCGCTCGACGGGCGTGGGCAGCTTCGCGAGCCGCAGCCGCGGCGGGGGCGCGGCGAACCGCGACACCCAGTCGCCGCCCGCATCCGTTGCGTCCGCGGGGGTGCGATCGCGGTGGATCGGCGTCATGGCGGCCCCGTTCTAGCAGCCCGGCGGCGGCCCCGTGGCCGGCCGACGCCCGGGCGCGCCGACGTGCGGCCCGGCCGCACCCCGCCCCCGGCACCGGGCCGCCGCCGAGACGACCGTGCGACACCTCGGGGGGCCGCCCCGGCGGATTGTGCTACCGTCGGCGGTCGTGAAAACCTGTCCCTTTTGCGCCGAGTCGATCCAGGACGCAGCGATCAAGTGTCGGTACTGCGGGGAGTGGCTCGACCCATCGAAGCGCCCCCCATGGAGCGACGAAGGTGCGGCCGCCTCGACCGGCGAGACGGCGCCCGACGAACCGCGCACGTCCGAACCCGCACGCCCCTGGTCGGCCCCGTCGTGGGGGGCCGCCGCCGAGGCGACCGCCGCCTCGGCCCCGGCGCCGGACACCGGCGAGCCGGCCGCACGCTCCGAGCAACCCGCCGCGCACGAGGGCCCGGCGCCGGCGGCCCGGGCCGACCGCTCCGCCCGGTCGGGGACGCTCCTGGGCGTGGGCCCCGACCTGGCCCGCGTCCCCGACCCCACCGGGGACGGCGGGGCGACCTCGCTCGAGGACGTCGCCCGGCGGATGGAACGGATCAAGGCCAGCGCCGCGGTGGTCCGCGACGCCCTGGCCGCCCGGACCGCAGGGAACCCGGCGCCCCCCCCCGAACCCGGCGTCGTCCCGCGCCCGGCGGCCGCCTCGGGTGCCACCATCGTCCCCACGGGCGGCGACGCCGTGCCGCCCGCCGACCGTGCCGCTCCCACCACGCGCACGGCCGCCGTCTCCGGCGCCACCTTGGTTCCCACGACGTCGGCCGCCGTACCGCCCCCCGCACC
>JALSIN010000187.1 GCA_026989935.1 Polyangiaceae bacterium | reverse complement strand
CCCTCAGGGCGCGCCACGGTTTTCAAGGACTTGGCCGACTCCTCGGATCACAGCCCAACGCCCTTGTCGTCACCCTGCTAGAGGTGGGGTGCTTGAGTCCCCGGTCTGGGATCGGTGTTGTTCTGGTGCGGGCGACGGCAGGTCCCAACGACGGCGGCCGCGGGCGGCAGCGCTAGGCGAGATGGAACTGCGACATCGACCACTACCGCAATCCGGAGAGAGCACTGCCCCCGTCGGTCACATCGCACCTCGGCGCACCGGCCACCCCACACGCCCGCTCCGGCGCCTGGCGCTAGCAGGGTCGCGCGCCGTGCGGGGCCGCACAGGGGATTGGCCAGGGAGGACCCACGGGGTGTAGCCGCTGCGTCGCACGGTGTGGCATCGTCTTCAACGGGCATCGCGCAGCCCGCTTCGCCGCGCCAGATCTCGCGACCGTCCGGAAGCGCCCGCAGCGCGCCCTCGGCGTGGGCGAGCATCCGGGCCGGCGCGACCTCGTCGTGCAGGGCCTCGAGGATGGCCTCACGGTGGGCGCAGAGCTCGGGCAGCAGCGCCGCGACTGCTGACGCCGAGCCCTCATAGGCGGGTCGGTCACCTTCGACGGTGAGCACGACGCCCAGGGAAAGGCCGCGGGCGAAAATGCCCACGGCCGGCGGTAGCGCCCTCACCGCATCCATCCTTCAGAAGCCGAAGGTGAGGAGGGTTTTGCGTCCGTTGGGTCCACACCGTCCACCTCGTTGTCCCGCAACGCGTTGGCGCGGACGGCGGGGAAGAACGGCCTCGCGTCCGCACCTTCGCGGCCTGCGTCCGTGCCTGATCGGGATGTGAAAGCGTACGGGCCCCGTGTGGAGGGCGAGCGGGCGTGTTGTTGATTGCACGAACGGCCGTCTCGCGTGTTCTCGAGATCCCGGGTAAGGAGCGGGGTTTTCGGGGATCTGGCCGTTCCCCGGGCTATGGGCTCCCATCGCGTGATGGAAGGAGGCCATGGCTTACTCCTGTGGTTGGTCACGACATCCCTACGACGGCGACGTTGTGGTCGGACGGGGCGCGGGCTCGCAAGGGATGGTGTCGCGTGGAGGGACGCGCCATAATTGGTAGGAAGAGAGCGGGAAGAAGGCCATGGTCGAGCCGGTGTGTACACGCGAAGAGGCGTTGCTCCGATTGCGACGGCTCTTCCCCGAGCTTTCCAGGTTCGGCGTTCGTACGCTCGCCCTGTTCGGTTCCTTCGCCCGCGGCGAGAGTGGTCCCGAAAGCGACGTCGATATTCTCGTAGAGTTCGAGGGGCCGGCCCGTTTCGACCGCTTCATGGAGCTCAGGCGTCTGCTCGAGGAAACGCTGGGCCGACGCGTGGATCTCGTCACACATCGGGCCCTCAAGCCTCGCCTCAAGCAGCGGATCGAGCGTGAGGCGCTCCGTGTCGCGTGACCCGAGGCTCAGGCTCGAGGATATCCGTGATGCCTGCGTCAAGATCCGGCGCTGGACTGAGACGCTGACCTTCGAACGGTTCGTCGAGGACGAGCGGACGTTCGACGCCGTTCTGCGCAACCTCGAGATCATCGGGGAAGCGGTCAAGCACCTTCCCGAAGAGTTGCGGCAGCGGCATCCGGAGATTCCCTGGCGAAATATGGCCGGCCTGCGCGACTTCGTGATCCACGGCTATTTCGGCGTCGACCCGGAGATCATCTGGGACGTCGTGTGCCACCATCTTCGGCCCCTGGAGGCAACCATCCAGCGCATGTTGGATTCCGATGACCTTCACGAGTGAACGCACCGGGGTTCGGGGCCCGCTCCGCGCTCTGCCGGAGCAGCGAACCGCGAAAGGGCTCGTCGGCCTGGAGACCGTCTACACGAACGGCTTCACCGGAAGGAACATCCGGATCCGTGCCGGAGTCGGGCAAACGAAATCGCAGAGCTGATCGAAGCGAACCCCGGCCAGGCAACGACGGCGATCCGCACCTCGGACCTACCGGCACCCCGAAGGGTCCGTCGGTGGCTTCCTCCGCATGAGCGCCGTGGGCGGAACTTACGGCTTCTGACGGCACGTGGGATCGCAGCACCCGCCATATCACGGAGCCGCCACCCGATGGAGCTGGGCGCGGACACGGCCCCGCCCCCTTCCGATCGCGCCTTCTTCATCTGATGGGCATCTCGCTCTGCGAGGTCGCGTGAAAGACGCGGCACCTCGACGAGGCCACCGAACGGCCGCTCGAACGGCAGCGTCCTGATCCCGGCCCGGCTGCGCCGGTCCTCGCGGTGCCGCCACCGCTGGCGCGCGCAGAAGGCGATGGCGGCGTGGCGGGACGCTCGTGCACCCGGACTGATGCGGCATCTCCATCTTCGAAGGGCATGCCGCAGCCCGCATTGCCGTCCCAAATCTCGCGGCCGTCCACGAGTGGCTGCAGGGCGGTGATGGCGGGGGCCCGCTCGGCCGTCCAGGTCGTAGCACCCGGCGCCGGCTCGCCGTGGCGGGCGAAGGTGTACCGGCGCACCCGACCGCTTCGCCCCCGGCCGCTTCGGTATTCGACGAAATAGGAAATGCGCGCCCTGCCGACGTAGACGCCGAAGCCCGGCAGGCGGTCGTCGTAGTGCCGGCCGGGCGGGGCCGTGTCCACGAAGCGCTTGCTGATGTTCGGCACGTGTCCGCCCCAGTACTCTGGTGACGACCGCCCGGACGGCAGGAACCCGGTCCGCACGTTCGTAGGAACGTGGTCCGACAGGCCAGCAGTCTTGTCGTCACCTTGTCGTCACGCGAATGGAAATGGGCGGAAACGGACGAAAATGTAAGGGAACGAATAAGCCTTCCAACACAAGGGATCGGGCGATCCAACGGAAACCGACGGAAACCGATAGAAGTGGATTAGCGCTGCGTTCTAAGCAGCGGGTCGGGGGTTCGAGTCCCTCAGGGCGCGCCAAACTTTCCGCCACGACTTCGCGACATGCCGGCGGTATCCAGCCAAGACTCCAAGAGCCGCAGGCGGGTATCGGCGACATGGGAGCGGCTCGGGCCCTCCTCGCCGGAGAGGGTCTCGCGGCCTTTGCGGCGAACACGCTGGGCCTTGGCACCTTCGCGGGCGGAGGTGGCCTGTTGTACCTCGGGCCATCGGTCCCGACACCGCCGCGCCGGTGCGATGGGCGTGTTCGCCGTCGGGGCTGCTCACCCGATCCTCTCGAACCCGCTGCGGATGACGCGTGCCATGCGCTTGCGTC
>JALSIN010000186.1 GCA_026989935.1 Polyangiaceae bacterium | reverse complement strand
GAGCTGGCGCCGCAGGAGGCCGCGCGCATGTACCACTCGGTGGCGCTGTTGCTGCCGGACGGCCGGGTCATGTCCACGGGCGGCGGGCACCGGGGCGGCCTGGCCGAGCAGTCCAGCGTGGAGTACTTCGAGCCGCAGTACGGCCCGCCGGGCGCCGTGGCGCCGACCTTCGGCTTCGGCCCTTCGGGGTGGATGACCAACGGACCGCCGCACCTGTTCTACGGGTCGGACCTCGTCGTGTACGTGACGAACGGCGTGCCGGTGGCGGGGGCGGTGCTGATGGGGCTGGGGAGCGTGACCCACGGGTTCGACATGGGGCAGCGCCGGGTGCCCCTCGACGTGGCGCCCGTCGCGGGGCAGCCCGGGGCGTACCGGGTGCTGGGCCCCGCGGACGGCGGCCCCTGGACGGCCGCCGCCCTGGCCCCGCCGGGCTACTACATGCTGTTCTTGCTGGGGGAGGACGGGGCGGTCTCCGAGGCCCGGTACGTCTGGGTGGGGCCGGAAGGGGGTGCGCCGTGACAGCTTGGAGCCTGCCACGCGCCCGCCACGGCGCCTTCGCGCTGATCGCCCTGCTTTCCGCCTGCGGCCCCGAGGCCGCCGCCCCGGCCGAGCTGCTGCCGTGGATGCTCGGCTACAAGTCCGACCGCAACAACGTGGGCGTATGGATGGAGGAAGCCTATGCATTTTTTATCTACGTCCGCGAGGACGGCACGGGCTTCTATGCAGAAGCGAACTTTCCCACGAGCCATGAAACGGTGGACGACCAGTTCCAGATCGAGGCGATCCCGCATAGCCGGGACGAGTTTTGGGTGGTGCGCGCCGAGGAGCAGCCCGATCCGCGAAGAGAGGATATCCGAGAAGAGATCGCCTGGCGCTTTCGGCGGGGTGTCAGCGACTGTGGGCCGTTCGAGCGAGTCCGTGTGGACCGGTCCTCCGGCGAGCCGATCACCGGCGAGCAGGGCACGTGGTGGGCGGGCAAGCTGTGCGTGGAACGGATCCCGGGGTGCGAACCCGATCCGCCCGACACCGAAGGAGCCGAGTGCGACTGGTTCGTCTGGTGCGAGGACGGCCTCCCCCCCGACGGCTGCCCCGGCGGCCCGCCGGTCACCTCCCACAACGTGCCGTGACCCCCATGGCGCCCCCGACGGTGCGGTCCGGAGCCGGGATGGTTGCTTCCGACGTTCAAGCTCCCCGGAACGGCGGCGTCCCCCCCACACACCGAACCGACGACCGCAGCGACCACGCCCCCTCGTGCCACCGAAAGGCCACGCCTTCCCGGCTGCCCCCACGAGCCCCCCCTCCACCGACCGCCACGGCACCTCCGCCGGGCACCACCGCGGGAACCCTCCACCGCCCGCCATCACGAGGAGGCCGGCTCGAGGCGCACCGTGGCCCCCAGGTTCAACCGGAAGGCCGCGGGCGCAGCGCGTCGCCCCGCGGGCCCATCCGCAGGCCGACCTCCCCCGCCCGACGTCTCGACCCACCCCCGGCGGCCGAGAACCGGCCCGCGGGGCGACGCGCGAAAGCCCAGGAGGCCCGGGGGATCCTCTGCCGCCCGGTCCACCGGACGGCCGGGGCATCGAGATACCTCCAACGTTCGGGGTTTCGTGTTCGGGGATGGGGACCGGGACGGGGGCGGGGGCGTCACGGACGCCTTGCGCCACCACGAGCCCGGCCCGAAGTCCACCCGGTCGCCCCGAAGAACCTTCGAGGGCCGCGGGCGCCCGCGCGCCGGCGCCCGCGCTATGCTCCGGCCGGGGGGCCCACCAGTTCGGGGATCGAGGCGCCGTCGCCGAGGAGGACGAGGGGGCGGCCGCGGCCGGTGTGGAGTTCGAGGTCCGGAGGCAGACCGAGCAGGGTCGCCACGGAGCGCAACAGGTCCGGGACGGTGACCGGGCGCGTGTCCACGGCCATGCCGTCGGCGGTGCCGGCCCCCACGACGGAACCGGCCGGGACCCCGCCGCCGGCCACGAGGGCGGAGAACAGCGCCGGGTGATGATCGCGGCCGGCCCTGCGGTTCATGCGGGGGCTACGGCCAAACTCCCCCGCGACGACCACCACCGTGCGCGACAGACGGCCCGACGCCGCGAGGTCGTCGAGCAACGCCGAAAGTCCCCGATCCAGCGTCCGCGCAAGGGGCTCGGCCCGCGCGAGGTGGTCCTCGTGGGTGTCGTACCCACCCAGCTCGACCTCGACGTAGGGCACGCCGGCCTCCACCAGGCGCCGCGCCAGCAGACAACTTTGTCCGAACCGGTCCATGCCGTACCGGCGGCGCCGGGCGTCGGGCTCGCGGTCCAGTTCGAAGACATCGAGGGCCGGACTCTCCAACAGCGCCACGGTGCGCTCGATCACCTCCGCCCGATCGCGCAGGCGCGAATCGCCCGTGCGCGCCGCGAAGCCTTCGTCCAGGACCCGCCGCATCTCGACCACGCGCCGGCGGCGTTCGTCGCCGAAGCGACGCGGAGGGCGGATCCCCGGCACCCCGCGCCGGGGGTCGTGGATCCGAAACGGCCCGAACGCCGCCCCCAGCGGCCCGGCCGGCTGCCCGGCGCCCCCGAGGACCACGTGCCCGGGGAGCACCCCGTCGTACCCGGCGGCCAGCGCCGCACCGAGCCCGGGTGCAACCTGGCCCGCCCGCGCCGCGTGCCCCGTGCGCAGGATCGACAGGGCGCGCTCGTGGTTCGCCTCCTCGCCCGTCAGCGACCGCACCGTGGCGAGCATCTTCGCCCGGCGCGCCAGCCCCGGCAGCCACGCGCAGTAGCGCAGGCCAGCGACCGACGTCTCGACCACGGGAACCCCGGCGCCGTTCGGGTGCTCGGGCCGCGGGTCGAAGGTTTCGAGCTGGCTCGCCCCGCCGCGCAGCAGCACGAACACGCACGCGTCCGCCCGCCGCTGCTCGGCCGGCCGCCGGGGCACCTCCGGCCGGCCCCCGGCGCGCACACGTCCCCCCGCGCCCGCCGCCCAAAAGGCGACCGCGCCGCCGAGCCACCGCCGCCGCGAAAGCGACCACGGCCGCCGTGCCCCAGCCGGGTCCGTCACGTGCCCCCTCCCGTTCTCCGAATGCGGCCCCACGCTCCGCGTAGCACCGCGCCCCGGGGGAGCAGTTCCTCCGGCACGGATGCGTCTTGCGAAGGCGGCTTCATCGACACGCCCGGTCCCCAAGATCATGACCGCACCACTGCGGGCCGGCAAACCACCCCCGGTGCGCATCCCTCGCACGGGGCAGGCACCCGCCCCCCCGTCCACGCGAGCGCACGAGTCGATGATGCGAGATCGCAGCGTGGACACGGATGCGCCGCCCCGGGTCCGGTGGTGGGCGATGCCACAGGCTCTCGCCTCGGACCCCGAGCATCCGACGGGCCCCGAGCCCGGGCGCGGAGGCACTGCGTCCGCAAGCCCCTGGCCGCGGGAACAGGGGCCCTTTCGAGGCCACGCGACGCAGCGGGCGCGGATCGATCGCCGGCCTGGCCAGGAGAGCCGTGGATCGTAGACCTCAGTGCAGGGTCGAAAACTCGGCGGACAGGACGGCGGCGTGGAAGAGGTCCTCCCAGGCAGCGCGCGGGTCGTCGGCGGCCGCCAAGCGGTCGAGGAAGGCCGTCGTCTCGTCGGGCGTCGGCGAGCGGGCGAAGACCCAGGCAAACAGGGCCGCGAGGCGACGGCGCGGGTCCGGGTAGGCGCGTTCGAGCACGTCGAGACGGCTTCCGGGCCGGGCGCGGGTGGCCCGAAAGGCGACCGGGTCGTGCAGTTCGGAAAGGCGCAAGGGGATCGTGCCCGCCAGGGTCTCCGCCGCCGGATCGTCGAACACGTGCCGGTACCGCCGGCGCGCCCCCTCCACCCGCATGGCCCGCTCGGCCAGTGGGAGGAAGTGCGGCACCTTCGCCTCGGCGCTCGTGACCTGCAGCAGGGCGTCGAGACGCACGTCCGCCGGGAGGGGGCGGATCGGAAAGCGCGCGAGCAGGGCCACGGCGGGCAGGTCTCCGTCCGCGCCGCCGGCGACGTCGCGCGCGAACGCATCGGACAATACGAGCGCCCGCAGCAGCAGCCGAAGATCGTAACCGTCCCGGCGCGTCTGCTCCGCCAGCGCTCGAACGAACGGTGCCAGCGCAGGATGCGGTTTCGCACCAAAGACCTCGGCAAAGGCGCGGGCGACGAACGCCTCGGCGAAGGCCGGGTCCGCGACGATGGCCTCAGCGAGGGCTTCACGGCGCGAGGCGTCGCCGCCGGCCAGCCACGATCGGCCGTCGAGGTAGCGCGGTTCGATCACTCGCGCCTTCTCGCGCGGCACTTCGGGCCGGCGCAGCTCCCCGCGGGCCCGATCCCGCACTTCCAACACGTTCGGGCGCCCCTGCACCATCCGGCGGGGCACCCGGGTCCGCGCGAAATAGGCCGCCACGTGCCACAGGTCCTCCTGCCGCACGGATGGATCGTCCGGGTGATCGTGGCACTGGGCGCAGTAATAGGCATCCTTGCCGACGAACAGGTCGAGCGTGATCGCGGCGACTTCCTCGTAGGTCCGGCCTGGACGCTGGGAGGCGAGGAAGGTCGCCGCCGGCACCTCGACGACGGCTCCGCGGGCCGCGATGAGTTCGCGGGCGACCTCGGCGTACGACCGCGCCGTGGCCTCGCGGTAGTAGGGTTCGACGACCGTGCGAAAACCCGGCCGGCGCAGGTGGGTGCTGCGCACGAACCACGAGGCGTAGATGCGCCCCCACGTGCGGGGAAACCCGGGGTCGGCCAGCAGGCGCGTCACCGCCTCCTCCCGCGCGGCGCGATCGGTTCGCGCGACGAACGCCCGAAGCTCCCGGGGCGTCGGGACGCGCCCGGCGAGGACGAGGCTCGCGCGCCGGAGCCAGACGTTCGGGGGGGCCGGCGGCGCCGGCGTCACACCGTGGTCGGCCTGTACCCGCGCGAGCGCGCGATCCCACGCGGGGCCCGGGGCCGCGGCGACGGGTTCATCCAGAACGGCCGCAGGACGTGATTCCCGTGCCTCGCTCCCGGGGGGGCGCGCCTCGTCCCGTGGGGCGCAGGCCACCCCCAGCGCGGCGAGCACGAGCGCGCCGCGGCCCCACGAGTTCGAGACCGGGAACGGCACGGCACCGATCGTGGCACAGCCGCCCGACCGAGGCGAGCGGCCCCCTACTCGAAGGCGTGGTTTTGCGTCTTGCAGTACTGCCGCTGTGTGGTGCAGGTGTCCTCGACGAGGCTCTTTCCGAGCGCCAGGTACAGCGCGCCGGTGGCGGCGAACAAGACGGCGAAGATCGCCCAACCCCAGGGTGGAAGCAGGTCCTTCATGGTGCGGCTCCGGCGGCCCGGACCATGGCAGAGTCCCCGGCCGGCGGCAAGGCCGATGTCCGAAGACCGGCGGCAGGCACCTCGGGAGCCGGCGTGCGTGCCGCGGGTCCAGGTGCGCGCAGGAACCACGGCACCTCCGACCGCGCATACGGAGACAGGAGATCGCGGGCGCGCGCCTTTTCGTAGAGATCGCGCAACAAGGCGAGGCGGTCCGTCGTGCTTCGCGGGAACCGCCGGCCGAGGCGCGCGGGCGCGTCCGGGTCGAGCCCCCGGACCCGGGCCCGCCGCCGAAACGCCGCATCCAGCGCCGGGCGCGGGGTGCACCGGCCGCCGCTGAAACGGCGGTTGACCACCTCGTACGTGGGCTCGTACCCCAGCGCCCGGCACTCGGCCGCAGCACGACGGGCCGACCACACGGCCGTCACGGCGGCCGCGAGCCCGTCCGCGTCGCAAAAGACCCACGGCGGCGCCGTTGCGTCCCACACCGGCAGGAAATACACCGGGTTCATGCCGAACGGCCCGTACCCGAGATGCCAGCGCATCACGCGTTCCTTCGCCGTGCGGCCGTCCGGAAAGCGCACGGGGATCTCCACCACGTCCTCGTAGGTCGGGTTGTCCCGGAACGTGCGAATCCGGGAAAGCGCTGATCGCGCCTCGTAGTACGCTCTGGCGCCCCGGCGCGCCCGCGCCATGGCCCGCTCCAGCATCACCTCGCGCGCGCGCGTGTAGCGCATCCTTTCCCAGGCGCGCCGGCTGGCCGATCGATCGGGGTCGAGGACGTGGACGGCGTCGGGGCGGTAGCTGCTCTCGCGGAGCGCCCAGAGCTGGAACAACCGCGGGTCCGCGCCCATCTCGCGCGCCACGAGAGCGAGCAGCCGCCGGTACCGCACCTGATCCCGCCGCGTCCACCGCCGGCGATGCCGCCGGTACCGCCGGCGCCCCCGGTCGTCCACCTCCACGTGGAAGGTCTCGCACCGGTACGGTACCGCCGTCCCCCGCCCGGTCTCGCGGTGCACGAGCGCCGGCAGGGCCTCGATGCGCCGCCGCAGGTCGTCCAGCCGGTGCACGAGCGTCCCCTGGCGAACCGGGTGGGCAGCCCCGCGAGCCTGCCCCGGGTGGTCGGCGGCCCCATCGGCGCACGATGGCACCGCGCCGAGGAGGGCGCCGGCGAAGACCCAGCGAGCCTTCCGCCGCAGCCAGACGCCGAGGGGTCGGCGGCGTAGGAGCCGCCAGAGCCTGCGCGGTGCGAGCCAGGGGAGCACGGCGGGCGGTTGATAGCATCGGTCCGCCCCACGACAAGCCTGCGCATGAAACGCACATCACGAGCACGAACAACCGGCCCACAGGCCGGAATTACCGAAAACGCCCTTTGCGCACCTCCCCTCTCGTCGCCGCCCCCGCCCCACACCGCGCAATGCACGCCCCCGACACACCCGAAGGTCGTGTACCGGCTACGCGCGATTAGCGCCCCACACACGCCCGAAGGTCGTGCGCCCCCACCCCCACACGCCCGAAGGTCGTGCACGGGCCCACGGGCCCACGGCCCCCGCGCGATGAGCGCACCCCACACGCCCGAAGGTCGTGCGCGGGACACGCGGGCCGGCTTCCGCGGCGGCCGACCGGGCTGCGCTGGGCGTCACGGTGCCCGGCCGCGGTCGGCTCCGTCGTGTTCGACCGCGTGGGTGTCGATGACTCGGGGCATGCTGCCCCGCTCTCCATGAAACGACCGGCGCGCACGCCGCCGCAGCAGGCGGCTCGCCACGAGCGACGAACCGAACGCCCCCACGGCAACCGTCCCCCAGAGCCGACTCTCCGGGTCGGCCGCCGTACGCAACGTGCACGAAAGGCCGATTGCCCACACCACGAACGCGAGCTGGGCCAGACACGAAAGCCCTGCGACGATCCCGAACACCGCCCACAGCAGCACGAACGCCACCAGCGCCGCGAGTGCATCGAGCACCAGGGCGGAAACACTCAGCGCCGCCGGATCCGCCACGACCACGGCCACGAGCGCCGCCAGCGCCGCCAGCGCGATCGCGGCCCGCCCCCGGCGTCCGCTCGCACGCGAACCAGGTCGCCCGCGCATCACGCGGCCCCGAAGCGGCGCGCGATCCCGCGGCCCAGGACGATCCGCATGGCGTCGTTCGTCCCCTCCCCCAGGCCGCACAGCCGCGCGTCCCGCAGGTAGCGCTCCACCGGGTACTCCCGCGTGTAGCCGTAGCCCCCGTGGATCTGGATGGCGTCGTTCGCCGCGCGCACCGCCGCCTCCGCCGCGAAGACCTTGGCCCGCGCGGCCGCCTCCCGGGTCCGCGCCCCGCGATCGTGCGCCCACGCGGCGTGGTACACGAGCAGGCGCGCCGCCTCCAGCGCCGTCGCCATGTCCGCCAGCTTCCACTGGATCGCCTGGTAGTCCGCGATCGGCCGCCCGAACTGCCGGCGCTGTCGCGCATAGTCGCGGGCCGCGACGAAGCTCGCCTCGACGAGCCCGGTCGCCATCGCCGCAACGTTCATTCGGCCCCGATCGAGGACGGCCTTGAGGTGCTCCCACGCCTCGGCCGGGTCGCCGACGAGCGCCGACTTCGGCAGCGCCACGCCGTCGAACAGGACGTCCCCCACGTCGCAGGCGCACATGCCCAAGGTGGCCACCCGATCGGCGTGGATCCCCGGCCGGTCGGCCTCGACCGCGAAGACCGCCAGCGGCCCATCCGCCTGCTCCAGGCGCGCCACCACCAGGTACAGCCCCGCCACCGTGGCATGGGTGATCGTCTGTTTCCGTCCCGATAGAACGAACCCATCCGCAGCCCGGCGCGCCACCGTCTCGATGGAGCGGGCATCGGTACCCGCCCCCGCCTCGCTGAGCGCAAACGCCCCGAGCATCCGGCCTTCGGCGAGCGCCGGAAGGAAGGCCCTGCGTTGGGCGGGGTCCCCCGCGCGCCGGAGGAAGCCCGCCACCAGGGTGTTGTGCGCCGACACCGACAGCGAAAGCGCCGCGCACGCACGCCCCAGCTCCGCCACCACGGCGACACCCGCCACGGCCGAAAGGCCCACGCCACCCACCTCCTCGGGCAGTTCGAGCCCCAGCAGGCCGAGTTCCGCCAAGCGCCGCGGCAGGTCGGCCGGCATCGCGCCCTGCTCGTCCCACGCGGCCGCGTGCGGCACGATCTCGCGCTCACAAAATTCCCGCACGCCCTCGACGAGCAGCCGGTCTTCCTCGGAAAGGTGGAAGTTCATGCCCCCCCTCCGAACCGGCGCGCGATCTGGCGCGACAAGACGATGCGCTGGACCTCGCTGGTCCCCTCGTAGATCGTCGTCACCCGCACGTCCCGGAAGTATCGCTCCACCGGCCCGCCGTCCCGGCGATACCCACGCGCCCCCAACACGTCGAGCGCCAGGTTGCACGCCTCGACGGCCCGCTCCGACGCGAACAGTTTGGCCATGGACGCCTCCCGCGTAAACGATAGCCCCGCCTCCTTGCGGGAGGCCGCCTGCAGGGCCAACAGGCGCGCCGCCTCCAGGTTCGTGGCCATGTCGGCCAGGCGCCACTGCACGGTCTGGAAGTCCGCGATGGGCCGCCCAAACTGCCGCCGCTTGCGGGCGTGGGCCGTCGCCACCTCGAGCGCCGCGAGCCCGATCCCGAGCGCCTGGGAGGCGATCCCGATCCGCCCTCCGTCGAGGGCCATCATGGCCACCCGAAACCCCTTCCCCTCCTCGCCCAGCAGGGCCTCCTGGGGCACCCGGCAACCGTCGAAGGACAGCATCGTGGTGGTGCTGCCCCGCAGCCCCATCTTGCGCTCGGGCCGCCCCACGGTCAGGCCGGGCGTCTGCGCCGGCACCAGGAAGCAGGAGATCCCCCGGGTCCCCTGGCCGGGGCGGGTGCGCGCCCACAC
Organism: Polyangiaceae bacterium; assembly: GCA_026989935.1. GTDB lineage: Bacteria > Myxococcota_A > Polyangia > Nannocystales > Nannocystaceae > J032. The sequence goes on along the minus strand of JALSIN010000186.1, from coordinate 10,918 downwards.
CACGAACAAGCCCGCGTCCGTGCCGCTGGTGATCCACGCCTTCGTGCCGTCGATCACCCAGCCGGACCCATCCCAGCGGGCCTGGGTGCGCATGCTCCCCGGGTCACTGCCCGCCCCCGGCTCGGACAGGGCGAACGCTCCCACCGTGTACGCCCCGGACACCAGCCTGGGCACGTGGGTGCGCACCTGCTGCTCCGTCCCGAAGGAAGCGATCACCTCGGCGACCATGTTGCTGACGCACACCGCCACCGTCGTCGCTGCGCACGCCTTCGCAAGCTCCGTGACCACGAGGCTGTAGGCGACCACCCCCGCCTCGAGGCCGCCGAGGGCCCGCGGAACGTTCACGCCGAGCAGGCCGACCTTGGCGATGGCCGCAAGCGCGTCCCGCGGAAACCGTCCCGTCCGGTCGAGGTCCTCGGCCGCAGGCGCGAGGACCTGCTGGGCGATCCGGGCGGCGGTCTCCCGCGCTGCGGTCTGGGCCGGCGAGAACGAAAGATCCATTCCCGTGCCTAGAAGGCTTCGCCGGCCTGTCCCCGGTAGGTGTGCCGAAACTCCACCTCCGGCTTGTCGTCGAACTCCCAGGTCAGGACCGCGTCGTGGATGCACTTTGCGAGTTGCTCCGTCGGCACCGCCCCGAGGTCGGCGCCCTTGGCATCCTGTTTGCGGGCCTGGAGTTCGAGGATCTTGGCCGCTTTGACCTTCCCGTCCGTCCCGATGTCGAACTCGATGGTGTACACGGCGCGCATGAAGCGGGTCTCCTGGCGGTCCATCTCCTCCTCCAGGCAACGTTCGAAGTCCCGCTCGTAGACGTTCTTGATCGCATGATCGATCGCCGTGATCGTCTTCGGACTGACCCCCTGGCCCTGGTCCTCGTGCTCCTCGTACTCCTTGGCGGTCACGATGTCCTCGGCGTACTTCGTGTCCTCGAAGTCGGCGGCGACGTTCGTCTTGTCGTCTCCGAGCTTCGGCTTGCAGGCCCCGGCGGCGAGGGGGCCGAGGAGGGCGAAGATGGCGGCGTTGCGTGACATGGGGCGGTGACCTCCCGGGTTCGGCGTTCGATTCGAGTCAGGCGCGCAGGAGGTTGGCGGCGATGACGATCCGCTGCACCTCGCTCGTGCCCTCGTAGATCTCCGTGATCTTGGCGTCGCGATAGTAGCGCTCGACCGGATACTCCGTAACGTACCCGTTTCCGCCATGGATTTGAACGGCGTTCTTCGCCACGCGATTGGCCACCTCGGACGCCATCAGCTTGGCCATGGACGAGGCCTTGGTGTGGCGCACGCCCGCGGCCTTTTCGAGCGCCGCCCGCAGGGTCAATAGCCGCGCGGCCTCGATCTGCGTCTCCATGTCGGCGAGCATGAACGCCACCGCCTGGTGCTCGATGATGGGCTTGCCGAAGGTCTTGCGGTCGCACGCATAGGATGCCGCCGCCTCGAACGCCGCCCGGGCGATCCCGAGCGCCTGCGCCGCGATCCCGATGCGCCCGCAGTCGAGCGTGGCCATGGCCACCTTGAAGCCCTCCCCCTCGCTCCCGAGGCGCTGCGAGACCGGCACGCGGTGGTCCTCGAAGAAGATCTGGCACGTGTGGCTCGCGCGGATCCCGAGTTTGTCGTCCTTCGGACCCCGGCGCACGCCCGGTGCGTGCATGTCCACGATGAAGGCGGTGATCCCCTTGTGCCCCTTCGACCGATCGGTCATCGTAAACAGGATCCCCACGTCCGCCTGGGGACCGTTCGTGATCCAGTTCTTCGTGCCGTTGACGACGTAGTGGTCCCCGTCCCGCACGGCCGTGGTGCGCTGGGCGGCCGCGTCCGTGCCCGCTTCGGGCTCGGACAGCATGAAGCACCCGAGCTTCTCCCCGCTGGCGAGCGGGGCCAGGAAGCGCGCCTTCTGTTCTGGCGTCGCGAACTTGACCAGCGGATCGCACACCAGCGAGTTGTTGACGCTCATGATGACGCCCGTCGAAGCGCAGGCGGCCGATACCTCCTCCATGGCCAGCACGTAGGAGACCGGGTCGAGCCCGCTGCCGCCGTACTCGACGTCCACTTCGATGCCCATCAGGCCCAGTTCGCCCATCCTGCGCACCAGGTCCGCCGGGAAGCGAGCCTTGCGATCGTTTTCGGCCGCGACGGGCCGCACCTCGCGCTCCGCGAACTCGCGGACCATCCGCACGAGGGCTTCTTGTTCTTCCGTGAGCTGAAAGTCCATGGCAGGTCACTTTCCGGTGAATCGGGGCGAGCGCTTGTCCAGGAAGGCGCGCATCCCCTCTTTTTGGTCGGCGGTGTCGAACAACGCGGCGAAGGCCTCGCGTTCGAGGCGGTTGGCCTCGTCCAGGGGCAAGTCCACCCCGCGATGGAGCACGTCCTTGACGCGGGCGACGGCCACGGGCCCCTGCTCGGCGATCGCCTGGGCCGTCGCCACCGCCGTCTCCAGCAACACATCCGGCTCCACCACGCGGTTGACCAGGCCGATCTCCGCGGCCCGGGCGGCGTCGATGATCGCCCCCGTCATGCACAGCTCGAGCGCATGAGCGAGCCCCACGCGCCGTGCGAGCCGTTGCGTCCCGCCGAAGCCCGGGATCACCCCGAGCTTGACCTCGGGCTGGCCGAACTTCGCCTTCGTCGAGGCGACGATGAAGTCGCACGCGAGCGCCAGTTCACAACCGCCGCCCAGCGCGAAACCACCCACGGCCGCGATGGTGCACATCGGGATCCGCGCCAGCATCTCGCCGACCGCGTGGCCCTTCTCCGCGAAGCGAAGCGCCTGCTCCGGCGTCATGTCCGCCATGGCCGCGATGTCCGCCCCGGCCGCGAACGCCTTGCCCGCGCCCGCAAGCACGAGCCCGCGCCGCCCCGAGCTGGCCGCCCGTTCGAGGCAGCGCGTAAGCTCGTCGATCACCTGCTCGTCGATGGCGTTGAGCACCTTGGGGCGGTCGAGCACGACCACGCGCACGTCGCCGCGGTCCTCGATCCGAAGGGTCTCGAATTCCTCGGCCACGCTCACCGCCCCCGGTAGTCGTAGAACCCCCGCCCGGTCTTGCGGCCGAGCCAACCCGCGGCCACGTGCATCCGCAGGATGTTGGCCGCCCGGTACTTGTCGTCGCCCAGCTCCCGGTGCAGCACGTCGGCAATCGCCAGGCACGTGTCCAGCCCGATGAGGTCCGCCAGCTCGAGCGGGCCCATGGGGTGGTTGAGCCCCAGCTTCGCCCCGGTGTCGATGTCCTCGGCCGTCCCGAGCCCCTCCTGCAGGGCGAAGCACGCCTCGTTCAGCAGCGGGATCAAGATGCGGTTGACGATGAACCCGGGCGAGTCCTTGGACGTGATGCACGTCTTGCCCATCTTCTCCGCCAGGGAGAGCGTCGTCGCGTAGGTCTCGTCGCTCGTGGGCAGCCCTCGGATCACCTCGACGAGCTTCATCACGGGCACCGGGTTCATGAAGTGCATCCCGATCACCCGCTCCGGGCGGTTCGTCTGCGCACCCAGCAGCGTGATACTGATCGACGAGGTGTTGCTCGCCAGCAGCGCCCCCGCGGGCAACACCTCGTCCAGCCGCCGAAACAGGGTCTTCTTGAGGTCGATGTTCTCGCTGGCCGCCTCGATGGCCATGTCCGCCACCGACAGCGCCTCGATCCCCGTCACCGGCTCGATCCGATCGAGCGTCGCGTTGCGCACCCCGTCGTCGATCTTGCCCTTTTCGACCAGACGTCCCAGCGCCTTGGCGATCTTCGCCTTGCCCGCCTCCGCGGTCGCCTGGTCCCGGTCGGCCAGCAGCACCCGAAAGCCGGTCGCCGCCGCCACCCGGGCGATCCCACCGCCCATTTGACCGGCGCCGAGTACACCGATGGTTTCGATCTCGCTCATCGTGTCGTTCTCCGTTTCGTTCGTCTCGTCTGCGATCGGATCAACGCTCGACCATCAGTGCCACGGCTTCGCCGCCGCCGATGCACAGCGACGCCACGCCCACGTGCTTGTCGAGCTGCTTCATGGCGTACAACAAGGTCACCAGGATGCGCGTGCCGGAGCACCCGATGGGATGGCCGAGGGAGACCGCCCCGCCGCGGACGTTGAGGCGGTCTCCCGGGATCCCGAGGCGGTCCTGGTTGACGAGGGCCACCACGGCGAAGGCCTCGTTGACCTCCCACAGGTCCACGTCGTCCACCGAGCGCCCGGTCTTGTCGAGCAGCCGCTGGATCGACACGGCCGGCGCGGTCGTGAACCACTCGGGCGCCTGCGCCGCACCAGCCTGGCCCGTGATCCGTGCGAGCGGCTCGATCCCCCGCGCCTTCGCCACCTCCTCGGCCATGACCACCACCGCCGCGGCCCCATCGTTGATCGACGAGGCATTGCCCGCCGTGATCGAGCCCTCCTTCTGGAAGGCCGGCCGCAGCTTGGGGAGCTTGTCGATCTTGCCGCGAAACGGCTCCTCGTCGCGGCGTACCACGACCGGGTCGCCCTTGCGCTGGGGCACCTCGACCGGGACGATCTCCTCGTCGAACGCCCCCTGCTCGATGGCCGCCATCGCACGGCGGTAGCTCTCCGCGGCGTAGGCGTCCTGGCGCTCCCGATCGATCTGGCATTCCCGGGCGCAAAGCTCCCCGGCGTGCCCCATGTGGTGGTCGTGGTACGGGTCCCACAGGCCGTCGAAGATCATCCCGTCGAGCAGCTCCCCGTGGCCCATGCGATAGCCCGCGCGCGCCTTCTTGAGGTAGTAGGGCGCGTTCGACATGCTCTCCATGCCGCCGGCGACCACGATGTCCGCTTCGCCGGCCATGATCTCGGTGGCCGCCATCATCACGGTCTTCAGGCCCGAACCGCACACCTTGTTGATCGTCACGCAGCCGACGTGATCGGGGATCTTGGCGCCGAGGCTCGCCTGGCGGGCCGGCGCCTGCCCCACCCCCGCCGGCAGGACGCACCCCATGAGCACCTCGTCCACGTCCGCGCCCTCGATTCCCGCGCGCTCGAGGGCGGCCGCGATGGCCGTCGCCCCGAGCTTGGGAGCGGGCACGGACGACAGGGAGCCGAGGAAGCTCCCGATGGGGGTTCGAGCGGCGGAGGCGATGACGACGTTTCGAGCCATGGCGTTCCCTTTCGAGCAGAAGGTGGCGCACGCACGGTGCGCGGCGCCGGGGCGCTCGGCGCTGTCCGGGGACTACCACGACCGCCTACGGTGTCAATGCGTTTCCTCATGCGCGCCCTGCAGGCCCCCTTGACGCCCCGCGCACGTCTTGCGACGCTCCCGCTCCCCGCCGGGGTAGCTCAGCTGGTTAGAGCGAGGGATTCATAACCCCTAGGTCGGCGGTTCAAGTCCGCCCCCCGGCACCGCGCCCGCACCGTCCGGCGGCGGCGCCCGCCCCGTCCGCAGGAAGGCCGCCGCCACCCGCAACACGGCCGGGCGCCACTGCAACAGGGCGTGGGTTCCCCCCACCAACACCAGGGGGGTTCCGGCGAGCCCCATGTCCGAGACGGCCACGACCCCGTCGTCGTCGCCGTCGAGCAGCGGATTGTGCCCCCGGTCGTGGCCGGCGCCGCCCGCCAGCACGAGCCCCGCGGCCCCCGGCGGCAGCGGTCCGAGCGCCCCCGCCACGCGGGGGTGCAGCTCGTCCAGCGCGTCGCCGTACAGCCCGCGGGCCAGCCACGAGCGCTCGAAGCGACGGGCGAGGCTGGCGCCCCGGTTCGGGGGCGAGAGCATCGCAAGGCGCACCGGCCGGGGCAGGCCGCCGCCTTCGTGCGCCCGGCGCAGCATCGCCCGCACCACCAGCGCCCCCATGCTGTGGGTCAAGAACCCGACGGCGGCCGGATCGGGCCGCCACAGGCCCGCCGCCTCCAGCCGCCACCGAAGTCGCGCCGCGTGCTGGTCCAGGGTGCCGCGGCGGGTCCGATACCCGAAGGGCACCGGCGAAAACCCCCTACGGGCGAGCCAGCCTGCGGTCGGCAGGAGTCCGGCGCGGCTGCGCAGCGCGCCGTGGACGAGCACGACCGGGATCCGAGCGCTCACCCCGGCTCACCCCTTCGCCGCCCGCCGCCGCGCGACGAGCACCGCCGCCAGCGCGAGCACGAGCACGGCCGCGGCCACCTGCCCCGGCGCCAGCGGCCCCACCACCCCTGGTGGCGCATCGGCCCGAAACCACGCCTCCACGAAGGCCCGTGCGAGCAGCCAGTAGATCGCGACCAGCAGGAACAACTCGCCGTCCGGCCGCGTCCGGCGCCCGAGGCGCCAGGCGAGCACCACCCCCAGCGCCCCGAGCGCCGCCCCGTAGAGCTGCGAGGGGTGCACGGGCAACGAAGCGGGGGCACCCTGCGGCAGCAGCATGTCCAACGTCGCCCGATGGTAGCGGTAGGCGGGCGAGTCGGGCGGGTAGCGGACCGCCAGGGGGAAGGTCGGATCGACGTAGCGGCCGAAGCCGGTGCCCGCCAGGAAGGCCCCGATGCGCTCGAGCACCACCCCGAGCATCGCGGGCGACGCGAGACAGTCGAACCAGCGCAGCACGGGGATCTTGCGCCGGCCGGCCAGCACCGCCGCCACCGCGAGCCCCACGAACGCCCCGAAGAACGGCGCAAGGCCCCCGGGGGCCAGGACGAACAGGTCGCGCACCCCCGAAAAACGGTCCGGGTGTTGCAGCAGAAACCCGGCCCGCGCCGCGAACACGGCGCTGGCCGCCGCGAGCACGTAGTTCGTACCGAGAGGCTCGACCGCAAGCCCCCGCCGGGCCGCCGCCCGCAGAGCGAGAAACCACCCCGCCACCAGGGCCGCCGCCAGCATGAAGCCGTAGGCCTGCACCTCCCAGCCGAGGCCGGGGATCGTAAAGAGAACGGGCGCCATGCCGACGTGCGCTTTTGACACGATCCCCGTGGCCCGTGCAAGCACCGGCCCGCCGATCGTAGGATGAGCGCCTTCCATGCAATCCCCGGCACCGCTTTCGCCGGGCGGGCCGGCCCCCGCCGGCGACCCGGGCCCGCGCACGGCCAAGGACGCCAGCGTGCGGCTTCGTCGCGCGCTGTCCGTGTTCGGCCTGTCGGTGCTGGCGGCCACCGCCGGCTACATGGTCATCGGCCACCTCCACGGCGTACACTGGTCGTTCTTCGACTGCCTCTACATGGTCGCGATCACCCTCTCCACCGTGGGCTACGCCGACGTGCTGGGGGTGGACCGGATCCCCGCGGCGACCGCCTGGACGATGATCGTCATCGCCACGGGCACCGGGGTGAACCTGTGGGTGATCTCGTCGCTGACGAGCTTCTTCCTCGAAGGCGACTTCTTTCAGCTCCGAAAGTACCGTAGGCTGCGCAAGAAGATGCAGGGCCTGCGCGACCACTACGTCGTCTGCGGCGCCGGGACCACCGGCAGCCACGTCGCCCGCGAGCTGGTCACCGTGGGGTACCCGGTGGTCGCCATCGACCAGGACGAGCGCCGCCTGCAGGAGGTCGTACGGGCCGGCGCCTTGCCCCTGGCGGGCGACGCCACGGAGGACGACGTCCTCGCCGAGGCCGGGATCGAGCGCGCGCGCGGGCTCGTGGCCGCCCTCGACGACGACAAGACCAACATGTTCGTCGTGGTCACGGCGCGCCAGACGAACCCACGCCTGCGGATCGTCGCCAAGGCCGTGGACCAGGCGGCCGAGACGAAGCTTCGCCGGGCGGGCGCCGACGCCGTCGTCTCACCGAGCTTCATCGGCGGCATGCGGCTGGCCTCCGAGCTGGTGCGGCCGACGGTGGTGAAGTTTCTCGACCGCATGCTGCACGCCTCCATGAGCCTTCGCATCGAGGAGGCCACCGTCCAGCCCGAAAGCCCCCTGGCCGGCACCACGCTGGCCGCCTCCGGGATCCGCGACCGCACGGGGGTGCTGGTCATCGCGATCCAGCAGACCGACGGCACCGCCGTGCACGCGCCCCCGGCCGACCACGTGATCGCTCCCGGCGAGACGCTCATCGTCATCGGCACCGTGGACCAGGTGGCAAAGCTCCACGCGCTCGCCGCGGGATCGGAGCGCCGAGTCCGACCCGTCCCGCCGCCCGCGGGCCCGTAGGTCTCCCCCCACCGAGGCGCGGTATCCTCCTCGGGCCCGTGGACCACGCGACCTTGGTGCTCTCCGAGGCGGACGGCGACCGCGTCCTGGCGAACACGGCGCCGCCGCCGGCCTCGCCGCCCGTCGTGCACGCCTGGCTGTCCGAGTGGGCGGCGCGGGCCCCCGATCGGCCGCTCGTCGTCGAGACGGCGCCCGGCGCCCCCGACCGTCCCCATGCGATCCTGCGCTACGGCGACGCGGCACGCGAGGCTCGAAGGCTCGCGTCGGCGCTTTCGCGGGTGGCGGGCCCGGCCGGCCGGCCGATCGTGATCGCGCTGCCGCCGGGGATCGAGCACCTTCGCGTGATGCTCGCGTGCATGGTCGAGGGGCGCGCCGCGGTCCCGGTGGCGCCCAGGCTCGCGCGCGCCCCGGACGCCGACCGCGACGAACTGCTCGCCGCCCTGCGGCCCGGCGCGGTCGTCGTCGAGCACGGCGAGCGCGACGGCGCCCTGGGCGCCCGGCTCGGCGCGCCGGTGATCGCCGCCCGCGGGGCCACGACCGGGCAAGCGTCGCTCGCGGACCTCGCGCGGGCGGCCGAGCCGGTTCCGCCGCCGCGGGTCCCCCCAAAGACCGTCGCCAAGCTCCTGCTCACCTCGGGATCGACGGGCCCCCCCAAGGCGGTCGAGCAGACCCACCGGATGCTCACGGTCAACCAGGCCATGCTCGCGGCGGTGCTGCCCGAGCTCGTCGAGACCCCGCCGGTCCTCGTGGACTGGCTGCCGTGGAGCCACACCTTCGGCGGCAACCACGACCTGCACCTGGTCCTCGCCCACGGCGGCACGCTCGTGATCGACGAGGGGCCCGGACCCGACCCGGCGTGCGAACGCCGCCTGGCGCGCCTGGCCGCCTTCGCGCCGACCGCCGTCTTCGACGTGCCGCGGGTGTACGATCGCCTCGTCGAGGTCTGGCAGCGGCGCCCGGACCTCGCGCGCCGGTGCCTGGCCCGGGCGCGAGTCGTCTTCTTCGCTGGGGCCGCGCTGACCCCCGACACCCACGGGCGCCTCACCCGGATCGTCGCGCGCTTCGGCCCGGCGGGGGCCTTCGTCTCCTGCGGCTACGGCGCCACGGAGACGGGGCCGCTCGTCACCGCCGTCCCACGATGCCTGGCGCGGCGCACGACGTCGCCGGCGTGCGTGGGCGTGCCGGCCCCCGGCGCCCGGGTGCGCCTGGCCCGCCGGCCCCAGGGCGTCGAGCTGTGGGTCCAAAGCCCCGCCGTCGCCCCGGCCTACCGCGACGCCACGGGCACCCGCCGCCCCGTGACCGACGGCGACGGCTGGCTCCACACCGGCGACGAGGGACGACTGTGCGACGACGACGACCCGACGGCCGGGATCGCGCTGTCCGGTCGCCTGGCGGAGAACTTCAAGCTCGGCACGGGGACGTTCGTGCCGGTCGCCTCGGTGCGCGCGGCCCTGCACGACGCCCTGCGCCCCCACGCCGCCGGCATCGTCCTCGCCGCACCAAACGCACCCTTCCTGTCCGCCATCGTCTTCCCGGCGCCGGCGACCCGCGCGGCCCTCGCCGCCGGCGGCGCCCCAGCCCGCAACGTCCTTCGGCAGGTGCAGGCGGCCCTCGGGGACCTGGCCCGCCGAGCGGGCGGGTCCAGCCGGTGCGTCGTCGCCGTGGCGCTGCTGCACCGCGCCCCCGACCCCGCGGCCGGGGAGATCACGGACAAGGGCTATCTGTGCGCCGCCCGCGTGCGCGCCCGATGTGAGGCGGCGCTGTCAGCGATCGACCGGGGGACCGACTGCGACGGCGCCTCAATCGTGCGTATCGACCACGAACCTCAATCTTCGACGTAGGTGGCCTCCTCTTTTTCCTGCGCCTCCTTGCACTGGATGCAAAGCTGGGCCTCCGGCCGTGCTCGCAGGCGCTTGATGCTGATCGGCTCCTCACACTCCTCGCACAGGCCATACGTCCCATCGTCGATCTTGCGCAGCGCGTAGTCGATCTTCTCCATGAGGTAGCGCTCCCGCCCGCGCAGCCGAAAGGCGAACTGCTGCATGTACTCGCTCGAAGCCTGGTCCACCTCGTCCATGCGCTCGGCCTCGTCGATGACCATTTCCGTCTTGAGCGTACGCTTGGCTTCTTCGACGAGGTGTTCGCGCTTCTTCATGAGGATCTCGCGAAACTCCTCGAGTTGGGCCTTCGAAAGTGCCATGGTGTCTCTCCGTGTCGAGTTGGGACGGGGCCCGAGCGAGCCGAGGCGGGGCCGCCGACGGGCGCGCGAGACTAGCCCCGAACGCCTCGCACGTAAACGGGCGCTCCAACCCGGGCGCGAGCCCGCGAATTCGACGGCCCAGACCGGTCCTCACCGCCTTTGGCGCCTTGACCGGCCATCCCACATCGTCCTACCCTCGAAGCCCCCCTCGTCGCCGGAGAGATCGCCATGGCCACGTCCGACAAGCGCAAGCAGAGCCTCTATTTTCCCGAGCAGATGCTGCGGGAAATCCAAGAGGAAGCCGCCCGGCAGGACCGATCGCTCTCCTGGATCGTTCAAAAGGCCTGGAAGATCGCGCGCAAGGAGATCATGAAGTACCCGAGCGTCAACGACATCGAGGACGACGCGGACGACGAGCGTGGGCGAACCGAGTAGCCTGGCCGGGCTCGGGCCGGACCGCACGATCCGCGTCGCGCGCCCCGACGGCGCCGAGGTCGCCGCCGACGTCTTCCTCCCGGCGGACCGCGCAGGCCCATCCACGGCGCCCCCCCTGTTGATCCTCGACGGGATCGGCTGCGCCGGGTGGGCGTTTCGCCGCATCATTCCACTGTTTCGCCGCGAAACCCCCGTGGTCTTCCTCTATTACCGCGGCCACGGCAAGTCCGACACGCCGCCGCGGCCGTGGCATCTTT
>JALSIN010000185.1 GCA_026989935.1 Polyangiaceae bacterium | reverse complement strand
CGAGCCAGGCGCCCATACGGTCGCCGTCCATCAGCAGCACGGCGTAGTAGGTCTCGGGACGGCGGCCGAGGGACTTCTCCCGGCGCAACTCGCCTTCCAGCCGTGCCAGCCGTTCCGACGCGTTCCGGGCATCTTCGTCGTCGCCTTCTGCCCGCTCGCGCAGGGTCTCGAGGGCTGCCAGCACCCGGGCGGCCGGCCTGGCGCGCAGAAAGGCCAGCCTGGGCGGGAGCGGGGGCACGTCACCGCTCTCGAGGCCCTTGAGGAGTTCCTGCGCCTCGCCCTCGGAGAGCTCGGCCAGGTGCTCCAGATCCCGGGCCGCCGCCATGGTGTGGGTGGAGACGACGTAGCGTTGGAGCTCCTCCAGCTTTGGAACATTGCTTCGCAGCTCCTCCGCCCACAGGTCCGGCCACAGACGCTTGAGGGCACACGGGGCACAGAGGTGTTCGCCCTTGCGGGCCCAGGACGATCGCTTCTCGGCGATCCGGGTCCACAGCGTGTCCCGACGCTGTCCCGGGGGCAAACCGAGCTGGCCGGGATCGAGCGTGAGCCATTCCCGCTCGCCGCAGAGGCTGCAGCGATACCCCGCCTCCTCGTGCTGGACGAACGGACGGAGCGTCTTGGCCGCCGCGTGCGCCCGTTCCACCAGATCGTAGGCCGCCGGATAGAGGATTCCCGTGTTCGGCGGGAAGAAGGCGTCGGGGTCGCGATGGCCGGACCGAAGCAGTTGCCATGCCCGGCTTCCGAAGAAGCCGGGCGCGGATCCGTCGGCGGGATGGAAGCGGGCGAGGAGCCGCTGCAGGCGTTCCGCGGCGGCATCGACACCTTCTCCGGACGAGCCGAGCGGAACCAGGGACCAGTAGACCTCCGGGAAGCCTTCGAACTGGCGGCGAATCTGCTCGTGCAGCGGCGCATCCTCCGTGAACGGCGTGCCGAGTTTCTCGGACAGACGCCCGAGCATCCGCCGTGCCGCACCCTTGAGCCACGCACGCATGCGGCACGCGCTCTTCTCGGCCAGCTCCCGCCCCTGACCGTGGGGGACCAGGGCGAGGAACCGGTTCGGGAAGGCGGCCACGAACAGCGGATTGCTGTCCGTTCGATCCTGCCGCCAGGACGGACCCTTCCCGTCCATACCGTCTGGCTGTGGAAGCCCGCGTTCGGTCTCCAGCCAGTAGTCGACCACGGGAAGGCCGCGCAGGAAGGGGAAGACGATCTGTTCCGGCCCCAGCCGCTCGAGGACGACCTTCATGCCCTCGAAGGTGAGGGTGGAGAGGAGATGCGAGCCCGCCCACAGGTCGGAGATGCTGCGTGCGGTGGCGATGAATTCCTGCACGGGGCCGATGCTCACCAGCAGCAGCCCGACCCGGCCGTCCGGATCGGCCGCCATGGCGCTGGCAAGGGCCGCCGTGAGGTCGAGATGGGCCCAGATGGTGTGATCGGGCACCCGCGAGTCGGCGGGGAGCAGGGTCCAGAGTTGGCCGAGTTGCGTGCGCGCCTCCTCGTCGAGGAGAGCCGCTTCGGGAAGCCAGCGCCAGAAGGCGAGGGCGGTCGCGCCGAAATCCACCTCACCGTTGGACTTTCGGATCAGACGCGACGCGTGGGCCAGCGAAGAGGCCTCCACCTGGTCCAGATCGCAGCGGAGCTCGGAGTCGAAGCCGCACCGTTCACCCGACAGGGGGTGGACGAGCTCCGGCTTCTTCGTGAACCGGATCGCGTCCACGCGTCGATCCTTCGGCCACTGCGGGCGGTCGGCGGCGGCCGCCCAGTGGTCGGCGGTCCTCGCGATCCGCTCGATCTCCGACGGAACCCTGTCGCCGAAGAGGTTCCGTCTGAGCGCCGCCACGGTGCCCCTTTCGTGGGCTCGATCGAAGAGGATCAGGAGCTTCTCGGCCGGATCGTGGATCCGGGCGAGGAGTTTGACGGAGGGCACTTTCGGGTCCATCATGATCTCCCGACCGGATTTTTCTTCATCATCTCTGCATCATATTGTCAAGAATGCTGTGGACTCTGCGCCATATGCCAAGTTCGTTTCCTAGTATCCCATGTCGATCATGAAGATGATATTTCGTGCGCAACGATGATCTGGATTCGTCAGGAATCTTGTGAGGAAGATGATAGGCAATACCCCAGAATTCATTTTTGTATCTAATAACCTTGAAGCGGAGCTGATTTGCAAGTCGTTCCTGGACAAGGTGATCAATTCGGTGATTCGTGACGGGATATGCGAGAATGTGGCGCTCGTCGACGGGGCCTCCGTTGCCGCGGTTGTGTCTCCATGGCAAGGCCGTTCGGAACGCGATCTTGATCTCTGCGAGTTCCCGCATCGCCGACTGCCAATTCGAATGGGCCTTGCGGGTTCGCCAGACCAGAGGGCCCCTGCCATCTGTGCCGAAGGCATGAGGCCAGTCGAGTGAAAGGCATTCCTCCAACGGGCGGGCGTGGCTCGCAGCGAGTCCTCGAATTTGGTCGAATGTCGTGTTCTCATGACATCCGAACGCAATCGAGCCCCAACCATTGCGGCATCGACTGCCGAGAGTCCCGAAGGCATGAACCAATCGCAGCACTTCTTTCGCTGTTGCCAACACGTTGGAAGGCCAGCGAAGAACCATGCGTGCTTTCTCTTCAGTTGCGATTGCCGAACGCCGGATCGGGCTGTTCGTCGAGATGGGAGCGAATGTCGTCCCTTGCCCTGTTTCGTGCGCTAAGGGACCGTAACCGAGATAAAGGAGAGGATCGATTTTCGCCCCTCTTGGTCCGACCTCCGGATGCTGCACTCGATGCGTGTCAGCGGACCACCGCTCGCAAGAGCCCTCGGACCACCGATCGATCCGGAGCGAAACGCGGCTCCGCATCGCCCACGTGTTCCCGTTGTGCGTCAGGAACGCGTGCCCGAAAAGGCGTCCCTCCTTCTCGCGAAGACATCTCCAGTCGTACCCGTGATCCTTCGCCGCCGCGATCCGCCACCACTCGCGGAGCAACGCCTTGAAGGGCGGCGTGCGCCAGCGCCCGCGCTGGAAGGCATCGCCGAGGAATGCCGGGGTCAGGAAACGGATCGTGGTCTCGAAACGTTTCATACTCATCGCGGCTCTCCACACGATGCGGTCACGGCAGGGCGTGCCGATGTCCTCACCGCCCCCACCCCGATCCGGCCCATGCCCATGGTCGCCCCCTTGCCCAGGTGCAGCCAGCGGCCGGCGTGGAGGAAGGGCCAGAACGCCTCGGCGCCGG
>JALSIN010000184.1 GCA_026989935.1 Polyangiaceae bacterium | reverse complement strand
GCGATACAGTCGGAGGAGGGAGCACGAGCGATGCGAGCAGCGGCGGTGCGAGCAGCGGCGGTGCGAGCAACGGCGGTGCGACCACCGGTGGTGCGAGCAGCGGGGATGTGACCGTGGGCGGCACGAGTACGGGTGGAGGAAGCGCGGCCGGGACGAGCACGGGTGGTGGGAGCAAGGGGTCCGCGAGCACGGGCGGTGCGACCACCGGCGGCGCGACCACGGGGGGTACGAGCACCAGCGGTGGGACGACGGGCGGGGGCATGGGTGTTGCGTGGCCGCACGGCGCGTTCGCTCCCTTCGTGGACGCCACGAGCTACCCGATCGTCAAGCTCAGCGAGGTGGAGGCCGCCGTCGGGGTGCGTTCCTTCGCCCTCGGCTTCGTGGTGGCGCAAGATGCCACGACCTGCACCCCCTCGTGGGGCACCTACTATGACCTCAACACGGGGCCGTCGTCCTGGAACAATGGCATGGAGGAGTTCCTGTACGACGAGATCGCCGCGATCCGCGCCGTGGGGGGCGAGGTGCTGCCCTCCCTCGGTGGCGCGGCGAACGTGCCGCTCGCCGCCGCCTGCACCAGCGTCGCGGACACGGTGGCCGCCTACGAGGCCGTCATGACCGCGCTCGACGTCCGCTGGCTCGACTTCGACGTCGAGGGGACGTGGGTCGCCGACCCCACCTCCATCGCCCGGCGCAACCAGGCGATCGCGCAGATCCAGGCGCAGGACCCCGACTTCCAGGTTTGGTTTACGCTGCCCGTCCTCCCCAGTGGCCTGACGCCCGATGGGGTCAACCTGATCGAAGACGCGCTTGCCGCCGGCGTGGCGATCACCGGCGTGAACCTGATGACCATGGACTACGGCGACCAGGCCGCGCCGAACCCCGACGGGCAGATGGCCGAGTACGCCATGATGGCCCTTACGAGCGTGCACGCACAGCTCGCCCAGGCCTACACCGACGCGGGGCAACCCAAGACCGACGCGGCGTTGTGGGCGATGCTGGGTGCCACGCCCATGATCGGCCTCAACGACGTGACCACCGAGACGTTCTACCTGCAAGACGCCCAGGAGTTGCTTGCGTGGGCGCAGACCAAGGGCCTCGGGCTGCTGAGCATGTGGTCGGTCAATCGCGACCATCCGTGCCCGATGGAGCAGTTCGTGCAACTCGACTGCTCGAGCAGCCCGGACCAGACCATGGACTGGGAGTTCAGTCAGATCTTCGTGGCCTTCGGTCCGTAGCAGAGAGCGGACGGAACGCCGTGCCGTCTTTCGACGCCTGGGCACGGAATTCCATTTTCGGTCGCCGCACGCCGGTGCGACCGAACCGAAGAAACGACGTGACCTGTTGCTGGTGCAAGGCGCGAGGGACGACCTGCACTCGATCCGAGGCGGATCGCGCGGCGTTGGTACGGTGGGTGGTGCGATCGGTGCCGGGGCTGGGGAACGCCGCGGAGGCGGCCCCCATGACCCCTGCGCGCGCGACGGGAAAGGAAGCAACCCACCATGCAACGTCAGGGAGAACGCCCCCATCACGGCCAGATCGGCTCCACCCACGGCCTGTGCGGAGAATCGCGGATCGGTGTGGACCGCTTCGAGGCCCTCGGGGTCTGGCTCGAACCGCTCGTGGCCTTCGTGCTGCAGGGCGACGCCAACGAGGACAGCTGCTCGACCCGACCCGGCAACGGGCGGATCTGGCTGGAGGAGAGGCCCGACGACGCCAAATCCGTGATGGCCGAGGTCCAGGCGTTGCTCGCCGGGTCGCTCGACGTGCTCCATGTGGAAGCGTACCCGATCCCCCGGCACGCGCTGGCGTGGGCCCAAGAGCAGCTGCGCGAGTTGTCGGGCGCCGACCTGTGGACGGCGGCGGTGGTGTGGGCGCAGGCGTTTACGATGGGCACGATGGCGGCGCGGTTGCGCCTCGAACGGGTGCGGCGACTGGTCCACTACCTTTCGGGGATCCGTCTGCCGAAAGAATCGGAGATGGAGGTGGTGCGGCGCGAGGTGGTGCGGATCGTGACGGAACGGAAGGCGCGCTACCTGGACATCGGTGAGGCGGTGTGCCCCGCGGACGGGCGCGCCCACGCCCACGCCGCGCGGGACGCTGCGCGCAGGCTGAGCTGGATGGGCGGTTGTCCCGTCGGTGACCAGCTCTACGGTGAGGCGCTGGTCGGGATCGAGCGCCGCGCGTCGGCACGCCGGCACGATCCCGCCGACCCCCTCGTGTCCCACGGCCCGGTGCGCGATCACGCGCAATACGTGGCCACCTCCCTTTGGGTGGGCCTTCGCTTCCTCCAGAACACGGAGGAGGAGCCGTGGCAGGGGCCGGCGATGATTCGCCCGCGCGACGCGACGCTCGTCGAGCTGTTGGGCCTCGACGCCGTCCTCGTCGATCGCCTCGTCTTCTTCGAGCGCCGCGAGGTGGCGGGCACGCTCGAGACGTGGACCCGCAAGCTCGAACGGTCCGACGTGCACGACCTGTGGGGGCCCGCCAAGGAGGCGTTGCGCGTGTTGTGGGCCCTTCGCATGACCGGGGGGCGGCTGCATGCCCCAGCCGAGGCGCGCCGGCGTCGGTTCGGCGCCCGTGGCGGGGGGGAACCGTCGGGGGCCGAAGGGGAGAGGATCGACCTTACCAGGCTGGCCGTGGCCGTGGGCGTGCGATCCATCGAGAGCCTGGAGCGATTCGTGCCCCTGTTCGGCCCCGGCGGCGCGCTCGAACGCGCGGAGATCGTCGAGACCGCCCGACGCGGCGACGCGGTGCTCGTGCGCCTTTCGCCCGGCGCGTTTCGGGCGCTGACGAAGGACCGCCTGCCACTGGACCTGGTGCCGGCGTCCGTGGCGCGTGTGATCGACCCAAAGGCGCTGGACGAACGGGATCGCGGGCCGACGCCGGACGACGAGGACGACCTCGACGACGAGGACATGACGGTGGGCCAGTGGTGCGCGCTCAAGCGCAAGCAGTTGCCGGCCTCGGTCCGCGTGCACGAGGCGGTCCCCGAACGCCCGCTCGTGCTGCCCGAGGCCATGGCGCATCAGCTCGACCGCGTGCTCGAGATGGTGCCCCTTCGGCGGGAAGCGCTCGAAGACCTCGGGTACGGCAAACTCTTGGGGTATGGGGTGGGGACCGTGCTGATGTTCGAGGGGCCGCCGGGGACGGGGAAGACGCTGGGGGCGCACGTGGTGGCGCAGCGGATGGGGCGGCCGCTCGTGGAGGTGGGTGCGGCGGCGTTGCTGGGGAGCTTCGTCGGCTCCACGGAGCGGGCGATCGCGGAGGTCTTCGCCCTCGCGCGGCGGGAGCAAGCGGTGCTGCTGCTGGACGAGGCCGACAGCCTGTTGCAGGCGCGGGCGGGCGCGGTGCGGTCGTGGGAGGTGAGCCAGACGAACACGCTGCTGCGCTGCCTGGAACAACACGACGGGGTGGTCGTGCTCACCACGAACCTCGTCGAGACCCTGGACCCGGCGGTGGCGCGCCGGATCACGCTGCGCCTGACCTTCCCGCGGCCGGGCCCCCGGGAGCGTGCGGCGATCTGGCGGGCCTTGACGGACGAGCGCATCGTGCTGCCCGCCGCGCGCAGCCCGGAAAAGCTGGCCGAGGCGCACGAGATGACGGGTTCGGCGATCAAGAGCGCGGTGCTCGACCTTGCGGTGTGCGCCGTGCGGCGGCCGGACCGGACCGTGACCACGGACGAGGTGGACGCGGCGGTGGCCTCGGCGCTGCGGGCCGCGGCCCTCGACGAGGGGAGCCGCGCGCCGGTGGGATTTGCGCCGGGCTGAGCGGTGCGGCCTACCCCTCCGGCACCTGCTCCTGGCACACGCCGACCTCCAGGATGCTGTAGAGCATCACCAGCTCCTGGGGGATCATGCCCTTGTGCGGGGTGCCGACGGTGTGATAGCTCGTAAAGTGCAGGCGGCCGCACCCGTACTGGGCCATCACGGCGGGCGGATAGAGGCCGCCCTTGCCGGGCCAGGTACCCTTGAGCCAGGCCTTGTGGCCGACGTTGATCTGCCCGCCCATGCCGTCGGGGGCCCACACGTCGGGCAGCGGAAGCTCGATCCCGGTGAAGTTCTCGATGATCGTGACGCTCGGCAGGTTGAGGAGGGTGGGCCAGGTGTTCCCGCCGCCGTTGAGCGGGTTGACGTCCTTGAGCGGGTCGGGGAGCGCCTGCAGCCACGCCAGCAGGTCGGCGTCCACCACCGTGGCCTGGGAGTCGAAGTAGCCGATGGGGGTCGGGGTTCCGGGTTCACCGTTGAAGGTCTGGTAGTCCGGAAACAGCGTCTCGATCCACTGCTGGGCGTAGTCCGTGGCGTAGATGCGCCCGCCGGCCGCCACCCACTCCCGTAGGGGGGTGGGGTCTTGCTGGACGGCGGCGAGCGCGCTCGGCCCGATGCAGGGCACGAAGAGGATGTGGTACTGGGCCAGGGCGGCCGGGTCGAGGACCAGGTCCACGAAGGGACCCTTGGAGTTGTAGCCCGAGGCGGCCGGGTCGATGCTGTTGTCGTAGGCGTCGAAGGTCTCGGTGCCCGGGATGAGGTTGTCGTTGCCGTCCACCATCCCCAGCCCGACCTTGCCGAGGATGAGCTCGAACCGGTCGGGGCTGCTCATGCCCAGGGCGATCTTCGGGATGTACAGGCCGTTCGCCGGGTCGTTGACGCCGGGCAGATCCGTGACGGTGGCGGGCAGGGCCGTGTTCCCCGGCGCGATGTCGAGGGGGCTCGTCCGCATGAACTGGCCCTTGACGACGGTCAGGTACTGCCCCGCCCCCGACGGCGCCGGCAGGGAGAACGAGCCGTCCGGCTCGGTGAACGTAAAGGGGGTGCAGTCCGGAAGACTCTGGCACTTGGCGCAGTAGACCTCCTGCGGGATCCCAGGCGGCTCGTTGGGCGTCACGTAGACCAGGGCGCCGCTGACCGGCACCTCGCCGTTGGGCGCGTGGACCACCCCTGTCAGCACGGCGTCGTTCGTCGCGCCGCATTCGCCGCCGGCATCGGGCGCACCGCCCAGGTCGAACTTCGGCGGGTGGGTCGTCTCACCGGTGGAGCTTCCCGCGGTCCCCGAGCCCGTGGCCGCCGTCGCCGCGGTTCCGCCCGTCGCAGTCATGCCCGTCGCAGTCACCACGCCGCCGTCGCCACCCGTGGCCGAAGCGGTCGATGTCTGTCGTCCGTCCCCACCCGAGCAGGCAAGGGCCGTCGCCACGACCGCAAGGCACCCCGCGGTCCACACGTTCAGCTCGTGACGTCGATGCATCGCGTCCTCCCGTTCGGAGGTCGAGGCTAACACAGGAGAGGCATACGGTGCGGGCCGACAAAGAACGCCGTTCCTCCGCCCCGTACCACCTGGGCCGGGGTCAGCGCTTCGTCGCGCCGCCAGCCGCGGGCGGGGGCTCGGGCGCCGGGCGGACGAGGAGGACGGCGTCGCCCTCGCCGCGCTGCTCGTCGCGAAGGTGCAAGGGGCCGTCGGACACCGGGACCATGACGAGGGTCTGCACGGTGTCGTCCGGGCGTCGGGCGCGGTAGGACTCGACGAGCCCCAGGCCCCCGGCGACGTGGAACGCGCCCACTACCAGCAGCACCCGCACGCGCGGGTCGCGTGCGCGTGCCTCGGCCGCCGACTCGGCCATCGCGTCGTTCCAAAGGAGCATGGACGGGAGGAAGGCAGGACCGCGCTTGGGGCCCATGAAGTCCAGGAACTTGCGCCGGAAGGCGTCGCTCGGCGGGGTGACCGAGCGCGGGAGGAGGGCAC
>JALSIN010000183.1 GCA_026989935.1 Polyangiaceae bacterium | reverse complement strand
CACGGTCGTCGGAGGAGAGGCTCGCCAGGTAGGCGTCGTAGGACGAGCCGCCGAAGGTGCGATACCCGCGGACGAGCCGTCGCGGGGCGTTCGCCGCCAGCACCGGGATCCCCCGCGTTTTGCACAACTCGATCAGGGCCCGGTGACCCCGGTCGTAGACGTCCGTGCGGTGCGTGCGCTCGCGAAAGGCGGCCTCGTCGAGGGCGCCGGCCAGGTAGGCGTCCAGGTCCGCCTGCTGGTCCGCTTCGAAGAACTCCATCGCCAGCACCAGCGGCCGGTCGCCCCGTGCCAGCGCGCGCAGCAGGTCGAGCTCGTAGCGCGCGCCGACCGGGTGCCCATGCAGCTCGCCGAAGACGACGAAGTCGGCGTCCCCGGCGGCGCCCACGAAGTCGGCAAGGTCCATCGGCGCGCCGGTCCGTCCCTCGTACAGCGCGTGTTCGTTCGCCGGGGCGCGCGTGGCGTTCGATCGCGGCCGGCACGCGACCGGCCCGGCGAGCAGGGCACAGGCCACCAGGAGGGATCGCATGGACATGCCCGTTCGACCCCCGCGCGTGGGACAGGGTTTCCCCGCGCCGGCGACACGGCCGGTGAGAGCGCGGGGCGGAAGGCGTGCGCGATTTCGGTCGATGTAACGTAGGCTCCGTGTCGGGAACGAAGGGGAGAACTCATCAACCTTGACGGAGGCCTACCCGATGCACGTACGTCCATGTCCACTTCGCTTCGTTTCTTGCTGGCTCCTTGGAGCGCTCGTGCTCTTACCTGCGTGCGGCGACGACGGGGGCGCAGGGGCGAGCGCCACGGGGACGGCGAGCGGAACGGCGACGGCGGGCACCGCGTCCACCGGGGCGGCGACGGCGGGCACCGCCGGTGCCACGGGGACGGCGGGGACCGTGACGGCGGGCAGCGCCAGTGCTTCCGGGACCACCGCCACGACCGGGACGGGGACGGCCTCCGGCAGCGCCACCGCGACGACCACCGGCGCGAGCACCTCGACGACCGGGGGGGCGAGCACCTCGACGACGGGCGGCGGAAGCTCCACCGGAGGGGCTTGCCCCGCTCCCCAGCAGCTTTGCGGCCAGGCGTGCGTGGACGTCAACACGGACGTGGACCATTGCGGCGGTTGCGGCAACGCCTGTGCGCCGGGCCAGATCTGTTTGGGCGGCACCTGCGTGGACAATGGAGGCTGCCTGCCGGGGCAGATCCTTTGCGGGCAGGCCTGCGTGGATCCGAACAACGACGTCAACCACTGCGGCGGTTGCGGCAACGCTTGCGCAATGGGTGACGAGTGTATCGCCGGCCAGTGCGTGAGCCAGTGCCCCATCGGATCCATGGACTGCGGAGGTCAGTGCGTCAGCACCGATTCCGATCCGGCAAACTGCGGAGGATGTGGGATCCAGTGCGGCGTCGGGGAGGTCTGCACGGCGGGACAGTGCGCGGCCGGCGGCTGTCCCATGGGCACCACGGACTGTGGCGGCGGCTGCGTGGACACCACGAGCGACCCGCTCAACTGCGGCGGCTGCGGGACGGCGTGCGGTCCGGGCCAGGCATGCGAGAACGGCTCGTGCGTGTGCCAGGCGCCGCTCGTGGGTTGTAACGGGCAGTGCGTGGACCCGATGACGGATCCGAACAACTGCGGCAGCTGCGGTGTGGACTGCGGCGCCGGGGCCGTGTGCCAAGGCGGCGCCTGCCAGTGCCCGATGGGATCCGAGCTGTGCGGCGGCACCTGCGTCGATGTGCAAAGCGACCCTGACAACTGCGGGGGCTGTGGGATCACCTGCGACGGCAACACCGAGGTGTGTGACGCCGGGGCGTGCGTGTGCGCCCCCGGATTCACCCAGTGCGGCGCGGCTTGCGTGTCGGTCTGGAACGACCCGAACCACTGTGGTGCCTGTGGCAACGCCTGCGGGCCGAACGAAGTGTGCGCCGCCGGCCAGTGCCAGGCCGACTGCGGCAACCTGCCCGATCAGTGCGGAGCGGTGTGCACGAACTTCGCCAACGACCCGCTCAACTGCGGCGGCTGCGGCAACCAGTGCAACGCCGACGAGGTGTGCGTCGATGGCGGTTGCGAGGCGTACTTCATCCCGGGGTGCAACGCCTGCCCGTGCAACGAGTGCACCGGCGACCTCAATCAGTGTTGCTTCAACGACTTCGTCAACCACGTGGTGTGCGCGAAGGAGTGCCCGTAGCCCGTCGGGGCGCGAGCCCACCCGCCTCCGGCGCCGCCGGTGCGGTCGCCGTGGGGCGGGTGGGCTACGGCGCCGGCAGGTGGGGCGCGAGGGCGGCCATCTGCGGCCGGTCCATGCCACCTTGGGGTTCGAGGGAGAACATGTCGTCGCCCCACCAGGGACCGGCCGCCCAGTAGGTCCATCCGATCCACACGTCGTCGTTGGCCTCGACGAACGAGAGCATCTGGTCCAGGGCGGCCAGGCACGTCGGATCGCTGCTGCCGGCGAACTCCCCGAGGAAGCCCCGCGCACCGCGCTGGCGCAGCCAGTCGGTCACCACCACCAGACGATCGGCCCCGATGGACGGGCCGACGCACGTCGGTGAGGTCCCGGACGAATCCGCGTCCAGGTACTGGTGTAGTTCGTAGGCGAAATTGCCGGCGGGGTCCACGACGCCGTCCATCACCTCGCTGTTGGGCGTACCGTACCAGCCGTCCGCCCACGCATGGGCCCCCGTGTAACCGTTGCCGGGCACGAGCACCAGGTTCGACGCGCCGGCCGCTCGGATCGCGGCGAGGGCGGCGTTTGCGTCCGACAGCCACACCTCCGTGGCCATGTCGTGGGGCTCGTTCATCAGTCCGAACAGGACGTGTGGATCGTTCCCGAAGATGCCGGCGAGCCGGCTCCAGAAGTCGGTAAACGCCTCGACGGGCAGCGCGGGGCTCCCCACCACGTCGCCGAAGTACCGCGCGTAGTTGTGCGGATCGAGCAGGACGTACACGCCCTGCGCGGTGGCGTCGTCCACCACGGCCGACAATCGGGCCAGCTCCGCGTCGTCGAACGGCGCCATGGGCACCGGCTGGAGGCGCTCCCAGCGAAAGGGCAGGCGCACGACGTTCATCCCCTTGCCGGCGAAGTACGTCACCTCCTCCGGGGTCGGATACGTATAGTCCACGCCGAATATTCCCGGCAACGAACCCTCCCCGAACTCGGCGCCGGCCAGGTTGACGCCGCGGTAGGGAACGCTCGTTCCGTCGCCGCCGGCCGTGCCGCTGCTGCCGCCCGTCCCCGTGGCATCGCCCGAGGTCGAGGTGGTCGAGGGGCCGGTCGCCGTGGCGTCGCCGCCCGACGCGTCACCCGCCGTCGCGGCCGTGGCGCTCGTTCCGGTGGTCGTGTCCGTGGGCCCTTGCCCCGGTGGGCCGGTCGTCGCCCCGCACGCGAGCAGAAGGACGGATGCGCTGGCGGTGGCGACCGGCCTTCGAGGCGCACGTACGCTGGGAGGGAAGGAGCCCATGCACGGTCATCGTCGCATGCTTCGCCGCGTCTCGAAAACCGCCGCCTCGGCCCCGTGGAACGGCGCGCCGCCGACCGCCGTGCGGCGCTCGGTGCAGGCGCGAGCGGCGGCGGGACGCGCCGGCTCATGCATCGGGGCTGGCGGACGTCAAGGGCAGACGCCGTCGGCCGTGCAGCCGACGACGACGCCTTCGCCGCCCTGGTTGCCCACGAACACCACCGCGTCGTGCGCCGGGTCGAAGACGGCGGCGGTCAGCACCTCCACGTCCGTGGGCTCGACCTGCCAGGCCGGGGTCGTCAAGTTCGTCACCGGCAGGTCCACGGCGGCCCCTGCCGCGGTCGCCCCCGCGAAGGTCTGTGACAGGCCGTTCCAGTTGCGCCCGCCGGCGACCAGCAGGCGGCCGTCGGCGATCGAAGACCGCACCCAGCCGTCTCCCATGGGGGTGGGGTCGGCGGTCCAGACGGCCGAGACCGCGCCGGAGATCGGTGCGACGGCGGCGACGAACGCCCCGAGGTCGTTCGATCCGTCCTGCTTCTGGTAGGCGCCCGTGGCGAGTACCTGGCCGCCCGAAGCGGCGAGACCGAGCACCACGGTCTTGACGTTTTCGACGGGAAGGCTCAACGGGGCCGAGGTCAGCGGTGTGCACGGACAGGCGCACTCGGCGTCGAACCGCAGGAAGAACACGTCCGCCGAGGCGTCCACCGCCACATAGACTTCGCTGCCGTCCTCGGAGAAGGCCACGGCGCCGACGTCCCCGGTGGTGTCGGGGCCGAGGTCCAACCCGAAGGCGCAGGCCTGGCCGCCACCGTCGCCCGTGACGAGCCAGGGACGCCGCGTGCCGTCGTCCGTGTAGCCCCCGAGAAAGACGCGGCCGGTCGCCGAGACGTCGAGGGTGAGCAACTCGTCGTCCCCGGTGGAACCGGCCACCGACTGCGCCCAAACGCTCGTGAGCGTCTGCGGCACGAGCCGGGCGAACAGCCCCTCGCGCGGGTCGCTGGCCGCCGGCGCGGACCCGGCGACGAGGAGGTCGTCGCCCAGGGGACGGGCGGCGTAGAGTTTCGTCCCGGCGTCGCCGTCGAGCTGGAGGATCTGCTCGTCGATCTTCGCGCCATCACACGGGTCGAGGCGCACCAGGCGCCCCCCGGCGCCGTCGTTCGTGCCCACCGCCACGATGTCGCCGCCCACCACCGTCACGTCCGCGAGCCAGCCTCCGGGGACCGCCACGCGATAAGGAGGGCCGGCGCAGCCATCGCCGGCGGTCGTGCCCGCCGTCGCGCCCGCGCTCGCCGTGCCACCGGCCGTGTCCGGTCCCACGGTGGCGGCGCCCGCGGTGTCCGTCGTCCCGCCGGCCGGCCCCCGCGAGAGTCCGGAGGCGCCGGAACGCGTGTCGGCCTGGCCGGTGGCGCAGGCCGCGACGGTTGCGACCATCGGCGCCACGGTGGCGAGCAGACGTAGCGAACGCCGTTCCATGCCACGAGGCTAGCACTCCGGCCGGCGAGGGATCACGGGGGCCACCGAGGCGGAGTCGGCCCCAGGTCCGGTCCCTTCGTCGCCCGCGAATCCGTCGCGAGGTCGGGGCCATGCGGGGGGGCGTCGCAGGGCTGGCGAAGGGAACGGTGCATGGCTTTCTAGCCGGGGCGGGGGGCGGGCGCGCACCGTCCGGCCACACAGGCGGCGGGGCGACCTTGCGCGCACTTGCGCTTGCAGCGGCCGCAGGCATCTTCGTACTCGCGGATCCGCGCTCGAAGATCCGACAGCGTCGCATCGCCCGGCAGGTAGACCGTGCAGGGGAAGGGGCAGGCGAAGCCGACCACGGTGCAGTCGGCGTCCTCCTGGCAGGGGCGGGGAAGCGCATCGATCGTGGCCTCGATCCGCGCCCGCCGGGCCGCGCAGCCGGGCTCGTCCGAGATCGTCTCGCGCCCGGCGGTCCCGAGTTGGGCCGGGTCTGCGCTTCGATCCTTTCCCGGCGCCGCGGCGTGGGCCGGTTCGTGTGCGTGTTCGCGCACCACGGGGTCGCGTGGGGCGTCTGCCTCCGGCGCCGGGGGGCGCGTGCAGCCGAGGCACACGAGTGCGGCCATGGATGGCCAGGGCGCACGTGGGGCCGGTCGTCGCCGGGGGCTGGCGGTGTGTGACGGCCCCGTTCCCGTCGCGCCGCCGGCCGCCGCCTTCGCATCGGGCGCGAGGATCGGTTGCTGTTGATGGTTAGCGTGGACGCCGGGGGCAACCTGAGGTGCGGGGCGTTCGCGCACGGCCTCGTGACGTTGCCCGGGGACGGCCGTACGGCGGACTTGTGGGTTGTCCTGCATCGGGATCGATGCTATCAGGACGGTTGATGGATACGTCGGACGAACCGGCCGCCGCACGGTGCCCCCACATGGGCGACTGCGAGATGTACGAGATGTTCGAGCTGGTTGGCACGTTGGCGATCTGGCAGCTTCGGTACTGCACGGGCGCGTTTGCCACCTGTGAGCGGTACCGCCGGTCCGAGCGCGGTGAGGCCGTGCCGCGCAACCTGTTGCCGAATGGCAGGGTGCTGCAGAAACGGGAGCGGGGCGGGTGATCCACGTTTGGGCCTGGCCGCTGGGTGGGGCCGCGCTCGCCGCGGCGGTGGTGCTGCACGGCCTGCTCCTGGGGCGCCTGCTCGGGGTCTCGGGACTCGTCTCCGCGCTGACGGACCGCCTGCGACGTGTGGACGATGCATCGACCGGGTCCCTGGCGAACGCGGACCTGCTCGAAGCCCTGCGAGCCGAGACGGTCGCGGCCTTCGGGGAGGAGGCGGTGACGCAGGCGACGGAACCCGTGTCCCGGCCGCCCGCTCGCCTCACGGCCCCGCCCCTTTCGGGCCGGGCCGCGGCGGCGCTGCTGGTGGGCCTGGGGCTCGGCGGTTTCCTCGCCGCGCTCGGAACGGGCACCTGGTCGTTGCGGCCGGGGATCGACGGGACGATCTTCGCCGCCCTCGTGCCCGCCGGCGCGGCGCCGCTGGTTCTGCTCGCAGGCGGCGTGCTCGTCGGCGTGGGCACGCGCATGGCCGGCGGTTGCACGTCGGGCCATGGCCTTTCCGGGGTCGCGCGGCTGCAACCCGGCAGCCTGGTCGCCACCGCGAGCTTCTTCGGCGCGGCCATCGCCGTCTCGTTCGCCCTTGAGGTGCTGCGATGAGGGCCGTGCGGGCGCTGCTGGTGGGGACGGCGTTCGGCGCCGTGCTCGCGCGGGTCGGGTTCGCCTCGTGGGACGAGGTCCATCGCATGTTCGTGTTCGCCGACCTGCGGCTGTTGTGGACCTTCACGTTCGCGGTCGCGCTGCTCGCACCCGCCCTGTGGGGGCTGCGCCGGGCCCGCCGGATCCCCTGGCCGCGCCGCCCGATCCACCGGGGCACCGTGCTGGGCGGGGCGCTGTTCGGCGCCGGGTGGGCCGTCTGCGGGGCATGTCCGAGCATCGCCTTCGTGCAGCTAGGGTCCGGCCAGCTCGGCGCCGCCTGGACCCTGGCCGGCGTGCTGCTCGGCAACGCCGCGTTCGGGTGGCTCAACGCCCGTGTCCTGCACTGGAGCACGGGCTCGTGCACGGCGGACTGACCCCGCACCGTGGCCGGACCCGCGCCGGCGCCTTCGCGGCCGACGTGGGGTCGTGCACGATGGATGGGACCGAATCGGTCCCTTCGTGGGGGGGCGGGCGCCAAGGGGGCGACGCGGGGATCGTTCACGATGACGATCGATCTCGTCCCCCGGTACGTGGCCGCGCCCGCTGTGCCGGATCCTTCGGGGCCGCGGAGCCGTCCGCCGAAAGGCGGCCTGGTGCGCGCCCGGATGGAAGAAAAGGCTCCGATCGTGCCGGTAAGGGGCGTGTGGGTGCAGGCTCAAAACGAGTCGGGGATGTCCCAGGATAGGATGGGTTCGTTGCCGACCAAGGTCGTGGCCGGGACGTAGTAGAGGCGACCTTCCGGGCTCACCGCGACGCGGCCGAGGGCCGGCATCGTCTCGAACGGCTCGACGTCGCCACTCCAGGGGTCGAGCACCACCACCGCCAGATTTTGTAGGCTGGCGTAGACCACCCCGGCGAACCCGTCGAACTCGAGGGACGTGACGTCCGCGCCGAGGTTGACCAGTACTTCGGCGGTGTTCGTCAGGGTGTTGTAGCGGTAGACGTCGCCGCCTTCGACGGCCAGGAGCAGATGGACCGCCGAGACCGCGGCGCCCGCGGTGATGCGTGCGGCCAAGGTCCCGATCTGGCTTTGGGTCGCGGCGTCGAGGTCGGCCGTGTCCAGGTTGCCGTTCGCGGTGCTGTTGCCCACGTACAGGACGCGGTCCTGGCCCCAGGCAAGGCCCATGGGGCCAGCATTGGCCGATTCTTTGACTCCGAAGGGGCCGCTTCCCTGCGTCACGGTGGCGGGGATCACCAGGGGCAAGGGGTTGTTCGGGTCGGACTCGTCGAGGCGCGCGACGCCCTGGGGCGGGTCCACGAAGCACCCGCAGCCGGCGCAGCAGGTGTAGGTGAACGCGACCTCGCCCCAGTGGTTCGACGGTGCCGGCGGCGCCGGTTGGCTCGCGATCGTGGGGGAGCCCGGGGCGATCCCCGGGGGCGGCGTCAGCGGCTTGAGCACGGCGACCTCGCCCATGTTCAGGTTTGCAATGCCGGGCCACTCCGTCAGCGTGCCGTCGGTCGTAAGGCGCCGGAGATAGTCCGTGCCGCTACGCAGGGTCACCATGAAGGCCGTGCAGTCGTAGGCGAACGCCAGGTCGAAGATGTCCGCGGAGAACGGTCCGTTGAGGGCCTGCTCGTCGGGCAACTGGGCGCAGTCGTGGGTGCGCTGGCAGCTACACGCGCCGCCCCAGCAGGTGCCGTCGTCCAGGCAGGCGACCTCGGCGCAGGGGGCCACCGGCAGGCAGGCGCCCTGGCCGTCGCACACGCTCCCGGGGCCGCACGTTCCGGCGCCGCAGGGTTCGTAGTCGCCCGACAGTGAGCACGTCGCGCCCGGGTCCACGCACTCGCCCGAGATCACGTCGCAGACCTGGTTCGGAGCGCACGGGTCCGGCACCTGCCCCTGGCAGGTGGTCACGCACACGTCGTCCACGCACTTCTCGTTGGGGCCGTCGCAGAAGGCGCAGCCGGGCAGGCCGGTCGAGGCGCCGGTGTCCGAGGCCGCGGTGGTCGTGGTGGCGCCGGTGGTGTCCGTGGTGGATCCGCCCTGCGTGGTGCCCGCGGTCTCGGTGGTGGCGGTGGTGGCGGTGGTGGCGGTGGTGGCGGTGGTGGCGGAGCCGGCGGTGGTGCGCCCGCCGCCGCCGCCGCCACAGGCCGCCGCCGAGGCCGCCGCCAGCGCGAGCACGCGCCCAAACCCTCTCTGCGAAAGCGTGTGTGGCATGGTTCCCCCTTGCCGGAAGGCTAACAAGGTGGGCCGCGACGAGCAAGTCTCGCCCGTTGGGCCCCCTTAGGCTCCACTACAGAACGAAATCGAGGTTGCCGGGCACGGTGTCGGGCGTGCCGCCGAGGTCGTCGGTCGCGCCGTGTCCGAGCTGCCCGCGGTTGCCACGCCCCCAGCACACCATGCGCCCCGCGTTGCTGAGCGCACAGGTATGCCCCCCCGGACCCGGCCGGATCTCCTTGAAGCCGGGGGCGTCGAGGGCGTTGCTGCCGTCGTAGCCGGCGCCGCCCGATGGCCCGGCCCAGTCGCTTTCGCCGCCGTATCCCAGCTTGCCGAAGTCGTTCGCGCCCCAGCACCAGGTCGAGACGAAGTCGAGGGCGCAGGAGCTGTCGCCGCCGGCGAAGACGAGTCCGTCGAACCCCCCCCCGAACCCAAGGGGGTTGATCATCGCGGGGGTTTGCACCTTGTTCGCAGTGTTGCCGTATCCGAGTTTGCCTCGGTCGCCCGAGCCCCAGCACGCGATCCCGAAGCCGTCGAACGACCCGCAGGTGTGCTCCCGTCCGAGGGCAAGCTGCTGCACCGGCGCGTCCGTCATGCCGTCGGTCTGCTTGGGCAGGGCGAGCGCCGGGCCCACGGGCTCGTCGTCACCGATGTTCTGCCCGGTCTGGGCGTTGCCGAGTTGTCCGCGGTGGCCGCGACCCCAGCACACGGCCGCGCCCTGCATCCCCCACAGGCAGACGTGATACTGGCCCGCCACGATGGCCTGGGGCGAAAGCGAGAGGTTGGGGTCGAAGGTCACCGTCGCGCCGTTTTGCGCGTCGGTTTGGGGATCGGCATCGTCCAAATAAGTACCAAGCTGTCCATACTCGTCCCCTCCCCAGCAGCGAACGTCGCCATTGCCGAGGATGGCGCAGGTGAAGTTCTCGCCCGCCGCCACGGACACGACGTCTTGCAGGACGTGGCCGAAGAGCGCGGGGGTCAGGTCGTTGCCCACGTCGTCCAGGCTGCCCGTCCCGAGGGCGCCGTCGCCCCCGTACCCCCAGCAGTAGAGCTTTCCGCTCTCCGTGACCGCGCAGGTGTGCTTGTATCCGACGGCCAGCCCCACGGCCCGCTCGGGCCCCAGGTCGATGGGCGGCAGGCGGGTGGGCACCGTGTCCGGTGCGTCGCCGCGGTCCTTCGTGTCTCCGTAGCCCAGCCGGCCGTTGGCTCCGGCGCCCCAGCAGCGTACCTCGCCGTTGCTCAGGAGGGCGCAGGTGTGCTCCAGACCGAGCCCCGCGGTCTCCACCGAGAACTCGGCGCAGATCCCGTCCTCGCAGGCCTTGCCCATTTCGCAGGACATGTCGCAGCCTCCGCAGTGGGCCGGATGGGTGTCGATGTTCACACAGTCCGCGCCGCATGCGACAAGTGGCGGCATGCAATCCACGGCCGTCGTGGCGGTTCCGGTCGTGGTGGTGGAGGTCGTCGAGGACGACGTGGTGGCGGTCCCGGTGGTGGAAGGGGCGGATGTCGCGCTGGTTTCCGTCGAGCCCGTAGCGCCCAGGTTCGGGGAGAACGGAGGCAGACAGGCGGCGCAGGCCAGGGCGCCGACGGCCCATGGCGACCGGGAGCGAGGCATGAACACGATGACGAGTGGAGGATAGCACGGGCGGGGGCGGAACGGTGTATGGACTCCGGTCGCGTCACGGCGGTAGGATGGGTTCGTGTCCTGGCCGGTCTTGCTCTTGGTTGCCTGTGTCACCGGGTCCGCCGATACGCCGGACGGGCATGCGGAAGCCCCGGCGGGCGAGGTGCGCAGCGAGGCCGAACGGCTTTACCGCGAAGGGGTGGTCCGGTACGAGGCGGCCGATTACGCCGGGGCCATCGACCGCTTCACCCGGGCCCTCGACCTGGTGATCGAGCAGGAGGGAGCGCCTGAGGTGCGCCTGCGGCTGCTCTACAACATCGCGGTGGCTCATGAACGCGCGTACGAGATCGACCAGGACGTGACCCGTTTACGGAAGGCCCAGGTGCTGTACCGCCGGTATCTGTCGTTCGCGCAGGAGACCGCCGACCGTGCGGCCCGCGCGGACGTCGAGCAGCGGCTGGCGCGGATCGAGGCGGCGTTGGCGAAAACGGAGGTCCAGGACGATGTGGTCGATCGCAAGGGACGTGGGGCCGGTGCGGCGCTGGCCGCCGCGGGGGGCGGTGTCCTGGCGGTGGGCGTGGGGCTGGCGGTGGCCGGCGGGACCTTCGCGGGTCGGGCGCAGGACCGGGTCGATGGGTTCTTTGCCGCCAACCCGGTCCCGGACGACCACCCCGCCCGCGCCGAGGGCGAGGCGTACGTGGATGAGCAGCGCCGGCGCGGGCGTACGTGGATGATCGCCGGTGGGGTCCTGGCGGGCGTGGGGGCCGGCGCGACGGTCGCGGGCGTCGTGCTGCTCGTGCGGCGGCGGCCGCGTTCGCGGCTGGCGGTGGCCCCGTTGTTCGGGGGCCGGGTGGCGGGCGCGGTGGTGTCCGGGCGGTTTTGACGTCAAGGGTCGGCGTCTCCTTCGCGCTGGTGGGCCCGTCGGCGGCTCGGCGGGGCAGCGTCCGATCGCGACGATGGGGCCGAGGTCGGTCGAACGGGCCGCGGCGGCGGGGTATCGTGGGGGCCGGCGTCGTGGTCGGCCCGGCGTCGAACGAGGACCCATGTGCGCGGAACACGGCTTTCGCAGACCCACCGGGCGCTACACCCAGGCGCGCCGACTCGTCGAGCTGTACGACCGGCTCCATCTCGGCGGCACCCTGCACGCGGGGGGGCTGGCCGAGGAGTTCGGCCTGTCCAGACGAACCATCGAGCGGGACCTTGCGGTCCTGCGCGAAGTGCTGGGGCCTCGGTTGACCTATGAGGAGCGGGGCCAGCCCGGCTGGCGGCTGCGCGGCCGCGTGCCGCGGTGGTCGGCCACCCGCTGGCAGGTCCTGGCGGTCGCGGTGGGGGTCCGAATGGTGGGCTTCTTGTCGGGCCGGCGGTTTCGCACGGACGTGGGCCCCTTGCTGGACCGCCTGCGCAGCGCGCTGCCCGGGATCCAGGGCCACCGGGTGCGCACCCTCGAGAAGAAGATCCACGTGGTCGAGCGTGGTTACAAACCGTACCGCGACGACCCCGCGCTGCAGGAGCGCCTTACGGTCCTGCTCGACGGTCTGCTGCGCGACCGGCCCGTCGATCTCACCTATCTTTCGTCCGAACGCCGCCGTCGCGGCGACGGGCCGCGGACCTTGCGTGTGCACGTCCTGTGCCTCGTGCTCCACCGCGGGGCGGTCTACTTCATCGTGGACCTGTTGTCGGCCGGCGCGGCGCGCGGCCCCCGGCGCCTGCTGGCCCTCGACCGGATCCACGCGGCCGACCTCGACGCGGCGGCGGCCCCCCTGTCCCCGCCCGGCGACCTCGACCCCGGTGCCTTCTTCGCCGGCGCCTTCGGGATCTGGACCGGGGACGCCGAGCACCCCGTGGAGGTGGACATCGCCCCCGACTACGCCATGTTCGTGCGGGAGCGCCGCTGGCACCCGACGCAGACCGTCGAGGCGCGGCCGGACGGCTCGATTCGGCTGCGCATGCGCCTTTCCGACCTGCACGAGGTGACCGAGTGGATCCTGGGCATGGGCGAGCACGCCCGGGCCGTGGGGCCGCCGGCCCTCGTCCGGGCGGTCCGCGAGCGCCTGGCCCGGGCGCTGGCCCAGTACGAGTGAACCGGCGAGCGACGTATTCTGTCGCATGGCGAGGTAGCCTGGGGACGGACATCGAACGATCGAGGAGGCCGCCCCACCATGTACCTTTCCGACGTCGATCGGGCCGCCGTCGCAGCCGTGGTCGCCAAGATGCCGGACGTCTTCCACACGCGCGACGTGTCGGAGCACCCGGAGGTGGTGGCGGCGCATCCCCAGTCGCGGGACTGGAACTACCACGCCATGATCGGCAAGGCGCTCGCGAGGATGCCGGAGCTCGTGCGGCGGGCCGGCGGCGGCGGAGGCCGCAAGGGGGTTCGGTGGGTGAAGGTGGGCCGCGCCGGTGCGCGTGCGGTCGCCGGTCCCGTGGTGCGGCGGCGGGGCGGGCCCGGCGGCGGCGTCCTGGGCCCCCAGTACGCGGGTGACGATGCCTTCCGGCGGCGCATGCGGCTGCACCAGAGCTGGTACCGGGCGTTCGTCCTCGAACGGCCCTACGGCACCGGCCCGGGGCCCCGCGACACGAGTCAATACGGCAACATGCTCACCCAGGAGGACGGGGCCGCGGGGCGGAACTTCCTGACGCCCCAGATCTTCGAGGTGGTCCAACGGCGGATCGCGCAGGGAACCGGGGCCGTCGAGCCCTACCGCCTGCTGCACAACATGCTGTCGAGTCAGCCCATGTGCTTCAACCTGTTCGGGCCGCTCGCGGACGACCTGGACCTCGCGACCCGGCTGACCCGCGCCCTGTGGGGGAAGAAGATCGCGAAGGTCACGCATGTGGCGATCGAGTGGGCGCCGTCTCCCAAGCGCGCCTTTCTCGACGACAACACCGCCTTCGACGCCTTCATCGAGTACGTTCGAGACGACGGCGGCCGCGGTTTCATCGGGATCGAGACGAAGCTGACGGAGCCCTTTTCCCGCGGGGCCTACGACAAGCCCGCCTACCGGCGCTGGATGACGCCCGACGGCCCGTGGCGTTCGAGCGCGGCCCGGGCGGTGGCGCAGGCGGAGCACAACCAGCTTTGGCGCGATCATCTCCTCGCCTGGGCGCTGCTCCGGCACGAGGCCTCGCCCTACGCCGAGGGGCGCTTCGCCGTGATCTACCACCCCCAGGACCGGCGGTGTGCGGAGGTGATCGAGCGTTATCGCGGGCTGCTGCGCGATCCGAAGGCCATCGACGCCTTCACCCTGGCGCAGGTGGTCGAGGCCTGGCGCAGGGAACTCGAGCCCGGCTCGTGGCTCGACGCGTTCCACACGCGGTACCTGGACCTTGCGCGCAGCGAGCAGGCCGCTGCGGCTGCGCGGCCGATGGAGGACCGTGGCAAGGAGGACCTCCTTGCCTGGTTCGACGGGGCGGGCGAGGCCCCGATGGCCGCCGGCAGCGTGGGCGCGGCGGCCCTGTTCGACGGGCCCGGTGGGCCGACCCGGGCTCCGGGGGTCCTTGGCGCGACGGGCCACGGGCCGGTCCGGCGCGGGCATCTGCGTTGCCTCGAACAGCTCGAACATCGCGACGCCTACCGCCGCGCCCGCGCCCTGTACCGAAACGCCCTGGGGGGCGTGGACGTGTACCTGCGGCCCACGGACAACGGCTTTACGGTCCTGGCCCTCGACGCCAAGGGGTGCCGGTCCATGATCGGCGTCGGGGGGCGCGGCACGAAGGACCACCTCGTGCGGGCGTTGCCGCCGGACCCGGGCCACGTGGAGCGGGCGGTGCGCGGATACCTCGAAAAGCGCCGGACGCTGCGGCGCGCCTCGCACGAGGAGCGATATGCGCTGGAACTCATCGATCACGCGCTGAAGAATCACCTCGTGTTGCCGCGTGGGGACGCCTGCTTCGTCACGCAGGAGTGGCGCCTGCCCTCGGGGGACAAGATCGACATCCTGGCCGTCCGCCCCCGGTCGAGGCGCCTGGTCGTCGTCGAACTCAAGGCGAGCGCGGCCGCGGCGGCCGAGTACGACGCGAAGAAGGGGGGCGACGCCCGGGAGCAGGCGAAGGCCTACGCCCGCGAACTGTACGCGCACCGGGCCGTGCTGTACCCCTTCTTCCAGCGCCTGTTTCGCGCCCTGGCGCGCCACCACGGTGCGCCGCCCCAGGTGCAGCAACTCGAGCTCGACCCGGACGCACCCCCCG
>JALSIN010000182.1 GCA_026989935.1 Polyangiaceae bacterium | reverse complement strand
GCGTACAGGCGCGCGGTCAGCGGGCGCAGGGTGAAGGTCCGGCCGCGGCCGTCCTCGAAGCGAAACCGCTCGGGCTCGTCCTCGAGCACGCGCCCCACGGGGAAGGCCCGCTGCCGGCTGCCGTCGTCCCAGACCACGGTCTCCTCGCCATCGCCGCCCTCGTCGGGAAGCCGCTCGGGCCGGATGGCGAGCAGCACGTAGGCGTCCGGCGGACCCTCGGCCAGGCAGACCTCGTTGCGCCTCCAGTCGAACATCAGAATCGCTCCCTGCTCATGATGAACTTCTCGATCGGCTTGCCGTTGACCTCGGTGATCCCGGCGTCGCGCAGCTTCTGGATGATGCGCCGGCGCGTCGAGGCGTTCGGGATGACCACCCCGCGCAGGGCGTCCACCGGGATGCCGTGCTGGAAGACCATCTCGTTGCTGCTCGCCAGGCGCGGCAGCGTGCCGCGGATCTCGGGGACGAGCTTGCGGTCCCGGAACTGCGCGGGGCCGGCCCGCCCGAAGTTGTCGAAGTTGAAGAAGTACCAGTCGGACCGCCCGACCTGGTCGGCGTCGATGAGCACCCGGGCCCCGTGGGAGTGCAGGCCGAGGTGACGCCGGCCCCGGGCGACCACCCGGGTGAACACGCCGTCGGCGCCGCCGGTGCCGAAGTCGGTGCCCGTGCTCATGCCGTTGACGAAGAGCCCCCGCCCGTAGCGCTGGGTCGAGGACAAGAGGCCCGAGCCGTCCGGATCGCCGAGGATGTGGACCAGGGCGTCGGGATCCGACAGGTCGTGGATGAGCCCCACCACGCCGTCCTTCTTGAGGCGCGTGGCCTGCGCCTTCGAGTAGAGCGAGACGTGGCCCCGGGCGGTCTGCACCAGCTTCGTGTCCTCCAGCACCTGCCCGAGCTCCGGGAAGCGCTTCTGCGCCTCGCGGAAGATGGGGTCCACCGTCTCGGGCGACAGCTCCTTGAGCCTCCGCAGCTTCTCCCATCCGGCCCGGTCGTACTGCGTGATGAGCCTCGCCTTGCGCAGGACGTCAAGGGACTCGGCCGAGGGGAAGCTCGTCGCGTCGGCGATGCCGAGCCGTTTTGCCGCCTCGCCGTAGGCCTTGAAGGCCTCGGTGGCGTTGGCCGTGGGGATGTCCATCTCGACGAAGTTGGTGAGCGCCCCCTTCTCGGTGACCATGCGCACCCGGACCTTGCCGAAGGACGAGCTCACCGCCCGGAAGCGCAGGCTGCCCTGCTCGCTCCCCTTGACGATGCGCCCGGTCTTCGGGTCGCGGCTGCCCTTGAGGTGGCGGTAGGTGTCGCTGCGCTTGACTCGCTCGCCGCGCAGGATGGCGGCGCGCACCCGCTCGGCGTGCTGGTCGGTGACCTTGAAGCGGACCTTGGTGACGTCCCTGCCGGCGATGCGCTCGGCCCGGAACTGGACGTCGAAGTTCTCGATGAAGCCGCTGTCGAGCGGGAGGGCCTCGCCCGACGAGGAGGCGAAGCGCTTCGACGCGGCGAGCAGCTCGGCGGGCCCGTCCCGCCGGCGGCGGGGCTCGGGCACGGCCTCGGCCACCCGGGGCGTGACGACCCGGGCCGAGACATCAGCAACGGTCGTAGTGCGACACAGCCCGTGGTAGGGCGGGAACGAGATCCCGACCTCCTGCAGCCGCGCGGTGGACAGCCCGGCCGAGTAGCTGCCGCGGGCGTCGCGCGTGCCGAAGCCGGGGCGGTCCACCACGGCCACGCGCCGGGTCCGCCCGCCGCCCCGGTCCACGAACATGACCTGGCGGCCCTTGGCGTCCACGCCGTCGCGCACCCAGGGCGTGAGCTCCTTGACCGCCTCGGGGTTCTGCTCGACCTGCTCGAAGGTCTGAAGGCCCTGGCTCACCGAGAAGGCCTTGCCGTGCAGGAAGCGGCAGATCTCGGTGGTGCGCTCGTCGAGCACCGCCTCGATGATGTAGCGGTCGATGCCCGCCTCGGCGTAGGCCGAGAGCTGCGCGAAGGAGCGGCCGCGGGAGACGAAGGAGCCGGCGACCACCTCCCAGTAGAAGCTGCCGCGCCCGGCAATCACCTCCCGGGCAGCACGCTCCAGATCGCGGGCGATGTCCTCGCGGCCGAGGCCGGCCTCCAGCCCCTCGGCCACGATCTGGCGAGCCCGCTCGCCGAAGGCGTCGTGGCGGCGGCCGTACTCGTCGCGGACGAAGTTGGCCTGGCTGCTGGTGAGGTGCCGGACGATGCGCTTGTCGAGCGCGTTGAAGTCGGCGGCGATGGCGAGGCCCTGTCCGCGCCGGGCGGCGTCGCGGGTGGCCTGGACCACCTCGGTCGCCGCGTCCCCGAACACCGCCTGCACGGCGCGCGGCACGGCGGCGGTCTTGCGGCCCGCCGCCTCGAGGGCCCGGCCGATCAGCGTGCGCCGCTGGCTCGCGGTGCTCGCCCCCCAGTCCACGTCGAGGACGCCCACGGCGGCGCGCACCGCCGCGTCGTCGGCGTCGGAAGCCCGGGCCCGGAGCAGCGCGGCGAGCTTGCCCACCGCCCGGTCGAGGCCCCGGGCGCTGCCGAGGCTCATGGCCTTGCGCACGGGCACGTGGAGGCAGCGCTCGACGAGCTCGTCGGCCGCCTCACGGGCTTGGATGACCAGGTGCAGGTCCTCAGCGGTAGCGCACGCGTGGGCGCACTGCGTGCGCCCGCTGTTAGCCGTTAGCATTTAGCTCTTAGCTCCTTACCTTGCGCGAAGGTGCCCGCGGCTAACGGCTAATGGCTGACAGCTAATGGCTGTCGGCCGCAGGCCGACCGGCCGCATCCTCATGCCCGGCTCCCCACGACGATGGGAGCGCGGCGGCGAGCCCGGACCTCGATGCCCGCGTCGGTCGGGGTCATCAGGATGTCGTGGCTGCCGGCGCAGCGGTCGCAGACGGCGAAGACCAGCGCGCCGCCCAGCCACAGGGTCACGGTCTCGTCGAGGCCCGCCCGCCGCCGGCACATGCGGCACTCGATGACGCCGCGCTCGGCGTCGAGCTGCGCCTGGCGCGCCCAGGCCTCGCCGAGGTCATCAGCGCGCATCGCCGCCTCCCTCCTCCTCGAACCACGAGGTGAACTCGTCACGCGGGACCGGGAACCGATCCGGTTCCCGGTCGTCGAGGTAGCGGCGGGCGAGGTCGAGGCGGCTCTCGGTGAGGCGCCGCTCCTCGGCGTCGAGTTCGTCGCGCAGGTCGAGCAGCGCCCGGGCGTCCTCCAGCACGCCGCCCTTGCGCGTGCCGGCCCGCAGGTCTTCCACGCCCGTCTGGATCCCGGCAAGCGTGAGAGTGATGGGCCTCTTG
>JALSIN010000181.1 GCA_026989935.1 Polyangiaceae bacterium | reverse complement strand
CAGATGGCCGCGTTGGAGCGTGGCACGTCCCTTGCTCCGGCGAGCCCCCATGCACGTGATGGACGCATCCTCGCCCCCCTCCCGCGACGGCCCGCCCCCCCGCGCCGAGCGCCTGCGCGCACGCCTGCGCGTCTTCGGCAGCGACGGGCTGGGCGACGACGAGCTGCTCGCCCTGGTCGTCGGCGGCCGCGGCGGACTCGACCGGGCGCGTCGGCTGTTGCAGGACACCGGCGGCCTGCGGGCGGTCGCCACGGCCCCGCCCGACGAGCTGGTCCGCGCCGCCGGCCTCGGCCGGGCGGCCGCCGCGCGCCTGGCCGCCGCGTTCGAGCTCGGGCGCCGCGCCGCCTGCGAGCGCGCCGTCCCCCCCGGCCCGATCACCTGCCCCGCCGACGCCGAGCGGATCCTCGCCCCCCTGTGCGCCGCCCGGGACCGGGAACACTTCGTCGCCTGCGGACTCGACGCCCGGCACCGGGTGCGCCTGGTCCACACGGTGGCCGTGGGGACCCTGAGCTACGTGGACGTGCATCCGCGGGAGGTCTTCCGACCCCTCGTGCGGGCCGGCGCCTACGCGGCCATCGTCGCCCACAACCACCCGAGCGGCGACCCCACCCCGAGCGACGAGGACGTCCGGCTGACCGAGCGGCTGTGCGAGGCCGGCGCCCTGCTCGGCATCGAGCTGCTCGACCACCTCGTGTTCGCGGGGGGGCGGGCCGTGTCGCTGCGGGCCTCGGGCCGCGTGGGACCGCCGAGCGCGGCCCGGGCACCTTCTTCGGTGTGGGAGCGCGCCACGTTGCACCGCGCAACGCCCCCGGCGAAGCAGGCGCGAGCAGCCTGCAACACGTGAACATCCCAAACTTTTTCGCAACGGCCCGGTGGGCACGACGGTTGCTTTCCCGACCGTTCGAACGCATCGCTCCACCCACCCAAGGAAAGGTTTTCCATGATGCCCCACCGTCGCCATCCCGCTCTGTCGCTCCTCCTCCTCGCCGCCTTCGCGCCCACGGCCGGCGGCTGCCTGTTGTTCGGCGGCTACGACACCGCCACGATCGAGCGCGAAGACGTCAGCCTCGACCTGTACGGCTCGAACGCCGCGCGCTCGTCGGGCGAGCGGGGCGAGGTCTACACGATCATCGCCGAGACCGCCTACGAGACGAACACGTGGGTGGCCGGCGTCGTGGAGGCGACTTCGGCCGTGACCCGGTACCTCAACAACTACCCGGCGAACGAAACCCCCGACGGATACCGCACCTACGGCCCCTTCGACGACGACGAGGGGCGCGATCTGGCCTGGGTGGTCAAGATCAAGGGCGACGCGAGCGCCACGGAGTACAAGGTGCTCGTGGGGGATCGCGGCGAGGCTGCATCCGACATGCTCCTCCTGCTCGACGGCCACATCGAGATCGACGGCGACGTCCGCACGGGCGGGTTCCGGCTGTTCTTCGACGCCATCGAGGATCAGCCCGAGCTCAAGGACCTCGAAGACAGCGGGACGACCTTCTCGGGCACCATCGACGTCAGCTTCACGCGCGACGTCTCGACGGAGGAGAAGACCGTGGACATCCAGTACAACGATTTCCGGGCGGAGTACACGCTGGGCGACGCCTGGTACTCGGACGAGACGTACGCCTACCACCGGGACGCCGAGGGCGGCGGCACCTTCCACCTGGCCGTCTACGGCACCTTCGACGACCAGGTCTTCGGCGGCTACCAGACGAACAAGCTCGAGCTCGACGCCCGCTGGAACCCGCAAGAGGAAGGGCGCGCGCGCGGCCAGGTCCTCGAGGTGGAGAACGAGGACAGCATCTTGCCGGCCGGCGACCTGGTCGTGCACGAGTGCTTCGACGCCGCCGGCGACCTCACCTACCGGGCACTGAACGAACCCTATGCCTCGGAGCAACCCGGCTACGGCCTGGGCGATCCGGCCAACTGCGTCTTCGACGAGTCCGACCTCGACTGATCGACCGGGGGAGCGTCTCGCCGGCGCCCGCCGCCTCGTGCCTCGAAGGCACGGCGGCGGGCGTCGGCCCATGCCCGTCCGCGCCGCCGCCCGGTTCGGCCCGCCCGTGGCCCCCGCGGGTCCGGCGGCGGCGAAGTATGAAGACGGCAACCAGCCCGGCAAGCGGTGCGAACCCGCCGGCCGGCGCGAGTACGACGCCCACCGAACCCGCCGGCGGCGGAACACGCAAGCCGCCAGTGGACCCGCCGCCGGCTTGCACGACCATCACCCGATGGAACCGCCGCCGGCGAGGCGCGGCGAACACGACCGTCGTCACGACCGGCACGAGCAGGACGTGGAGGGCGGGCGCGACGGCACAACGGGACGGACAACGAAGTCCACACCGGCCTGCCGGCCACCCCGCGGGCGCCCGGTGCGACCGGCCCGCAGGCCGGTTCGGAGCCCGGGCCGGGCTCGAAAGGGGCGCGGGCCCGGGGGGGAGACGGGCGAACGCCGTTCTCGGGGCGGTCGGCGCCTGCGAGCGGCCGCCGCGGCATCCCACCCTTTCCTACATCCTCCCACGAAACCACGCCTCGCTCTCCGGCGGCCCTTGACGCCCCCCGGCTTTCCGTGGCAACCACAGAGTGGAGCGTGAGCATGGGCACGACGGCACGACGGCACTGGTTTGTTCGCTGATCGGAGGGGTCGGATTGTGGTTGGTTGGATGTAACGGCGGCGGCGGGGACGGCGGCGCCGCCGACCTCGGCGGCGGCCCCGAGCCCCGCGACGAATGGCGCGGCATACGATGGCGCGGCGGCCGCTTCACCGTCTGCGCCGACGACGGCACGGTCGAGCGCGAGGTCCAGGTGGAGATCCCCCAGGACGTGGACCCCACCGTCAAAAACCCCTACCAGTGTCACGGCGTCTTCCAGCGCTTCCGCGGCACCCTGGAGGAGACCCCCGAAGGCCCCGTCCTCCACGTCACCGAGGTCCTCGAGGCCCGCTGGTGCCGCCCGGGGGACTGCGGCGACCTGGCCTGTGAGCCGGACAGAACCTCCTGTTTCGACGAACGCGAGATCCCCCCCGAGTTTCAGTGCAACCCAGTGGACCCGAACGACCCGGTCTATCAGCAGGGAAGGAGCTGCGCACCCATTCCGTTCTACGCCACCGAGGCATGGGGATGGATGGGCTACATCCGGACCCAACCCGGCTCCGTGGTGGACACGTGCCACTACTACAGCAGCTCCCTCTTCCCTGCCGCCGGCGACGACTGCGCCCCGGGCACGCGGTGCGTGACCGGGCCGGACCCGATCCTCCCGGGCGAGGACGGCTCCTGCGCGGCGTACTGCGACCCTGCCGGCGTCGTGG
>JALSIN010000180.1 GCA_026989935.1 Polyangiaceae bacterium | reverse complement strand
TCCCTATCCCTGGTAGGGGAGCGTGTACGGCTCCGGTTTCTGTGCGGCGTGCGGGTGCTCCGCGCCGGCGTAGACCTTGAGCTTCTTGAACTGGGCGCGCCCGAGGGCCGTGCGCGGCAACATCCGCCGCACCGCCTGCTTGAGGACCTCCTCGGGCTTCTTGGCCAGCAGCTCGCGGGCGGTCATCGACTTGAGGTTGCCGATGTGCCCGGTGAAGCGGTGGTATTGCTTCTGGTCGAGCTTGCGACCGGACAGACGGATCTTTTCGGCATTGACGCAGACCACGAAGTCGCCTGCGTCCGCGTGGGTCATGTACGTGGGCTTGTGCTTGCCCCGCAGGAGGCTCGCGATCTGCGACGCGGCGCGGCCGAGCGTCTGGCCGGACAGGTCCACCAGGAGCCACTTGCGCTCGATCTCGTTGGGCTTGGGGTAGGGCGTCGCCATGGGACGGGGAGGCTTACGCGACGGTTTTTCGGGTGTCAAGCCAGGGCGCGAGCGATTTCGAGCGATGAGAACAGGTGTGCGCATGTTGCGCAGCTCGGCGAAGGGGGGTGGGCCGGGCGCCGCCGAGGGGCCATACTGCCATGGCGCGTGTCCTCTCCGTCTCCATCGACCCGGCCGCGGATCCTGGTCGCCGACGACACGACCGCCGAGCGTGACCGGGCGCGGCTCGCGCTCGAGCAGGCGGGCTACGAGGTGCTGGCCGTCGAGGACGGGCAACGCGCCATCGAGCGGTTCGCACGGGACCGTCCCGATCTCGTCCTGCTGGACGTCGTGATGCCGCGGCTTTCGGGGCTCGACGCCTGCCGGATCCTCAAGGCCCAGGCGCGTGGCACGTACCTGCCGATCATCCTCGTCAGCTCCAAGAACTCCGTCGGCGCGCGGGTGGAAGGTCTGCGCTGCGGCGCCGACGACTACCTCGGCAAACCCTACGACGACGAGGAACTCCGCGCCCGCGTCGAGGCGCTTCTTCGGATCCGTGCCGCCATGGCCGGGACGAGCCAGGCGCCGCCGGTCGAGGAGGCCCCGTCCGGCGCACCCGATTTTCGCCGGCGCCTCGAAGAGGAGTTCGATCGGGCGCAGCGCTACAGCGATCCCCTCGCTTGTCTGCGGATCGAGACGGAAGGCAGCCCGGGGCCCGAGGCGGCCGGCGCCCTGCACGACGCGGTGGCCTCGTGCGTGCGCAAGATCGATCTGGTCCATCGGGTCGCGCCGCAAACCTACCTCATCGTCCTGCCGAACACCCACTTCCCCGGGGCGCTGTCGGTGGCCGAGCGGAT
The DNA here is from genome assembly GCA_026989935.1 of Polyangiaceae bacterium. Lineage (GTDB taxonomy): Bacteria > Myxococcota_A > Polyangia > Nannocystales > Nannocystaceae > J032. The sequence goes on along the minus strand of JALSIN010000180.1, from coordinate 19,249 downwards.
CGTGCGCCGCGGCCGCAACCTGCCCGGTCTCGACGCGCCGGTGCCCGTCTCGGTGGGCATCGCCTTCTTTCCCAGCCGGGACGTCCGTAGCTGCGACGACCTGCTGCGCGTCTCGGAGCAGGCCCTCGAGCGCGCGCGTGCCGAGGGGGGCGGTTCGATCTGCCTGTTCCAGCACGAGGGGTATCTCTACCGGCCCGAGGACGAGACGCCGTCTTTGGACTCCACGTCATGAACGAGACCGCCGACCGCAGCGCCGCCGGCACCATCGCACCGCTGCGCCGCGTGCTCCTCTATCCGTATGCCGGATCGAAGGCCGCTTGCCGGGCCCTCGAGACCGCCGCCGTGGCCTTTGCCGCTCACGGCATCGAGGTCTTCGTGCCGGAAGGGCTCTCCGAACGGCCGCAGGGGGTGCCGGTGCGGACGCTGGCGGAGGGGCAGGTGGGCGAGGGGCTCGATCTCGCCGTGGCCCTCGGCGGCGACGGCACCTTGCTGCGCCTGGGACGCTGGATGGGCGAACACGACGTGCCCGTGCTCGGGATCAACCTGGGCGACCTCGGCTTCCTGACGGCGTTTGCATCGAGCGAGCTGGAGGAAGCCGTCGCGCGTGCGGTGGCCGGTACGCTGCGTTGGGAACCCCGGCAGCGCATCCGGCTGGCGCTCATCCGCGACGGGCGGGCCATCGGCGACGAGGTGGCGTGCAACGACGTCTACGTGGGACACGGCGCCCTGCCCCGGATGCTGCACCTGGAGACGCGGGTGGGCGGCGAGCACATGGCCACCTACCGCGCCGACGGCCTCATCGTCGCCACCCCCACCGGCTCGACCGCCTACAACCTCTCCGCGGGTGGCCCCATCGTCCTTTCCGGGACGGATACCTTCACGATCACCCCGATCTGCTCCCACAGCCTCACGCACCGCCCGGTGGTCAGCCCGGCCCGCAAGACCATCGAGATCGTCTTTCGCGGGCCGGCTCGTGTGGACCGGGCGCTGCTGTCCGTGGACGGCCAGTGGACCATCGAGCTGCGGCGTGGCGACCTGGTGCGCGTACGGCCCGATCCCCGGCCCCTGCGCCTGGTTCCGCCGCAGGTCTCCGTGTTCGACGTGCTGGCCGCCAAGCTCGGCTGGTCCACGCCGCCGCGCGGGCTCGACGAGCGCAACGGGCTGGGCGGCGCCTAGCCGGGCCGATCCCGACCTATGATCGAGTCGCTGCACATCCGTGGCCTCGCCCTGCTCGAAGACGTGGCGCTGTCGTTCGGGCCGGGCCTGACCGTGTTGACCGGCCAGACCGGCGCGGGCAAGTCGATCATCATCGACGCCCTGGTGTTGCTTCGCGGGGGGCGCGGTCGGCCGGAACTGGTGCGGGCGGGCGAGGATCGGCTCGTGGTCGAGGCGGTGTTCGACGTCCCGGCCGGGTTGCGTCCCCTGGTGGACGAGCGCCTCGCGGCCCGCGGCCTGTCCCCGCTGGACGAGGAGGGGCTCGTGGTCCGGCGGGAGGTGGTGCGGCAGGGGCGGTCGCGCTGCTTCGTGCAGGGCACGCTGGTCACGAAGGCCGTGCTGGCGGAGGTGGTCGGGCCCCTCGTGGACATCTGCAGCCAGCACGAGCATCACGTGCTGGCCCGGGGGGACGGACAGCGCGACGTGCTCGACCGCTACGGCGGGCTCGAGGCGGCGCGCGAGGCGGTGGCGGCCTGCCACCGGGCGTTTCGGCGGGCGGAGGCGGGGCTTGCCGAACTGGACGCCGTGGGGGACGACGGGCCCGAGCGTCTGTCGTTCCTCCAGCATCAGATCGAGCTCATCGAGCGGGTGGACCCGGCGCCGGGCGAGGAGGCGGCGCTGCGCGAGCGCCTGGCCCTGGTCGAGCACGCCCACCGGTTCGCCGCCATCGCCCACGAGGTGCGCGAGGTGCTGTACGAGGGCGACGGAGCGGTGGTCGAGCGCGTGGGTGCGCTGGCTCGCAGCGTGCAGGCGGCGCCCGGTGCGGACGATCGCCTTGCGCGGCTGGTGGAGGTGCTCGCCGGGATCGAGGCGGCTTGCGAGGACGCGGCGGAGGAGGCGCGGCGCCTCGAAGCACAGGTGGAGGTGGATCCGGATGAGATGCAGCGCCTGCAGGCGCGGCTGTTCGAACTCGAATCCCTCCGGCGCCGCTTCGGATCGAGCTTCGAAGGGCTGCGTGAGCGGCTCGAGAAGCTGCGGGGCGAGGCCGGTCGCCTCGAACGCCTCGACGAGGAACGCGAGCGCCTGCGGGCGGTGGTCGAGGCCCGGCGCGACGAGCTGGAGCGGGCGGCACGGGCCTTGTCGAAGGCCCGCCGGCGCGCCGCGGCGAAGCTTTCGCGGGCCGTGGCGCGGGAGCTCGGGGATCTGGCGATGGCCGAGGCGCGCTGCACCGTCGAGGTGCGCTGGAACGAGGGGGCCGTCCCGGGCCCGTTCGGCAACGACACCGTCGTGCTGCAGTTTTCCGCCAACCCGGGCGAGCCGCCGGCACCGCTGTCGAAGGTGGCCTCCGGGGGTGAGCTTTCGCGCCTGTTGCTCGCGATCAAGAGCGTGGCGAGCAAGGGCGCGCAGGTGGTCACGTACGTGTTCGACGAGGTGGACGCCGGGGTCGGCGGCGCCGTGGCGGAGGCCATCGGCCGCAAGCTGCAACGGGCCGCCGAGGGCCACCAGGTGCTGTGTGTGACGCACCTGCCGCAGATCGCCGCCCTCGGCGACGCGCACCTGCGGGTGTCGAAGCACCGCGCGGGCGGTCGTACGGTCACCCGCGTCGCGGCGCTCGACGAGAAGGGACGCGTCGAGGAGCTCGCGCGCATGCTGGCCGGATCCAGGGTCACCAAGAGCGCACGCGAGCACGCCCGGTCGTTGCTTGCGGCCCGCGATGCCGGGGGCCGTCGGCGCCGGAGAAGGTGACCCGATCGCCGGCCTGCGGTCGTGCACGGCCGTCAGGCTGGGGGCGGGATCCGGACGGCTTCTTGGACGTACGGCAGGCGTTCGAGGCGGTCGAGCAGGCGGGTGGCGTCGGCCGCGGAGCGCACCGAGACGGTCAGGTCGATGGTGGCGGTTCCGTCCGGGGCCGCGCTCGCGTCGGCCCGGGGCAGTCGCGCGCCCTCGCGCCCCACCACGTCGAGGACGTCGCGCAGCAGGCCCGGCCGGTCGATGCAGGAAAGGCGCAGGTGCACCGTGTGCCGGCGGCGCTCGTGCGGGTGCCAGTCCACTTCCACGATTCGCTCGGGTTCGCGGCCGCGCAGGTTCGGGCAGTCGCGCCGGTGGATCGACAGCCCGCGGCCGCGGGTGACGTACCCCACCACGTCGTCCCCCGGCACGGGCGCGCAGCACCGCGCCGGGTGGCCGAGGACGCCCGAGACGTCCCCGACGGACACGCCCGCCCCGCGCGGCGGCGAGGCGGCGGCCGCAGGCGCGGGCGAGGGGGGCTCGGGCTCCGGTGCCGCGTGCTCGAGCAGGCGTGCGCCGACCTGGGCGGGGCGCACGTCCCCGAAACCCACCGCGGCGTAGAGCCCCTTCAGGTCGTCGTAGCCGAGCGCGGCCGCGATGGCTTCGAGCGGTGGGTTGGAGACGTGCAGGCGCTCCACCTCGCGGGCAACGAGCGCCCGGCCCGTCTCGATGGCCTGCGCCCGGTCGAGCGATCGGAAAAACTGCCGGATCTTCTGCCGCGCCGAGGCGGTCCGCACGTACCCGAGGTGCGGGTTGAGCCAGTCCCGGCTCGGCTGTGGGTGCTTGTGCGTCAGGACCTCCACGCGGTCGCCCGTGCGCAGGGGCGTCGCCAGCGGCACGATCCGGCCGTTGACCTTCGCCCCGCGGCAGCGGTGCCCCACCTGCGTGTGGATCCGGTAGGCGAAGTCCACGGGCGTGGCGCCCTCGGGCAGATCCACGATCTCGCCGGCGGGCGTGAGGACATAGACCTGGTCGCGGAAGACGTCCGATCGCAAGGTCTCGGCCAGCCCGTCGCCCGCGCCCTCGTCCTGCCACTCCAGCAGCCGTCGCAGCCAGTCGATCTTGTCGGCCAACGCCTGCTTGCGAAACGCGCCCCCCTCCTTGTAGCGCCAGTGGGCGGCGATGCCGTACTCGGCGGCCTCGTGCATGGACCACGTGCGGATCTGGATCTCCACGACGCGGCCGCCTGGGCCCGTGACCGCCGTGTGCAGGCTGCGGTAGTCGTTGCCCTTCGGGCGCGCGATGTAGTCGTCGAACTCGCCCGGAACGGGCTCGAACATGCCGTGCACGATCCCCAGCACCGCGTAGCAGGTGGGGACGTCGTCCACGATGACCCGCACCGCGAGCATGTCGTAGATCTCCGAAAGCGGCACCTTCTTGCGCCGCATCTTCTTGACGATGCTGGCGATGTGCTTGGGGCGGCCGTAGACCTTGCCGCGGATCTTCGCGCGGTCGAGGGCGTCGCGCAGGATCGACACGACGCGGTCGAGGTAGGCCGTGCGCGCGGAGCGTTTTTCGGCCAGGTGCGCCTTGACCCGCTGGTAGACCTCCGGTTCGACCGCCCGCAGGGCCAGGTCTTCGAGCTGCCACTTGAGGTGCCAGATCCCGAGGCGCCCGGCGAGCGGGGCGAACACCGCCTGGGTGGCCGCCGCCAGCCTGCGTCGTTCCTCGGCGGGCAGGGCCGCGCGGTCGCGCAGCAGGGGGATCCGGGTGGCGAGCGCCACGAACACCGTGCGAAGGTCCTCGGCCATCACCAGGAACATCTGGCGCAGGCGCTCGGTCTGGTGCTGTTCGAGCTGTTCCCACTCGAGGGCGAGCAGGCGCATGGCCCCTTCGACGATCCGCCGGGTCTCGTCGTCCACTCGGTCGAGGGCCGCCGCCCGCGCGTCCTCGTCGAGCAACAGGACGGCGGCCGCGCGGATCGACGGCGCGTCCACGTCGATCTCCGCGAGCAGGGCGGCGGCCTCCTCGGCGCGTGCGCGCGCGCCGGCATCCGCGGCGGCGAGTGGGGCGGCGAGGGAGTCGAGGGCCGCGCGCACCTTGCGTCGTACGTCGTCGTCGGCCATGGGGCGAGCGTCTACCACGCGCGGGCTTCGGTGCGCACGGGCGCCGCCCGGGGGGGGCCGCGCCGCACGAGGGGTTCGTCGTCCCGCACGCGGTCGAACAGGCGGGCGAGGTCCTCGGGGCCCTCGGCGGCGAACACCAGGGGTCGCAAGCGGGCCTCGGACGGGTAGCCCGCCAGGTAGGCGGCCCCGTGCCGCCGGAAGGATCGAAAGCGGCCGGGGCCGTGGGCGGCCACGTGCGCTCGGGCGTGCTCGACCAGGTGGGCCAGGCTGCGGCGCAAGGTGGGCGGCGGCGGTGGCGGGCGGCCGGCGAAGGCGGCGGCGAGCTCGGCGAACAGCCACGGCCGGCCCAGGCACCCGCGGCCGACGACCACGCCCGCGCATCCGGTGCGCGCCACCATGGCGAGGGCGTCGCCGGCAGAGAAGACGTCCCCGTTGCCGAGGACGGGCAGCGGCGCGACGGTCTCGACGAGCGTGGCGATGGCGTCCCAGCGCGCGCCGGGGGCGTAGCGGTCCGCAGCGGTGCGCGCGTGCAAGGCGACCGCGGCGACGCCCTCCTCGGCCGCGATGCAGGCGGCGGTGCGGTCCGTGCGGACCGCGTCGCTAAGGCCCATGCGCATCTTGACCGTGACGGGGCGCCCGGCCGCGGCCCGCACGGCGGCGCGCACGATGGCGCGAAAGCGCGGCGGGTCGGCCGGGATCGCCGCGCCGCCCCCACGCCGCAGGACCTTCGGGGCGGGGCAGCCGAAGTTCAGGTCCACGTGGTCCACGTCGTGCGCCTCGACGAGGCGCGCCACGGCGGCGGCGGCGTCCTCGGGGCAGGTGGCGTAGACCTGCGCGCTGCGGGGGCGCTCGTCCGGGTCGAAGGCGACCTTGGCGACGGTGTGCGGGTCGCCCTCGGCGAACAGGCGGGCGTGGACCATCTCGCACACGAACAGGCCCGGTCCGCGCCGTCGGCACAGGCGGCGGAACACCACGTCGGTGACCCCCGCCATCGGCGCCAGCACGACGGGGACCTCGCAGGCGACGGTGCGGACGGGCGCGCGCAGGGTGAGCATGGGGGGCGTCCCGTCCGGGCGGGTCAGCCGACGAGGCGGTCGTAGAGCGCCGGCGGCAGGCACCGCAACAGGCGCAAGAGCGCGGCCAGGTGCCACGGGAACGTGACGACGGGGCGGGCGCGGGCGATCCCGTCGGCGATACGCCGGGCCGCCGCGTCGGGCTCGACCGTGCCCGGCGGGCGCGATGTTCCGAGCATGTCCGTCGCCACGTATCCGGGCCGCACGTCCACGACGCGCACGGGGGTCTTGCGCAGGTCCACGCGCAGCACGTCGAGGAACGCGCTCAGGAAGGCCTTGGATCCGGAGTAGGCCGCAAGCTTCGGCATGCCGCGGTAGGCGACGACGCTCGAGATCCCCACCAGGGTGCCGCGCCCGCGGGCGAGCATCCCGGGCAGGGCGGCCAGGAGGGTCGCCACGGCGCCGCGCACGTTGACGTCGATGGTGTCCGCGCAGTCGTCGTAGGTGAGCTTGCCGCTCCAGCGGGCGGTGGCGACGCCGGCGTTGGCGACCACCACGTCCAGCCCCCCCAGGGCCTGGTCCGCGGCCTCGACCGCGGCGCGGACGGCCTTGGGGTCGCGCACGTCGGCGACGAACGTCTCGGCCCGGCGGCCGAGCGCTCGAACCTCGGCGGCGGTCTCGGCCAGCGCGCTCTCGGTCCGTGCGACAAGGGCCAGATCGTGCCCGCGGCGGGCCAGCGCCAGGGCCAGCGCGCGCCCGATGCCGCGGGAGGCCCCGGTGACGAGGGCGGTGTCGGCGCGGCTCATCCGTTCTCCGTGAAGGACTTGAGTCGGCGGCTGCGGCTGGGGTGCCGCAGCTTGCGCAGGGCCTTCGCCTCGATCTGCCGGATCCGCTCGCGCGTCACCGAGAAGTCCTGCCCGACCTCCTCCAGGGTGTGGTCCGTGGGCTCACCGATGCCGAAGCGCATGCGCAGGACCTTCTCCTCCCGTGGGGTGAGCGTGGCGAGCACCCGCCGCGTCTGCTCGGCCAGGCTTCGGTGGACCACGTGCTCGGAGGGGGAGACCGAGTTCTTGTCCTCGATGAAGTCCCCGAGCAGGCTGTCCTCCTCCTCGCCGATGGGGGTTTCGAGGGAGATGGGCTCCTTGGCGATCTTGAGCACGCGGCGGACCTTCTCGGGCGGCAGGTCCATGCGCTCGGCGATCTCCTCGGGGGTCGGCTCCCGGCCGAGCTCCTGCATGAGCTGTCGCGTGGTCCGGATGAGCTTGTTGATCGTCTCGATCATGTGCACGGGGATCCGGATCGTGCGCGCCTGGTCGGCGATGGCGCGGGTGATCGCCTGCCGGATCCACCACGTGGCGTAGGTGGAGAACTTGTACCCCCGCCGGTACTCGAACTTCTCCACCGCCTTCATCAGGCCGATGTTGCCCTCCTGGATGAGGTCGAGGAACTGCAGGCCGCGGTTCGTGTACTTCTTGGCGATCGACACGACGAGCCGCAGGTTCGCCTCCACCAGCTCGGTCTTGGCGTCCATCGCCGCCTTGCGGGCGCCGCGCACCGCGTCGTCGGCCGCGAGCAGTTCGTCGATGGTCATGTGCGTCTCCTGTTCGAGCTTGCGCAGGCGCTTGTGGGCAAGGCGCATGCGCGCGTCCACTTCGTGCAACTCCGAGGGGTGCAGCCCGAGCTTGCGGCACAGCTTGAACTCCTCTTCTTCGGTGCGGCGCGCCGACAGGAACATCTCGCGCAGCTCCGCCTGGGACAACCCCGTGCGGCGCTCGCAGGTGCGCAGGTCCTCGCGCGCCCGGCGGGCCCGGTTCGCGAGCTCGCCGAGTTCCTCGATCATCGCTTCGACGGGGCGGCGCGCCAGCATCATGGCGGCGATGGGCTTGGCCGCGTTCTTGCGCTCGCGGGCGATCTTCTCGCGGATCGATCGGCGCGTCTCCTCGCTCGCGTCGAGGGGCAGATCGGAAAGCTGTCGCACCAGACGCTCGATCTGCTTGCGGTGCCGCCGCACGCGGTCGAGCTGGCGCTCGAAGTTTTCGAGGGCCGCCTCGCGGCTGATCGGCAGGTCGGGGTGGTGGGCGCTCGGGTTGTCGGCTGCACCGGCCACCTGCAAGATGTCCTTGATCCGCGACTCGCCGTGGCGTAGCTGCTCGGCGAGCTCGATCACGGACTCGATCGCCACCGGGCTCTCGAACAGGTGGCGGTGCATGTCCTGCTCGCCTCGTTCGATCCGTTTGGCAATCTCCACTTCCCCCTCGCGCGTCAGCAACGACACGCTCCCCATCTTGCGCAGGTACATGCGCACCGGGTCGGTGCTGCGCCCCGGTTCGTCGGCGGGTTCCCGCCGCCGGGTCACCGCCGCACGGGTTGCCGCGTCGCCGTCGGTCACCGTCACGCCGCCCGCGCGCAGGATCGACTTCCAGCGCGCGATCTCCCCCGGCCCGTTGGCTTCCGCGGGCAGGAGGCGGCGCAGCGCCTCGTGGCTCAGGCCGCCGTTGCCGCGCGCGGCGTCGAACAGGCGCTGCTTCAAGTCTTCGTCGGAGGTGGATCGTGTCATGGGGCGGAAGGCGGTGGGGGCGGGAGGTGGTCGATGGGCGGCTGCCAGGTGCCGGCGGCCCGTTGCATCCGCACCTGGTTGTAGCGCCGAACCAGGTCGATCCGCTGGCGCAGGATCTCGCGCAGGTCCTCGGGCGATTGGGCCACGCGGGCGCGCCGCTCGGCCACGTCGAGCGCCGCGATCCGCCGGGCGAGGCGCTCCTCCTCGCAGGCGGCCAGCACGTCGTGCAGGGCCTCGTCCGGATCGTCCGGGGCGGGGGCATGGGCGTCGAACAACGCGCGCTCGAAGGCGGCGCGCGCGTCCTCGGGGAGACCTTCGAGCAGCGCGAACACGTCCACCGACCGGCCTTCCCGGGCCGCGGCGACGATCCCCTCGACGATCCCGAGCACGGTGGAGTCGTCCACGAGCGCACGCACGCCGAGCGCGTCGGCCCGGTTGGCGAGGTGCGGGGCGTCCACGAGCAGGCGGACGAGCGCGATCTGTGCATCGGAGAAGGCCGACCGGCGGGGTCGCACGGGCTGCGATGGTGACACACGCGCGGACGAAGCCGAAGGGGGCCTGGGCCGGTGGCGCCGGGCGAGCCGGCGCAGCTCCCCGAGCGACACGCCGAAGATGGCGCTGGCCCGCTCGGCGTAGAGGGTCCGGGCCGAGGCGCGCGGCAGCCGGCACAGCACCGGCACCACCTCGTCGAGCGCGCGGGCGCGGGCGTCCGGGCTCGTGCCGGCCGCCTCGGCGAGGCTCTCCATCCACCAGGCGAGCCCCGCCGGCGCCTCGTCGAGCCGCCGCTCGAGCAGCGCCGGATCGGTTTCGGCCGGGTCGCGCCCCTCGGGCAACAGCGCCACGCGCACGTCCAGGTCCGCGGCCAGCAGGGTCTTGACGGCGCGCAAGGTGGCCGTCCGTCCGGCCGCGTCCCCGTCGAAACACACGACCACGCGCTCGACGAGGCGCGCGAGGCGGCGGGCCTGGTCCTCCGTCAGGGCGGTGCCCAGGGGAGCCACGGCCTCGCGGATCCCCACCTCGTGCAGGCGCACGACGTCGATGTTGCCCTCGACGAGGACCGCGCGGCCCCGGCCGCGCAGAGCGGTGCGCGCCTGCGCCAGCCCGAACAGGTGCGCCCCCTTGCGGTACAGGAACGACTCGGGGCTGTTGATGTACTTCGGCGGCGGATGCTCGCCGTCCGGTGCGTCGTGCACCGGGAGGATCCGGCCGGAGAAGGCCACGATCTCCCCGCCGGGGAGCACCACCGGGAAGATCAACCGGCCGCGGAACCGGTCGTAGCTCCCCCGCCCCTCGCGCTTGTGCACCACCAGCCCCACGGACTCGGCCAGCGACAGGTCGAAGCCGGCCGCGACCAGGTGGGACGCAAGGGGCGACCAGCCCGCCTCGCTCGGGGCGGGGGCGTAGCCCAGGCGAAACGCCCGGGCCGTGTCGGGGCCGATCCCGCGCGTTTCGAGGTACGCCCGGGCCACCGCGCCGGCCGCCTCGTCCCAAAGGGTCTGCTCGTAGAAGGTGGTCGCCGCCGCCATCAGACGCAAGGCGGCCTCCTTGCGGGAGGCGGCGCCCGCCTCGGCCGCCCGCACGGCCGGCAGCGGGACCCCGTACAACGCCGCCAGCTTGCGCACCGCCTCGACGAAGCTCTTGCCCTCAATCTTCATCACGAAGGCGATGGCGTCCCCCCCCTCGCCGCAGCCGAAGCACTTGAAACCCTTGAAGGCGGGGTTGACGTTGAAACTCGGGGTCTTCTCGTCGTGGAAGGGGCAAAGGCCCTTGTAGTTGCGGCCCGCGCGGCGCAGCGAGACGTACCGGCCCACCAGATCGACGATGTCAACCTTCGCGCGCAGGGCTTCGAGGGCTTCGGGCGGGATCGCGGCCATGGGGTCGAATCGACGGGGGGTGCCGCCCGCCGAATCCGCCGAGAATTTGCCCGAAGCGCGCGGGGTGTGCCATGGGCCGAAGGGTCATGGCCGTTCTGTTCGAGTCTTCCCGCAGCGCCCTTCGTTCCGCCGCCACCCCCGCGACCGAGCCCGATCGCAGGCGCAGCGGCCTGCGCCGGCGCGCCCGCGACCGGATCATGGACCGCGCAACGCGCGCATATCCGAAGAACGAGGCCCTCGAAGGCGTGCGGGATCTCGAGACCCTCATGCTCTTCATCGACGACGACCTGCGGGAGACGGGGCTCGCCCTCGCGCGGATCGAGCAGTACCTGGTGCGTACCCTGGGCGTGCTGGAGCAGCCGCAAGTCACGCGCCGCGAGGTGCACGCGCTGGCGGCGGATCAGGCCGTGCTCGACCACCTCGACATGCTCAACGAGACGCTGGAGAGCCTGCGCCGCCGGATGGCGCGGCTGGCCGCGCGCCTCAAGTAGCCGCGCGGGCGGTAGGATGGCCGCCGCGTGACCTCTCGCGACGACCGCCCGAGCCTTTGGGTCGCGTTTGCGGCGGCCGCCGGGGTCTACGGCGGCTACGCGCTGCTCGGCTTCGTCCCGGCGCTCGGCGAGGTCCGGGGGCTTCTTCTCGTGGCCGCCTTCTACTTCCTGCCGGGGTTCTTGTTGCGCGGCGACCCGGCGCGCGCGCGCCGCTACCAGGTCGGCCCCGAAAGCCCTGTCCCGCCATGGAGCTGGCCCGCGGCGAAGACGGCCCTGGGGGCGTGTGCGATCTTCTTTCCCCCGTTTTGCCTGGCGTTCGTGTGGTTCTACGCCGAGGTCTGCGGCCAGGGCCGCTGGGTGGTCGAGCCGTTGCTGGCCCTCGAGGCCCACCTGCCCACCAGCGGCGCTCTCGAACGCTTCCTCGACCAGCTTTGCCGTCGCTACGTCCCGTTCGACGGCGTGCGCGTGATCCTGCCCGCGTCGTTTTCCGCCTACGGCTACCTGGGCGCGGCCTATGCCGCCGTGGTGGAGGTGTTCGTGGTGGCGTTGCCCGAGGAAGTCTTCCACCGGGGCTACCTCATGAGCGTCTTCGAGGAGCACTGGCCGCCGCGGCGCCGCCTGTTCGGCGTGCCGTTCGGGCTCGCGGCCGTGCTCGCGAGCGCCGTGTTCGCCGTGGGGCACCTGGTGGGGATGGCGCAGGTGGGGCGCCTTGCGACCTTCTTCCCCGGCCTGGTGTTCGCCTACCTGTGGAAGCGGACGGGTAGCCTGTGGGCGGGGACCCTCTTTCACGCCGCCTCGAACCTCCTGATGGCGGTGCTGCTTTCCAGCACCTTCCCGGGGCGCTAAAAGAGCGGGCGTCCGTGGCACGAGCCGCCGCCTTCTTCGACGTGGACCACACGGTGCTGACCGTCAACTCGGGCACCGAATGGGTGCGCCACCTTCGGCGCACGGGGCAAATGCCCCTGCCGCACCTGCTGCGCTCGGTGGGGTGGCTCGTGCAGTACAAGGCCGGTCTGCTCGACTTCGACGCCATGGCCGTGCGCGCGATCCTGCCGTACGTGGGACGCAAGGTGGAGGACGTCCGGCAGGAGGTCCGCGCCTGGTACGAGACGCACGTCCGCCCGAAGATCTCCCGGGACGCGCGCAGCGCCATCGAGCGCCATCGGTCCGAGGGGCACGCCGTGGCGCTTCTGACCTCGGCGACCCGTTTCGTGTCCGAGCCGATCGCTGAGGACCTGGGGATCGAGCACGTCCTGTGCACCGAGATCCGCGTCGAGGACGGGGTCATCACCGGCGAGGTGGAGCGCCCGGCCTGTTACCGCGACGGCAAGGTGCGCAAGGCCGAGGCCTTCGCGCAGGCCTACGGCTTCGACCTGGACGTAAGCTGGTTCTACTCCGACTCGTACACCGACCTGCCGATGCTCGAACGGGTGGGCAATCCCCGGGTCGTAAGCCCCGATCCCAGGCTCCTGCGCGTGGCGCGTCGGCGCGGCTGGCCCGTGCTCGCCTGGCACGAACCGATCCGCCGCGGACTTTGACGTCGGCCGTGTGCACCGCACGGGACGCCGCCCCCCGCTCGACGCGCACGGGGCCCGTGGCGATCGGACCCCCGGGGGGACCGGCCGGCCGGGCGGCCTGTGCCGCGGGAGGTGGATCCGCGCCGTCGCGGGGCCGGGCGGTATGGAAGTCGCCCGCCGCCGTGCGTGGTAGCCTCCCGCGCCATGGCGTCCCAGCCGGACTACACCGAGCTCGGGTGGATCGAGGCCGTCGTGGAGCGGGCCCTGGCCGAGGACCTGGCCGCCGGCGACGTGACGACCCGCGCCGTGGTGCCGGCGTCGGCCCGTGCGTCGGCGCGCCTGGTGGCGCGCAGCCCGTGCGTGGTGGCGGGGCTCGCCGTGTTCGCCCGGGTGTTCGAGCGCGTCGATCCGCAGGTGACCGTGGACCTTGCGGTCTCCGACGGGGCGGCCGTCGCGGCGGGCGCCGAGCTGGCGCGCGTTTCGGGCCGGGCCCGCAGCCTCCTGGCCGCCGAGCGGACGGCGCTCAACCTCCTTGCACGGGCCTGCGGCGTCGCGACGAGGACGCGGGCCTACGTGGAGGCCGCCGGTCCCGTGCGCGTGGCGGACACGCGCAAGACGATGCCGGGCCTGCGCCCCCTCGACCGATACGCGGTGCGGTGCGGCGGGGGCGAGAACCACCGCAACGACCTGGGCGCCGCGGTGCTCATCAAGGAGAACCACGCGCGCGTCGCCGGCGGGGTGGGGGCGGCCGTCCGCCGGGCGCGCGCCGCCGCCGGCCACATGACCGTGGTCTCGTGCGAGGTGACCTGTCTCGCGCAGGTGCGGGCGGCCGTGGAAGCCGGCGCGGACGTCGTCTTGCTCGACAACATGGACGACGAGACGATCCGCGCTGCCGTGGCGGTCGTCGCCGGGCGGGCCGTGGTGGAGGTCAGCGGCGGCCTTTCGCCCGAGCGACTCCGGGGCCTTGCCGCCCTGGGCGTGGACGTGGCGAGCGTCGGCGCGATCACCCACTCGGCGCCGGCGGCGGACCTGTCGCTGTTGTTCGATGACCCCGACCGCACCCCCGAGTGACGACGCCCCCGAGCCCGCCCGGGTCGCGGCGTTGCGCCGCGCGGGCGGCCGCCTGGGCGTGCCCCACGAGCACCACGCGGTCCTGGCCTCGACGAACGATCGCGCCCTGGCCTGGCTCGACGCGGGCGCGCCGTCGGGGGCCCTCGTCACGGCGGACGCGCAGACCCGCGGCCGCGGGCGGCGGGGGCGGTCGTTTCACTCGGACCCCGGGGCGGGCCTGTACGCCAGCGTCGTGCTGCGGTTTCCCGCGGGCACGGACGTTTCGCCGCTGGCGCTCGTGGTGGGCCTCTCCCTCGCGGACGCGCTCGGCGACGTCGGGGTCTGCGACGTGCGCCTGAAGTGGCCCAACGACCTGTTCGTCCCGGCGGGCAAGCTCGGCGGCGTGCTGTGCGAGGCCGTCTGGCGGGGGGGGGCGCCCGCCGTCGTCGCCGGCTTCGGGATCAACGTGCACGCGGCGCCGGACCTCGGCGAGGACGCGCCGTACCGTGCGGCCCGGGTCGCGGACGCGGCCGGCGGGCGGCCCGTGGGCCGGGCGCGGCTGCTCGCCGCCGCGCTGGATCGGCTCGAGACCGACCTGGTTTCGTTCGAGCGTGGGGGCTTCGCCGCGCTGCGGGGGCGCTACCTGCAACGCTCGTGCACCGTCGGGCGGGTCGTGACGCTCGAAGGGGGCGAGACGGTGCGCGTGCTCGACGTGGACGAAGGCGGCGCTCTCGTGGTGCGCGGCGGCGCGGGCGGGCGCCGGCGGATCGCCGTGGGCGAGGTCTCCCTTCCGCTCGACGGGCGGGGGTGGTAAGCCGCAGATAGGGCCATGCGGATCCCCGAACGACTGGCGCACAAGCACCCGGTGTTCAGCTTCGAGTTCTTCCCGCCGAAGTCCGAGGCCGGGGAGCGCGTCCTGTTTCGCAGCCTGCGCCGCCTTTCGGCCCTGCGACCCGACTTCGTCTCGGTCACCTACGGCGCGGGGGGCAGCACGCGCGCGCGCACGGTGGCCCTCGTGCGCGAGATCAAGGTGCAGTTCGGGATCGAGGCCATGGCGCACGTGACCTGCGTGGGGGCCACGCAGGCCGAGATCGGGCACCTGCTCGACGAGCTGGCCGCCGCCGGCGTCGAGAACGTGCTGGCCCTGCGCGGCGATCCGCCCCGCGGCCAGGACCGTTTCGTGCCCACCCAGGGTGGGTTCGCCCACGCAAGCGACCTGGTGCGCTTCATTCGAAGCCGGTGGGACTTCGCCATCGGCGCCGCCTGCTACCCGGAGGTGCACCCCGAGGCCCCCGACGCCGATACGGACCTTGCGAACCTCGTGACGAAGGTGCAGGCCGGGGTGGACTTTCTCGTCACCCAGCTCTTCTTCGACAACGCGCGCTTCTTCGACTTCGTGCAGCGGGCGCGGAGTGCGGGGATCGACGTGCCGATCCTGGCCGGGATCATGCCGATCACCGACGCGCGCCAGATCGATCGCTTCGTCCGGATGTGCGGCGCCAGCGTGCCCGACGCCTTGCGTGCGAGGCTCGCCGACGACGGCGGTGACGTGCACGAGATGTTCTGGTCGGGGGTTTCGTTCGCGGCCCACCAGTGCCGCGGGCTGCTCGCCCCTTGCCCCGCCGGCCCGTTCGAGCTGGGAGCGCCGCGGGTGGATGGGATCCACTTCTACACGCTCAACCGCTCCCCCGCCACGCGGGCGATCTTCGAGATCCTGCGCCTTCTACCCGGCACGTAGGCCACTCGCCCGGGGCCTTCGGTGGTAGGGTTCGTCCATGGACCTTCGCCGCCGCCTTCGAGCGCTCGGCGCCGTCGTGGCGCTGGCCTGGTTCGCGCCTGGGTGTGAGTCGTCGCCCCCCTCGACGCGCAGCCCGAGTGGACCGTCGTCCCCCGCCGTGAAGCCCGTGTCGCGGGGCGAGCACGGCGCGCCGGCTCCCGAGTCGGCACCGGTTGCGCCGTCCGACGGGGTTCCGGCGCATCCGGAGGTCCCGGTGCCCTCGCCGCCCGACCTGCGCGCGCCGCCGCCGCCGGGCGCCGTGGTGGCCGTCGGCGACCTGCACGGCGATCTCGCCGCCACGCGCGCCGTGCTGCGGGCCGCGGGGCTCATCGACGGGGACGATCACTGGATCGGCGGGAACACCGTGCTGGTCCAAACGGGCGACGAGCTCGACCGCGGAGACGACGAGCCGGCGATCCTCTTGTTGTTCGACCGGCTGGCCGTCGAGGCCGCGCGGGCCGGTGGGGCCGTCTACGCCCTGCTCGGCAACCACGAGATCATGAACGTCCTCGGCGACTTCCGGTACGTCACCGAGGGCGGCTTTCGGGCCTTTGCACTGCCCGAGGGGGTACGGCCGCCGTCCGAGATCGCCTCGTTGCCCGCGAAGGTGCAGGGGCGGGCGTACGCCTTCGCGCCGGGCGGGCCCTGGGCGCGCAGACTCGCGGGGCGCAACGTGGTCGTCGTGGTCGGCGACACGGTGTTCGTGCACGGGGGGATCCTTCCCGAGCACGTGGCGGCGGGGCTCGCGGCGCTCAACCGCGACACGCGGGCCTTCCTTGCGGGGGACCGGCGCCTCGGCCCGGCGGTGCTCGGGCGGCTGATGGCGCCGGACAGCCCCGTGTGGACCCGGGCCTACGGTGAGGGGGACGACGAGGCCACCTGCCGCACCCTGGCGGTCGCCCTCGAGCGTCTCGGGGCGCGGCGGATGGTCGTGGGGCACACCGTGCAGCGCTCCGGCGCGATCGGTGAGGCCTGCGACGGCCGCCTGTACCGGATCGACGTGGGTCTTGCGACCCATTACGGTGGGCCGATCGCCTACCTGCGGATCGAAGGCGGCACCGCCACGCCCCGAAGCCTGCCGCGGAAGGCGCCGGGTGCTTCGCCGGATGCGCACGGACACGGCCCATAGGGCGGGGGGACCGAGTTGGGCCCGCGCGGTGGCCGGTGGGGCGATGCATGCCGGGTCGGCGGCGCCGCCGACGGGAGCGTCGGGGGGGACGGTGGTGACGGCCCCCCGACACCGGGACGAGCCGAGGGGTGGGGAGGGTCGGTGACGAAACCACCGTGCGCCGGGCCGAGCATTGGTGCGGGGCGTGATCGAACTCGACGGGCGCTTGCGGGCGCCGCCGCGCGGCCGGTTCCCGGCGCATGCCGCGTCTTGGTCCCCCGTAGTGGAGTCCTTCCCGAACGCCGAACCGGGGGGCGTGTCGAGCATGCCAGCGTCTCGTCGTGGACGTTGCGGCAGGGATGTCCTTCCCGAACGCCGAACCGGGGGGCGTGTCGAGTCGATGTGGGGGGCGGGCGCAGTGGGAAATGCCCGGTCAGGTCCACGGGCCCGCGGCGTGGACCGCGGCGGCGGCGGCGGCGTGGAGGGTGCCGAGGAGCGCGCCGGCGAGCCGCGCCGGGGCGGGACGGGCCGCGAGCGCAGGGACGGTCGCGAGCGCGAGGCCGGCGAGGAAGGGGGGCACGCCGGGAACGGCGTCGGCCTCGAACAACGACGGGCCCGCGGACGCCAACAGGGCCACCGAGCCCCAGAAGGCGACGCGCCACGCGAGGGCGGTTCCATGGGTCCGAAGGACCCGGCGGATCCGTCGCCCCGCGGCCCGTGCGGCGTGCTGCAGGCGGGGGGCCGCGGCGTGGGCCCGGTGGCGCACCCGGGCGGTGAGGTGGGCGGTCGCGCGGCGCAGGCCGGGCGCCGCGGCGTGGATCCGGCGGCGCAGGCGCGCCAGGAGGTCGGCGGCCGCGTGGCGAGACGGCATGGGCCATGGATACCTCGCCGCGCCCGGAGGCCACCACTTTTCGGCCCGGCGCGGTCGGCGAGCCGCACGGGTGCAGCCACACCGCGCTGCGGCCCCGGCGGATCCCGGGGTTGTCCTCCGCCGGGTGGTGGGGGCCCACCGGCATCCGGACCGGATCCCGTCGCGGTGGCCGGGGGGTGTCCCCGCGGGTGCCAGGGGGCCGAGAGACGGACGACCCGTTCCGAGCGCGGGTGTGGGGCGGCCCCCACCGGATGACACGGGGGCGCGGTGTGCCGCCGCCGAACCTGGGCCTTTGGGCCCCCGGCCGCGTGGAGGAGGGGGACCCCAACCGTGCGACCGAGCGTCGTTGGCCGGGGCCGGCGCCGGCGTGCGGGGGCGCGGTGGGTTCCGGGCCCGGCGCGTGCGCCGGTTTGGGGGCGCGTTGCGCCCGGCTTCGGGCGGCCGGCGTGGCCCGTCGTGGGTGGCCCGTCGCGTGCCGGGGCGCGGCGCCTCGCCCGAGCCCTCGCGGCGCCGCGTGGGTGTGGTCGTGGGTGGCCCGTCGCGTGCCGGGGCGCGGCGCCTCGCCGGGGACGTGTGTGGAGCCGCCCGGCGTCCCGGACCCGCCGCGGAGGCGGTACCATGGGGCGTGTCGCCCGCGCGCTCCTGCCGAGGACGGACCGCCGCCACGGCGGTTGTGTGGGCGGTGGTCGCGGTCGGGGTCGGCCGTGGGGCGCCGGCGTTCGGGCGCATGCCGCCGGCCGCGGCGAAACCGGAGGAACGGCACATGCCGCCGCCGCGGGCGGCGTGGGGGCGGATGGGGGCGACGAGCTTCGCCACCTGCTCGACCTACGACCGGGCGGCGGCGAGCGTGTTTCCGGCGGCGGCGGCGCCCGACTCCAGCGTGCGGTGGGTCGAGCGTGCGCGGGTGTGCGGCCGTGCGCCGAACGTCCTGCTCATGGCGGCGCGGGAGCTGGCCGTGGCCCGCGTCGGCGTCGAACTGACGAAGATGCCGCCCCCGGCCCGCGAGGCGCACGCGGCGGCCCGCGCGAAGGACCTCGCGCAGGCGCGGCGCCTCGTCGAGACGGCGCGGGTGGAGGCCCGTCGTCTGGGCGCGATGTTGCCCCCGGGTGCGACGTACCTGCGCGCCTACCTGGCGCTCGCCGCCGGCGACGTGCCGAGGGCGGCCCGGCTGGGCGCGCAGGCGCTGCGGCGGGGAGACGTGCCGGCCTATCGTGCCCTTCGGATGCTCGCCGCGGTCGCCTTGCTCCAAGAGAATCTGGAGAGGGCGGTCGTGCTGTGTGAAGCGGCCATCGAGGCGGGGGAGGTCGATGCCGGCGCGACGCGCGGGATCACCCAGGCCCTCGCGGCGTGGATCTACGATCGCGCCGGGGACGGGGCGGCCGCCGCCCGCGCCTTCTCGGCCGCCGGCGTGGGGAGCAATCCCTCCACGATCCTGTCCGCCGCCGCCATGCTGCCGTTCCACGAGCGCCTGTTCCTGCTCGGGCTCTACCAGGCGCACGTGGGCAATCGTGCGCTGGCACGCAAGCTGTTCGAGGCGTACCTGGCGCGCCCCGACCCGGGGCCGCCCGAGCGCGCCCACGCGCGGCGGCACCTGGCCGCCCTCGAAGCCGCGCGCAGACCCGCCCCGTAGGCGGTTCAGCTGATCGGGGGGCCTCGTGGTCGGTTGGATGTAACGGTGGTGGCGGGGGTGGTGCGGGGGTATCCCACGGTTCCCTACATCGCTCGGCCCGCAGCCGTGGGCGGTGGCGTTTGACAAGGAGTACGAACCCGTGGCAGCCTGTAGGCGTGACGATGCGCACGCCGCACGCCGCACGCTGCACCGCTGTCCTGTGTCGTGAGTTCGGTGTTGGTGTTCGGGGCGTGTGGTAGCGGAGAAGGCGAGGAACCCTGTGGTGCGACCGACACGCCCGCGACGACGGCGACGCCCTACCAGGAGGAGGGGGCCGAGACGGGGACGGGTGGGAGCGGTGGTGTGGCGACGG
>JALSIN010000179.1 GCA_026989935.1 Polyangiaceae bacterium | reverse complement strand
CAGGTCGAGGGTCGGATCCGCCAGCGAAGGGGCCTTTGCCTCATCCGATGGTTTTGCCGCTGCGCCGGGATGATCGGTCACGAGGCCACCTCTTTGCGGGGAGGATGGATGATCGTGCGCGCGTACCCGAGCCGAATGCGCAGGTCGAGGTGCTCTTCCGACAGCACGAAGGTGGCGAGGTCCACGATGCGCTGGCGCGTGGAGGGCACCGGGGTGCGGCCCAACGCTGTCAAGACGGGGCGCGGGTCTCCTGCCAGCGTCACGGCGAGGCGGTCTTCTGCGGCCCGTAGGGTGCGCAGGAGGCGGACCCCGGCCTGCTCCTGGTGGCGCACGACGAAGGCGTGGGCGCGCTCGGCGAGTTCAGCGGGACGGGCGACCTCGGCCAGGCGCTTCCTCAAGGCCTCGACGGCCGAGGCGGCTTCCTCGGGGCAGGGCGGAAGGTCCCCGCTCGGGGCGGCCTGGGAGGCCAGGTGATGTGCGATGCCCAGCAGCAGCGGCACAGCCTCGGGTTCCGGGCGCAGCCCTCCGAGCGCGGAACGGAACAAGGCACGGGCCATGCGAGCCCGGGCCCACGGCACGAACGGAGCCGAAGCGATGCGGCGGCCGACCGTCAAGATCGGGTGGGGGAGGCGGCGCACCTCGGCAGCGTCGGGGGGCTGCTCGCGCACGTACATCGGCGGCAGTGCGACGCCGAGGGCTCGGGCGAGGGCCGTCCCGACGAGCACCGCCGGCGCCGCTTCGGGCATCAGCGCACCCGAGGGGCCATCCGTGACGTCGCCGGGTGGCTCGGGTGGGGGCAAGTCGCGCAGGACGTCGAGGATGAAGGTCCCGTCGAGGTCCCCGGCGATCGAGTCGATGAGATCGCCCTCCACCGGTTGGGGGAGGGGGAGCGGTTCCGGCGACAGTGCGTCGGCCCGCGCCTCGGCCGACAGGCTCGCGGCGTCGAGGGCCTCGAGCAGCGCCGTCGAGACGAGGACGCCGTCATCGATTCGTAGCAGGGTGTAGAGGCGGACGAACGCCCGGAGCAGGTCGATGGGGAGGGGGTCGGCCCCCGAGCGCGCCTGCTCGTCCCGCAGCGCCGCCCGGTGCTGGATGAGGCTCGTAAGCGCCGCGGCACGTGCTTCGTCCGGGCGGCCCAGGGCCAGGAGGGTGGCGTGTAGCTCCTCGAGCGTCTCGAGATCGGTGGGGCGCTGGAGCAGGATCTGTTGCATGAGGGAGGTGGCGGTCTCCGGCTGTCCGAGCGTCTGGCCGAACAGCGTCGCAAGGGTGTGCAGGACCTCGATTCGCTCGTCGCCTTCGGCGAAATCGAGGAGGCGTTCGAGGATCTCCGCCCGTCGTTTCGTGTCCCCATGGGCGGTCGCGAGGGCGAGCGCCCGGTCGAGGGCTTCCTTGCTCCGGTAGCCGGCGTCCGCGGCGCGCAGCAGGTGTTCGAGCGCCTGGCGCGGGCGCCCCGAGCGCTCGTAGGCCTCCGCCGCCAGAAAATCGAGGGCGGCGCGGCGTTCGGGTGAGGTCTCCGCCGCGAGCGCCGCCTCCAGGTGGGCGGCCGCCTCCTCCCATCGTTCGAGGCGGGCCTTCGCGTGGGCCAGGTGGGTCCAAAGGGCCGGATCCGGTGCGGCCTCGATCGCGCGTTCGAGCAGGTCGGCGGTGGCCTTCGGGCCGACGAAGGTGGACGCCAGGGACGCCACCACCTTCACCTCCGACGGCGTGAGGGTGCCCTGCTGGGCCAGGCGGTCGATTCGCTGGCGTAGTGCGGCGCCGAGGGCCGGGATCGGCGGTGGGGCGGGGCGGGCCGAAAGGCGCAGCAGGCCCCGGATCGGGGCCGTCGCGTCCGGCGCGGCGTCCAGCGCCGTCGCGAGACGCTCGGCGGCCATCCGATCGGCCTCGTCGGTCTCCTCCTGCATGAGGATCTCGGCCGCCCGGCAGGATGCGCGGGCCTTCGTGCCGGGCGTCGCGGCCTGGGCCGCCGCGGCGTCGAGGAGGGACACGGCACGGCGGCGCGCCGCAGGGTCCTCGCTGCGCGCCTCGATCCGGGACAGGAGCAGCACGGCGGGCAGAAAGCTCGGCGCCGCGTCGTGGGCCCGCTGTGCGAGAGAGCGGGCGATGTCGAAGCGCCGCAGGTGCTCGGCTCGTTCCGCCGCCATCACGAAGCGGGCCGCCCGCGTGACCCCGTCGGTTTCGGTTTCGTCGGCGTTTTCGACGAGCACCGCGGGCCGTTCGCGTTGGGCCTTGACGCGTCGGCGCCCCCGCACGGCGAGGGCGTGGCCCGGCGCGTGGTCCAGGATGCGGGCGTACGCATCGTCCGCTCGCTCCAGGTTGCCGGCGGCCTCCTCCGCGCGACCGATACGGTAGAGGAGGGCCAGGTGGGCCGGGTGGTCCGGTGGCGATGCGTGGGCGACCCGTTCGGCCACGTGCCCGAGCGCCTCCGCCAGGCGGCCGAACTTTCGGGCCTGTCGCGCTGCGCGCGCAAGGCGCGCCCACGTGACGTAGTCGCTTGGCTGGGTTCGTGCGGCTTCGGCCAGGTACTGGACGGCCGACACGGGGCGCTGGGTCAGTTCGGCCAGGTGCAAGGCAAGGGCACGGCGCTGAGCCGGACTTCGCGCCGAGTCCAGGCCCCCCTCGGCGAACGACTGCAGCTCGCGGGTGCGCCCGAGGCGTTCGTAGATTTGCAAGAGCTGGGCACGGGCGACGCCCAGTTCGGGCCACAGGTCGAGCGCTCGCACCAGATCGCCGACGGCGGCCTCGGGGTCGTCACCGCGCTGCAGCCGAACGTGGGCGCTGCGGTGCAGCAACAACGCGCGCGTGCGCGGCCCCTGCACGGCCTGGGCGTGCCGTGCGAGGAGGTCGAGCAAGGTGTCGTACCGGCCGACCCGGGCTGCGAGCCCTTCGGCTGCGTGCAGGGCCGTCAGGTGGCGGGTGCGCCGGTCGAGCAGGTGGAGCAACTCCTCGAGGGCCTCGCCGGGGCGATCGAGCTGCTCGGCGAGCATCCGCGCGATCTCCATGCGCAGCGCGGTGCGGCGAGGGGCGTCCGTTGCGTACAACAGCCGCCTGCGCAGGACCTCGACCAGGGCCTCGTGGTCTGCCTGCCGGCGTAGCACGTTCGTCAATGCCTCGTGGCTCGGGGCGTGGTCGTCCACCAGCCCGATGGCCGCCTCGAAGGCCGCCCGGGCCTCGTCGAGGCGTCCTGCCTCCAGGTGGAGCTCGCCCATCCGATGCAGGAGCTTGGCCTTTCGGGTGGGGCGCAGGGACAGGCGGATCTCCTGTTCGGTGACCTTGATAAGATGATCGTTTTGGCCGGTCCGCGCGAGGATCCGGGCG
>JALSIN010000178.1 GCA_026989935.1 Polyangiaceae bacterium | reverse complement strand
CGTGTCGGAGGTGCTACCATCTGAATGAATTTTACCAAGGTCCTTGTGGATTGCCACGAGGTTCCTGGAATCATCGAGGCGTTGATCGAACTTCTTTAGCGCGTCACTGAATGCTTGCCTACACATATCGTGTTTCCTGAGGCACGACAGGAGGTGTCCGGGGCCGGTTCTGTTCTGAACGTGCGAACAAAGCGGCTCTCATTCAACGGCTCCACTCCTGCTGGCCGAGCCACGACCGGACCATATTGCACGCCTCGTCCAGCGGGATCCGCGGGCCCCAGAACATGGGGGCGATTCGGGCGTGGGCGCGTTCCACGGCCTGGCGTTTGTCGGGGTCGTCGAGCCGGAGCGCGGGCTCGTCCGGGTTCGGGAGCGCACGGATGTCCTTGCCGGCGACCATGTCGCGGGCCAGCTCGGAGATCGTCGTCTCGATAGGGGGGAGCTGGTCGATGGCCCGCACGATCTGGGCGGCGTCCTCGTAGTGGCGCACGAAGCTGTCGGCGTCCACCGGGTCACGCGCATACCGGCGCGCCATGGCGTCGAGCTTCTCGAAGAGCGTCACCAGCGGGTGAACGCAGCGCACCGCGTGCGGGCGATTGTCCTCGTACTCCCCCATCATGCCTTCGCGTTCCAGGTAGTCGTGGACGAACGAAGAGAGCGGCCTCTCGACGTACGGGACCACGCGCGCCCGCCCCACCTCGAGGCGGACGAAGGGGCTCATGGGCGCCGGGAGATCCTCGAGCCGCGTGCCGGGGTAGTGGCCCAGATAGTCGGCGCCGCCTACGCGAGGGTCGAGTCGCGTCCGATCGCGCTCGATGCGAATGTCGGGTACCACGAGGACAGCTTCGAGGGCGTCGTAGTAGGCCTGGCGCTGCTTCACCGGCCCCTTGTTCGTGCTGGTCCAGCTCTTCACCTCCGGCAGGCCGGCGACCGTGCCCGGGAGGACCATCAGATCCAGGTCCTCGGAGAAGCGCTGGATGATGCCGAAGGCCTTCGAGAGCGACGTCCCGCCCTTGAACCAGATGTCGAGGCCGGTCCGATGGAGCCCCCACAGCGTGTGCGTGACCCAGTAGTCCTTCTCGACCAGGGCCTCGGCGACCCCCGTCTCCCGGGCGACGATGCCGAGGAGCTCGTCGAAGTCGGGGTCCTGGTGGACGAAGCTCACCCGCCCTGCCTCGCTGCCGCCTCGATGCAGCGCCGAACGAGCGCCTGGGTCTTCCGGGTGCCGTAACGCTCCGCCATCTCGCACAGCGTCTGTGGGTTCCAGCGCCCCTCGCGCAGCGTGGCCACGAGCCCGCGCTCGAGATCGGCCAGCGACACGCCCGCCATGCCGTGGTGCTCCAGGAGGTCGACCACGAAGTACTCGGGCGGCGGCTTCTCGGGGAACCTCACCCGACGGAGCAGGTAACGCTTGCCGTCGAAGGTGAACGCCCCGCTGCGCTTGGTGTTGTAGACCAGGGTCACCGGGAACACGGCCGTCGAGCCGAGGCCCAGCGCGTTCCACTTGGGCGGGCCGCTGAGGATGAACGGGCTGCCCCCGAGGAAGGCTCGGAGCAGCTCGGTGTCGCTCGCCGGCGCTGGCCCGAAGCGGCTCGGCACCGGCGCGTAGAACAACCCGTGGGCGGCCCGCCGCAGCCGCCCCTCCCGCACGAGGCGCTTGGCCAGCCGCGTCGGGTTGGCGCTCCAGCGGCGCAGGTCCCGTGTTCGGTACGCCCGTCCGGGTTCGAGCTGAGGTTGCGCGGCTGCCGGCACGAAGAGCCCCGTCAGAAATCTTCCGAAAAAAACATACCGCAGCGCGCCCGGCCCTGCAAGCGCAATCGAGCCGGGCGCGCGGGTGGCCGGGCCGCGGTTGCGTGCCATGCCCCGTCCAACGGGCAGGTCTCCCAGCTCGAGGGGCAGCCTGACCGGTCCGCTCGGCGCGGTTGCCGGGTCACCGACCCGCCGCCGAGCCGGCCGTGGTGGGTCGGCGGACGAGGGGCGCGGGCCCCTGTGCGGGGGCGACGGGGCGGGGCGCGTCGAGCCGGGGCGGGTGCGGCGACGGGATCGGGCGCGGCGTGGTAAGAAACGCGGCCCGTGGCCGAGGACCGCACCCCCAAGCGCACCCACGTGGTCGCCGTCAGCAATCAGAAGGGCGGAGAGGGGAAGACCACCACGACGGTCAACCTGGCGGCCAGCCTGGCGGCGGGGGAGCACCGGGTGCTCGTCGTGGACGCCGACCCGCAGTCGAACGCCACCAGCGCCCTCGGCTACCCACGCGGCGCGGCCTCCCGCGGCACCTACGAGGTGCTCGTGCAGGCCGCCCGGGCCGCGGACGTCATCGTCCCCACCGACCTCGAGCGCCTGTCCCTCATGCCCGCGACACCGGATCTCGCCGGCGCCGAGGTGGAGCTCGTGGACGCCCCGCAGCGCGAGCGCGCCCTCGCCCGCGGCCTCGCCCCCCTGCGGGCCGAGGGCACCTTCGACTTCGTGTTCATCGACTGCCCGCCCTCCCTCGGGCTGCTCACCTTGAACGCCCTGGTGGCCGCCGACACCGTGCTCGTGCCCATGCAGGCCAAGTACTTCTCCCTGGAGGGGCTTTCGGCCCTGATGGGCACCGTCGAGTCGGTGCGCGCCCACTTCAACCCCGCCCTCACCCTCGAAGGGATCCTGTTCTGCCTGCACGACCAGCGCACGAACCTCGCGCGCCAGGTCGTCACCGAGGTGCGCGAGCACTTCGGCGGCGCCGTGTACGATACGACGATCCCCGTCAACATCCGCCTGTCCGAAAGCCCCAGCTTCGGCAAGCCCGCCCTCCTGTACGACATCGCCAGCCGCGGCGCCCAGGCCTACCTCGCGCTCGCCCGCGAGTTCCTGGCCCGCCGGCGCGAGGAGGCAGCCTCCCCATGAGCCCCCGACCCCGCAAGGCCCTCGGGCGCGGCCTCGGCGCCCTGCTCCCCCCCGCCGGCGACGCCCAGACCGGCCCCGACCGCGCGCCGGCCGCCGCGCACCCCAAGGCCGCCGCCCTCGTGCCGGTCTCCTGCATCGAGCCGGACCCGAACCAGCCCCGCCGCCGCTTCGACGACGACGCCCTCGACGAGCTGGCCCGCAGCATCGCCGAACAGGGGATCGTCCAGCCCATCGTCGTCTCCCCCTCCCCCGATCACCCCGGCACCTACCGCATCGTGGCCGGCGAGCGGCGCTACCGGGCCGCGCGCCGGGCGGGCCTTGCCGAGGTCCCCGTCGTGGTACGCGAGGCGGACGACGACGAGCGCCTCCAGCTCGCCCTCGTCGAGAACCTCCAGCGGGTGGACCTGGGCCCGGTGGAGGAGGCCCGCGCCTACCA
>JALSIN010000177.1 GCA_026989935.1 Polyangiaceae bacterium | reverse complement strand
GCCGGGCGGGCGGCGGGGGCCGCCGGGGGCTGGGCGGGCGTGGCGGCGGGGGCCGGCTGCGCCGGCGGGGCGGCGGCGGGGCTGGCCGCGCCCCGGGCGAGCGCCGCCTCCACGTGCTCGCGGGCGATCCGCCCGCGGTCGTCGCCGGGCACGGTCGCAAGGTCGATCCCCTCGGCCCGGGCGAGGGCGCGGGCCGCCGGGGTGGCGAGCACCTCCGGCGCGGGCCCTTGCGGGGCGGGGGTCGGCTCGGGGTCCGCGGCGGCGGGTGCGGCCGGGGCCGGCGCCCCGGCGCGGGCCGTCCCGGCGCCGGGCTCGAGGATCGCGATCACCTGTCCGATGGCGCAGATGTCCCCCTCGGCCGCCCGATGCTCCACGACGACGGCGTCCTCGGGCGCGGGCACCTCGACGGTGGCCTTGTCCGTCATCACCTCCACGAGCGGCTCGTTCTTGGCGACCGGCTCGCCGGGTTGCTTCATCCAGCGGACGATCTCGCCCTCGACGACCCCCTCTCCGATGGCGGGCAGCGTAAACTCCATCATGCGGTTCCTTTCTCGTTGGACGGTACGGGCACGCCCACGGCGGCCAGGGCGGCGCGGATCGAAGCGACGGACGGCACCGCCAGGTGCTCGGCGGCGGGCCCGAGCGGCGGCGGATCGCCCCGGACGATCTCGACGGGGGCGTCGAGGTGGTAGACGGCGTCGCGGGCGACCGTGGCGGCGATCCGCTCGGCCGTGAAGCTCTCCGGGCCGGGCGCCGCCACGACCACGTGCCCGGTGCGGGCGGCGCGGGCGATCGCTTCGGTGGGGAATGGGCGCAGGCGCCACGGCTCGGCCACGGTGACGTCCAGGCCGGCGGCGGCGTCGAGGGCGGCGCCGACGGCCGCGCCGACGGCGAAGACGGTGGCGCGGGCGCCCGTCTGGTGGGTCCGCAGACCGCTCGGGTCGAGGCTCGCGCGGTCGTCGGGCAGGGAGGCGAGCAGCAACGTGCGCGGCACGAGCAACGCGGCGGGGCCGGGGGTCCCCACCAGGGCGTCGAAGGCCGCGAGCAGGCCGCAGGCGGTGCCGACCGACAGCAGCGCAAGCCCGGGCAGCGCCGCGAGCAGGGCCTCGACGGGGCGGCCGACGTCCTCGGCCAGCCCGAGGCCCGAGCCCGTGGGGACGACCACCGACAGCCGCGGGGGGCCGGCCATCGCGGCCCAGGGGCCCGGGTCGGTGACGGCCAGCAGGTCGCCGAAGCCGTCGAGCAGGCTCGCCGCCGACGGCATCAGCACGAGCGGATGCCGGCCGCCGAGGGCCAGGCCCGCCGCGTGCGCCAGGAGGCTGCCGGGGACGAGCGGGGTCGAGGCCAGGCGGTCCGCGAGGTCCGGGGCCTGGGCGGCGACGCGGGTGAGCCCGAACAACCCGCCGTCGGCCACGTCCTCGCCGAGCACCACGAGCTCGGGCCGGGCGCGCAGGGCGTCGGCGATCCGGTCCGCGAGGGCTTCTTGTCCGTTCACGGGGCGGCCTCCTCGATCCGTGCGAGCGCCCGCTCGATCCGGGTGCGCACCTCCGCCTCGGCCACGTCCTGCATCGTGCGCGTCCACTTGCCGATCCGGTCCAGGTGCCGGCGCAGGCGTTCGAGCGGGTCGCGTTCGGGGGGTGGGTCGAAGACCGCGGGGGTGACGACCACCTCCACGAGGCTCGGCCCCTTGCCCTCGCGTGCGCGGCGGACGGCGGCCGCCACCTCCTGCAAGGTGGCCGCGGCGCAGGCTCCGTCGGCCCGCGTGGTGCGCAGCCCCAGGGTGCGCGCGCGCTCGAACACCGGGTCGCCGACGGTGCCCGCCTCCGGGGGCGCGCCTTCCGGCCAAAGCTGGCTCTTGCAGACGAAGACGATGGGCAGGTCGGCCGCGGCGGCGAGGACCAGGGCCTCGTGGAAGGGGCCGGTGGTCGTGGTGCCCTCGCCGCAGGTGGCGAGGGTGACCTCCCCGGTGCCGGCGAGGGCCTGGGCGCGGGCGGTTCCGGTGGCGAGCCCGAGGTGGCGCCCCAGGCCGCGCAGCAGCGGGCCGGTGCGGCCCTCCGGGTCGCAGAACTGGTCGCGTGCGGGGATCCCCGCCGCCCGGTCGTGCGACCGCAGGTGGTGGGCGACGGCGTCGGCGGACAGCCCGCGCAGGAAGGCCACCGCGCCGTCGCGCGGCCCGGGAAACACCCAGTCCGACGGGCTCGCGGCCAGGGCGCAGGCGGCGGCCACGGATTCCTCGCCGGCCCAGGGGGCGCGGGCGGGCAGGCCGGCGCGAGCGATCTTCACGTCGAGGGTGCGGGCCGCGACGAGGGCGCGGTAGAGCCGCTCGAGCGGCAGCCCCGCGATCGTCTCGTCGTCGAGCGGCGTGCCGTCGGCTGCGAGGAGGCGGGTCGCCCCTTCGGGTTCCCAGGGGTTCGTGTCCATACGCGAGGCGGGAGGGAGGGGCCCGACGGCCGGAGCGGCGCGTGCGCGCGGCGGGGGGCGGGGTCGGACGTCGGCGAGCGCCGCGCGGCCGGCAGGCGCCCGCGGTGCGCGGGCGTTTTATCCGCGGGCCCTTCGAGCCGTCAAGCGGCCGCCCGGTGCGCCCCCGAGCGCCGCGTGCGGGGCTCCGATGGGCCTTCGGCCGCCGGGGGCGGGCCGGCGACGGTTCGTTCGTCGAGCCGACGCTGGCCCGCCGCCCCGGCGACGGGACGATGGCCGACGGAGGCGCCGCCGAGGGGCCGTGCGGCGGGGGCGGGGACCGGTGCACGGCACGTGCGGCCAAGCTCTGGTGTGCAAGGGTGCCGGGCGGGCGTGCAGCGTCGTTTGCACCGTGCACGGTCGTGCCGGGCGGGTGCAGCCGGTCGTGGCGGCCGTTGCCGCGGCCCGCCGCAGTTCCATGCGCGAGCCCGCGTGCGCCGCCCGGGGCCGGGCGGCCGGGGCCGTGGATGCGACGGCGCGGGGGGCGTCGAAGGCGGGCGATCGCCGACGGCCATCGGCGGCGGCCGGGTGCCGGCGTTCAGCCCTCGGGGGTCGGGTTGATGACCTCCGCCCCGACGCCCCCGAGGTAGGCGTAGCTGTCCACGCTCGTCACGCCCGCCACGATCACGCCGACGGGATCGGTCGCCTCGACGACGTGCACGCCGTCGGCGACCGGGCGCCGTGCGACCTCGAACCCGCCCCCGGCGGACGCGAACGAGGCGTCGGGGACCGGCGCGCCGTCCAGCATCACCGCGGCGCCGGCCGGGCGGACGATCGTGAGCGTATCGTCGGTCCACGACGACGGGACCAGGATCACGTACCGTGGAAGGAACTGCTCCACCGGCGGGAGTTGAACCATCGCGGGGTCGCCGATCGTCCCGGCGAGGGAGCTGCCCGTCATGTAGTTGACCACCGCGATGGGACGGTCCGCGGACACCAGGAAGTCGCCGGGGGCGTTCGCCGGGCCCCCGACCTCGAGCGTGAGCAGGTCCCCCGCGTCCATGGAGACGGGTGCCGCCGGGAGGCCGGTCACCCCCGCGGGCGCGTCGAAGGTGACGGTCGTGCCGTCCTCGCTGGCGTAGATCTGGAAGACCGAGGTCTCCGGCGGGTCCACCCGCGGCGGCACGCGGGCGGCGACGAACGACTTGCCCCACGTCCGCAGGCCGGTCAACTGGGTCTCGACGTGGTCGCACGAGTAGGCCAGCACGAAGGTGCACTCCGCGCCGGAGAACACCGCGACCGGGTGGTCGGGGTCCGACGTGATCCGCGTGCCCGAGAGCGTGGCTCCATCCGTGTTCGTCATCACCTCCACGACGTCCCCTTCGTCCAGGTTGACCGTGAAGATCCCGCCGGCCGGGGTCGCCGGCACGTCCGGTCCGCCGGTGACCGGCGCCGTGGGCTCGACGGTGACGGTGGTTCCGTCCACGGCGGCGGCCACGGTCACGTAGGCCGTGTGGGGGTACGGCTCCCAACCGATCACGTGGTGCATGTCGTCCCACGTGGTCACCGGGTACAGCATGGTGGCGTCGCTCGACGCGATGCCCGGCTGGATGTTCAGGGGGTTGAGCTGGTACGCGGCGACGGGTGCCGTGGCCGTGACGCGGTAGGCCCCGCCGGGCTTCTTGCCGCTACCCTCCTGGTGCAGGTCGGGGAGCTGGAACGTGTAGAGGTCGAGGGGGGCGATCGGGACGGGCCCCTCCACCGTCTGCCATGCGCCGCCGACCCGTTGTTCCACGGTCACGGAGACGGTCTGTCCCTCCTGGACGTTCGACACGGCGACCGCGTAGGGGTGCTCGTCGCCGCCGTCGAGCTGGTCGAGGTCCACGGCGAAGAAGCGGCAGCCCACGCTCGTCGGGCAGGCGGCGGCCTCGTCGCAGGTGGTGGGGATCGAGCCGGTGGTGCATGCGGGGGGCCCGGCGTCGAGCTGGGCGCCCACGTCGAACTTCGGCCCCGTGCTGCCCGCAGGCCCCGTGGTGGTCGGGGCGCCGGTCGCCGTGGCCACGGTGGAGCCCGAACCCGTGCCGGTGGAGGCCCCGGTGCTCGAAGCCGTGCCCGGGCCGGCGGTCGAGGTCGAGGTCGAGGTCGAGGTCGCACCCGACCCACCATCTTCGCCGCCGCCCGAACAGGCCGCCAGGAGCGACACGAGCGGGATCTTCACGAAAGAGAGTTTCACGGTACGAAAGGCACCCCCCATGGCACCGTAGGATACCCCAACCTGCGCAGGGGGCCGGGTTGCCGCGCCCTGCGGCCGCCGGTTGGCGCGGGCCGAGGGGGCGCCCGGCGGCGGGTGCGAAGCCGCGTGGCGTTCGAGCGCGGCGGTGGGGACGAAGGCCCGCGCACGGGGCCGGACGGGGTGGGCGATGCCGGGGAGCGGAGGCCGCGGGCGGAACCGGCCGGCGTGCGTTCGCGCCCGGGCCCGCGTGCGACGGGTGGAGGCCGCGCGAGCACACGGCTGCGGTACGACGGCGTGGAGCCGGGCCGACGAGCCAGCGGGGACCCGTCCCGGGTGCGGGTGGGGCGCCCGTGCGGCGGCGGGCGCCGGGGCGTGCGCCACCTCCACGATCTCGGGCGCCAAGGGGGGCCGGGGCGCGCCCGGCGGTCAGTAGCCGCCGTGCTGGTCGTCGAGGGTGTCGGCGGCCGCCAGGTCGAGTTCGAGGCGTCCGCCGTCGGGCAGCGGGGCGATCACGCGCAGGTTCGTGCCGACCGGGTCGCCCTGCACGGAGGCGTCCGCGGTCGTGTCGTGCGGCGTGCCCTCGACGAGGGCGTGCAGGTCGAGGGCGAAGCGGGCCCCCGGGGTGAAGGGGATCCCCGCCTCCCGCCCGCGCGCGGCCAGCTTGTAGGCCTCGGCGAAGCGTTTGCCGACCTTGGCGTCGAAGGATACGAGGCGATCGTCCGCGACGATCCAAAAGGCGGCGAACCGCCCGAGGGGCTGCGCCGTGCCGTCCGGCAGGACCCGCCGCACCGTGCTGTCGGCCGGGTCGGCCCGCAGGAACCGAAGCTCCGCGCCCGTGCGTGCGTCCAGCAGGACGTGCCGGTGCGGGCGCACGGGGCCGCCGCCCGCGGGCTCGAGGGCGGTGAACATGCGGTAGACGGGCCGGTGGGCGATCACGTCGAAGTACAGGCCGCCGTGGAACTCGCGCCGGGGATAGCGCTCGGCCAGCCGGCAGCGGATCGCGTCGGGCGTGACGAGCTCGGTGGGGTCGCAGGCGGCGCCCGCGGGATCCTCGTTGCAGCGCGCGGCCGCCTCGCGGGCGGCGAGGGAGGGGGCGGCCCCGAAGCGGGCCTCGCACGCCGCCGCGGCGGGTTCGGCCGCCGCCCGGCCGCAAGCCGGCGCGACGACGAGGACGGCGGCCAGGACCGTGCGAGGTGAGCGGGGGACGGTGGAACCCATGGGTCGGCGCCTCGGAGGCTACCAGGTGCCGGGGCGGCGTCGCATCCGGACGGGCGCGGGGCGCCGGTCCCGCGGGGCGCCGGCGGCGACGTGGCGCGGTCCCCCGGCGGGCCGGCGGCGCCACCTCGGGGTGCGGTCCGGGGGCGGCTTGCGCGACCGGCGGGGGACCGGCGCGGTCACGGGCGGCTCGCGACGATGGCGACCACGCCCGCGCTGGGGATCGCCGCCGCCAGGTCGGTCAGGCCGTCGCCGTTGAAGTCGGCCACCTCCAGGTCGGTGGCGGGCCCCGGCAGGGTGAGGACGGACTTCGTGACGAAAGTGGCCGCGCCCACGCGCTGCAGCAGGTGCAGCTCGCCGGCCTCGGTGGCGACGGCCAGGTCGGGGTCGTCGTCGGTGTCGAGACGCACGAACCGCGCGGCGGTCCCCTCGGCGTTGACCGGAACGGTGCCCCCGGCCGTGAAGTTGGCCATCCCGTCGCCGAGCATCACGTGCAGATCCGTGTCGCCCTGGACCGTGACGACGGCGTCGAGGTCGCCGTCGCCGTCCACGTCGCCCAGGTCGAAGCTCGTCGGGGCGTCGGGCAGCGGGGAGGCGCCGGCCGGGTCCACGTTGCCGATCGTGCTGCCGGCGTAGATCCGGATGAGCGCCGGCGACTTCGTGAGCACCACGAAGTCCGGCAGACCGTCGCCGTCGATCTTCGCCACGTCGATGTCGAAGACGAGCCCGTCCGTGGTCTGGAGCGTGGGGCCGGTGAAGCCGCCCATCCCGTCTCCGAGGTAGACCTTGAGCGCGGGCCCCGTCCACACCGGGTCCGGCGGCGCCAGGATCGAGACGATGTCGGCGTAGACCAGGTCCAGCCGTCCGTCGAGGTCCACCTGGTCCACCGTAAAGGAGATCGCCTCCGTCCCGATGGCGACGATCTCGTTGGGGCCGAAGTCCCCCGTCCCGCTGTTGCGTTTCAAGACGAGGTCGTTCGTGCCCACGTCGAGCACGAAGGCGTCGAGGTCGAAGTCGCCGTCGGCGTCGCCCAGGGCCGTGCGCGCAGGCCCGAGACCGGCCACGAAGACGGCGGCATCGGCGACCGTGCCGGACGGGCCCACGAGGAAGCGGTGCATCTCGTTGGCCGCCGGGCTCACCGCCACGACGTCGGGGATCCCGTCCCCATCGAGGTCCCCCGTGGCCAGGTCGCTGGGGTCGGTCCCGGCCGGCTCGGTGGCGACCACCTCGTGGCAGATCTCCTGCGGGTCGAGGATCCCGTTGTTGCAGGCGGGCAGGGTGCAGTCGGCCTCACACCCGTCGGCGTCGTCGTTGTTGCCGTCGTCGCAGGCCTCGTCCCCCTCCACCACGCCGTTGCCGCACACCGGCATGGGCTCGCCCGTGGTGCCCGTGCCCGCGGTGCCCGTGTCGCTGCCGGCCGTGGTCGCGCTGCCGCCGGTCGAGCCGGAGGCACCCGCCGTGCCGTCCGTGTCCGTGCCGGTGCCCGTGCCCGTGCCCGTCGAGCCGGTGGTCTGCATCGCCCCCGTCGAGCCGGTGCTGCCGCCGTCGTCGGCCGTGTCGCCGGTCGCGTCGCTGCCGCTGGCGCAGGCGGCGAGCGCCGCGGTGGAGAGGGTGAGCAGGACCGTGCGGATCCGTCCCACGATCACAAAGATAGCAGCGGCGGCGGTGGGCGCCGCGCGGGCCCCGGGTGCTTGGCTCCAGGACGGGGGATCAGCGAAAGTCGTGGCTGCCCGTGCGGACGTCGGGCAGGCGGATCCGCGGGGCCCACAGGCGGTCTACGATCACGTGCACCGTGCCGTCCGCCCGCTGGATTGTGCCGTCCACCCCCAGCAGGCGGGCGCCTTGCGCCAGATCGGGCCGGCGATCGAACACGTCCTGGAAGACGACGAGGTTGACGAAGCCCGTCTCGTCTTCGAGGGTGTAGAAGGTGACGCCGCGCGCGGTGCCCGGCCGCTGCCGGCACAGGACCCAGCCCGCGTACCGTACCGCGCGGCCGTGGGGGAGGCGGGCCACCTGGGCGGCGGTCGGCAGGCCCAGGGCGCGCAGGCGCGGGCGGATCGCGGCGAGGAGATGGTCGAGGGCGCTGGCGCCGACGATCTCGTGGTCCCACAGCACCGCCTCGCCGCGGGCCAGCGGTGCGAACGAGACCGCCGGGCCGTCCTCGCGCGGGGGCGGCCGCACGGTGTCGTCGCGTTCGGCCGCGGCGCCGCGCGCCTGCCACAGCGCGTCGCGCCGGCGCAGCCCGAAGCAGGCGAAGGCGCCGGCCTCGGCCAGGGCGTCGAGGGCAGGGCGCCGAAGGCGGGTCTTTCGTACGAAGTCGGCCAGATCTTCGAAGGGGCGCGCGGCGGCCTCGATCGCGGCGCGGTCCCGGGTCGAAAGCCCCGCGACCCACCGAAGACCCAGGCGGACCGCGAAGGGGTGCGGGCCGCGGCCGGCCGGCTCGAGGGTCGCGTCCCAGGCGCTTCGGCGCACGCACACGGGGCGGATCTCCACGCCGCGGCGCCGCGCGTCGTTGACGACCGCCGAGACGGGGTAGAAGCCCATGGGCTGGGCGTTCAGGAGGGCGCAGGTGAACACCGCCAGGTGGTGGCATCGCAGCCACGCCGTCACGTAGGCGAGCAGGGCGAAGGAGGCGGCGTGGCTCTCGGGGAAGCCGTACTCGCCGAAGCCCCGGATCTGCTCGAAGATCCGCTCGGCGTAGGGCCGGGGGATCCCGTTTGCGACCATGCCCTCCACGAGCCGGTCGTGGTGGCGCTCGATGCGGCCGCGGGCGCGGAAGGCCCCCATGTCGCGCCGGAGTCGGTCGGCCTCGCCCGGGCCGTAGCCGCCCACCAGCATGGCGAGCTTCATCACCTGCTCCTGGAAGATCGGGACGCCGAGGGTCTTGGCGAGGACGCGCGCGAGCTTGGGGTGGGGCAAGGTGACGGGTTCCTTGCCCCGGCGGCGCCGCAGGTAGGGGTGCACCATGTCGCCCTGGATCGGGCCGGGGCGGACCAGCGCCACCTCCACCACCAGGTCGTAGAAGGTGCGCGGCCGCAGGCGGGGCAGCATCGCCATCTGGGCACGGCTTTCGAGCTGGAACACGCCCACGGTGTCGGCGCGGCGGAGCATGGCGTAGGTGGCGGGGTCCTCGGCCGGCACGCGCGCCAGGTCGAGGTCGAGGTCGGCGTGCTCGCGCAGCAGGTCGAAGCACAGGTGGATGTGCCGCAGGGCGCCGAGGCCGAGCAGGTCCACCTTGAACAGCCCCAGGGCCTCCACGTCGTACTTGTCCCACTGGATCACCGTGCGGCGGGCCATTGTGGCGGGCTCGATGGGGACCAGGGTGTCCACGGGGTCGGCGCCCAGGAGGAAGCCGCCCGGGTGGATCGACAGGTGCCGGGGCATGCCTTCGAGGGTGCGGGCGAGTTGCAGGAGGCGCCGGACGGCGGGGGCGCGGGGATCGAGGCCGGCCCGCGCCGCGAGGACGCCGTCGAGGGCGGCGCCGTGGGGATCGACGTACCCCGCGAGGCGGTCCACCACGTCGGTGGACAGACCCAGCGCCTTGCCCACGTCGCGCACGGCGGACCGGCCGCGGTAGCGCACCACGTTGGGGAGCATGGCGGCGTGGCGGCGGCCGTAGCGCCGGAACACCCACTGGATCACCTCCTCGCGCCGGTCGTGCTCGATGTCGAGGTCGATGTCGGGCGGCTCGGCCCGCTCGCGGCTGACGAACCGCTCGAACAGAAGGTCCATGCGCACCGGGTCGATCGCCGTGATGCCGAGGCAGTAGCAGACGGCGCTGTTGGCCGCGCTGCCCCGCCCCTGGCACAGGATGTTGGATCGACGGCAAAACTGGACGATCTCCCACATGGTCAGGAAGTACCCGCCGTAGTCCAACTCGTCGATGAGGGCAAGCTCGTGCTCGATCTGGCGGCGCACCGGGTCGGGCACGTCGCCGCCGTAGCGTTGCGCGGCGCCCTGGAAGACGAGCGCGCGCAGGACGTCGCGCCGGTCGCGGTCGCCCGCCACGGTGCGCTCGGGATAGCGGTAGCGCAGGTCCGAAAGGCGCATGGCGCAGCGCTCGGCGACCTCGCGCGTGCGGGCGACGGCGGCCGGATCGTCGGCGAACAGGCGGCGAAACGCCGCGGGGGCGCGCAGGTGGAACGAGGCGTTCGGGCGCAGGTGGGCGCCGGCCGCGTCGAGGGTGGTGCGGTGCCGGATGCAGGTCATCACGTCCTGCAGGGGGCGCCGGGCGGGGACGTGGTAGAGCACCTCCGTGCCGGCCACCACGGGCACCCCGTAGCGCGCGGCGGTCCGGCGCAGGGCGAGCTCGGCGGCGGCGTCTTCCTCGCGCAGGTGTCGGGTCACGAGGGCGTAGAGCCGGCCGCGGAAGGCGTCGGCCAGCGGGGGGATCGTGTGGGGGGTGGGGGCGAGCGCACACAGGCCGGCGGCGAAGCGCACCACGTCCGCCGGGGACGCGACCGCCCGCCCCTTGGGGCAGCGAAGGCGCGCCCGGGAGATCAGGCGGCACAGGTTGGCGTAGCCCGCGGGATCGAGGGCCAGGAGGACGAGCGGATCGGTGGGGCCCGGATCGAAGGCGGCGGTGGGACGGGTGCGGGCGCCGCGGGGCGGGGTCCCCACGGAGAGCTGGGCGCCGCAGAGGATCTCGACGCCCACGGTGCACCCGTGGAGGTGGGCGCGGGGCAGCCCGTAGAGGCCGTCGCGGTCGGTGATCGCCAGGGTGCGAAGGCCGAGCGCGGCGGCGCGGTCCACCAGCTCTTCGGGGTGGCTCGCGCCTTCGAGGAAGGATCCGCAGGTCTTCACCCAAAGAGGGACGTAAGGATCCATCAATCCACCCATCCTTGCAGGAGCCAGCGCTTGCGCCGGTGATCGAAGGCGATCCAGACGATCGTGCCGTCGTCGAGCTCGGAGTAGAAGCTGTCGCGCGCGTCGTCGTCGGCGGCGCGGTCGAGGATCGTGCGGTGGGGGCCGAAGGCGCGCGTTACGGCGCGGCCGAGCACGCGCACGGGCCGCCGGGCCGTGGCCGGCTGCGGCGGCGCGGGACCGAGCGCGGCGGGGGGCTCGCGGCGGCGGGGGGCGGGGGCGCCGGCCCGGGCGGTGACGGCGATCGGCGTGGGGACGGGCAGGACGCGGCGGACGAGGGGGGCCGAGTCGCCGGGCGGTTGCGGCCGTGGCGGCGCCCGTAGATCGGGGGGTACGAACACGGCCCGCCGGTGGGGCACCGGGTCGGGGCGCAGGGCGGCCACGGTCACCGCGCCGGGGCCGAAGGCGGCCTCGACGCGGGCGAGGGCGGCCCGGGCGGCCGCGAGATCCCGCGTGGGTCGATCGACGAGGGGGAGCTGCCGGGGGGTGGCCGGTCGGGTCTCGGCCGTCAGCTCGATCCGCGCCACGCACCCGTCGAGGGGGAGGGCGGACAGGCGCAGGCGCACCAGGTCGAGCAGGCTCGCGGCGTCGAGGGTGGGGTGCGCGGGGGCGAGGCGCAGGCGGAGGGTGCGGCGGGGGCCGAAGGGATCGTCTGCGGCGGGGCGATCGAGCACGAGGCGCAGGCGCAGGGCGGCGACGGTGTGCAGGCGGCGGCGGACGACCCGGCAGGCCTCGTCGATCAGCTCCTTGCACAGGAACACGAGGCGTTCGGCGTGGGCGTCGGGGGGATCGAGATCGCGGGTGAGGCGGACGGGCGGGTGGACGGACAGGGGGGCGAGGGGGACGAGCCCGTCGCGGTGCAGGCGTTCGTGGAGACGGGCGGCCGCCGGGCCGAAGCGCGCGCGCAGCTCGGCGGCGGGCAGGGCGGCGAGGGCCCCGACGGTGCCGATCCCCAGGCGCTCGAGGCGGGCGCGGGTGCGCGGGTCGAGGGGGAGGACGCCGAGGGGGAGGGCGCCGGCGGCGCGGGCCTCCTCGGCGGGGTCGTAGAAGACGCGGCCGGGGCCGCCGCGGCGCGCCAGGGCCAGCACGCGCAGGCGGTGGAAACCGACGATCACGGTGCCCGGAAGGTTTCGTTCGCGCAGGAACGTCTCGACCCGGTGGCGGAAGCCGTCGGCGGAGCCGTACAGGCGCGAAAGGCCGCGGGCGTCGAGGAAGAAGGTGCCCGCGTCGAGGGTGGCCGCGCGGGTGGGCGGGGCGTCTCGCGGGGGGGGCGGGGGGGCGCCGGGGCGCAGCAGGGGCTCGACGAAGGGGGTGGTGTCGGACAG
The DNA here is from genome assembly GCA_026989935.1 of Polyangiaceae bacterium. GTDB lineage: Bacteria > Myxococcota_A > Polyangia > Nannocystales > Nannocystaceae > J032. Next base: position 9,015 of record JALSIN010000177.1, on the reverse strand, counting down.
GCCGGTGAACAGCGCGGCGGCGAAGCGGCGGAGATCGTCGTACGAGACGGCACCGGCGTGGAGGTCGGGGGCGCGGGCGCGGGCGGCGGCCAGGGGCGTCCCACAGGCGACCCCCTTGCGCCGCGCGCGGGGGCAGGCGGCCAGCACCGTGCCGGTGGGGCCGAGCCGGTCCACGGCGGCCAGGGGGGCGTGGGGTGGGGCCCGGCGCTGGCGAAGGATCGCGAGGGCGGGCTCCTCGACGGCGAGGCAGGCCAGGCGCGGCCGGGCGTCGCGGCGCGGGGCGGGCATGGGCCTCAGAAGCAGCCGTGGGGGCCGCGGAAGAAGGCGACGGCGCCGGCCGCGGGCGCGCCGAGCTTGTTGCGCACGACGTCGCTCGACACGGCGAAGACGCCGAAGGCGTGGCGCGTGCGCCGGGCGAGGAGGCGAAGGCCCACCATGGGCCCGAGGGAGGGGGCGCCGGCGTCCTTGCAGGACAGGAGCAGGACGCAGCTTCGATGGCGGCGGGCCAGGGCGGAAAGGCGTGCCGCGCCCGCCGGGGCCACGACCGGCGGCGCGGGCCCGGGGGGCCGAAGATCCACGACGACCAGGCCGAACCCGCCCGAGCGCAGGAGGAGCTCCGCCGCCCGCAGCAGGGGGGCCGCCCAGCGGCGCCCGCGCCCGGGGGGGACGCGGACGAAGGGGAGGGCGGCCAGATCGATCCCGTGCTCGGCCAGGTCGGGCGCGAAGACGGCCCCCGGCCGCGCCTCGATCCACGCGGCGGGCTCCCCCCGGCGCTGCGCGGCCAGCACGGCGCCCGCGGCCCAGGTGGTCTGGGCGAAGGCCCCGCGCCCGGGCCGGCCGCACACCTCGACGACGGCGCCGGACGGCAGGGCCTCGAACGGGGGCCGAACTGCGCGCCCCCCCACCGAGGCCGGGTCCACCCCCAGCCCCCCCTGCACCACCGCATCGGCGCGCAAAGCGCCCTCCCGGGCGACGAAGAGAGCATGGGGCCGGGCCATGGGCCCGGAAGAATACTAAACATAAGTTCAGTTCATCAACCGTCGCGCTGGGGGCCCGTTCCCGTCGCGTGCCTGGACCGTCGCCCCGGGCGCCGGTCCATACCGTGTGCCTCGGGGCCCAGCGATCGCATGGCCCCGTTCGCGCCGGCCGCGGGCGGCGGGTATGCCGGCCGACCCCGTGGCCCGCGGTTCGGGGGGAGCGAGCGTTGGGACCACCCGGGGCGATGGCCGGTCGGGCCGCGTGGTCCTTCGTGCCCCCTCGTGCTCCGAAGGGCTCTGGGCCCGTGCATCCATCGGGGGCGGGGCGGCGGGCGCCGAGCCGGGGCGGCCAGGCGACGCCGAGCGCCCCTTGCGGCCGTGCCGGCGTAGAGTGGACCCATGAAGACCGCCTTCCCACACCCTGTTCTCGACCCGAGTACCGTCGAGGCGCGCCGCGGCACCGGGTATCCGCCGCCCCACGACGAGGGGTTCGAGGGGCGGCTCAAGCGGCGGTTGACGCAGGCGCTGGGGCTTTCGCAGTTCGGGGTGAACCTCGTGACCCTCGAGCCGGGCGCCATGTCCTCGCAACGCCACTGGCACGCAAAAGAGGACGAATTCGTCTACGTGGTGCGGGGGCCGATCACCCTGGTCACGGACGAGGGCGCACAGGAACTCACGGATGGCATGGTCGTCGGGTTTCCGGCCGGGGTTGCCAACGGACACCACCTGGTCAACCGCTCGAACGGCCCGGTAACCTACCTGGAGGTCGGAACCCGCTCGCCCGACGAGGTTGCCGAGTACCCCGACATCGACCTGCGAGCCGTGAAGGAGGACGGGGTCTTCCGCTTCACGACGAAGGCAGGTACGCCTCTGCCGGGATAGCTGCGACGGGGCGCATACCTCGTTCGAGCCGACGTGGGGACGCCGACGAATGCGTGGTCGCGGCCGTCCCGCGATCCCGGCCGGTTTGACCGCGGCCGGTTCCAGACCTATCCTGCGAACAAACGCCCGTGCGACGATTCGCGCTCCTATGGGCCATGTTCGCCCTGGTGGCCTGCAACGGCCCCGCATCCCCCTCCGAGCCTGCCGCCGCGCAGGACTCGCCTGCTGTGGCTGCTGCGCCTGCCCCGTCCGCCGACTGCACGGTCGAGGTGGAGGGGCCGTCATCGGCCGTCGTGGGCACGAGGACGAAGGCGACGGTCACCTTGCGGCCACGGGGGCGCTTCGAGGTCAACCAGGACGCGCCGCTGTCGGTGCGAGTCTCGTCCGATTCGCTGTCGCTCGACAAGGAGCGCTACACGGTGGACGACGCCACGGTGCTGGCCCCGGACGAGGTGGCCATGGAGATCCCCTTTTCGGCTGCGACGCCGGGCCGCCACACCCTCGAGGTGCACGCCCACTTCGGCCTGTGTGGCGGGGACGCCTGCGCGCTGTGCAGGAAGACTGCGGAACTGACCACCGTCGTCGATTGACCCCGCGCAGAACGGTGGCCGTTCGTCCCTGTGCATGGATCGCGGCCCGCGCGGTGGGTGGGGCGTGCCTCGCCGCCCTGTTGGGCTGCGCCTCGTCGGCGCCGGGTCCGCGACCGCCTGCGCGGGTCGCCGCGGCCGCGCCTTCGGAGCGGCCGGTCGCCGCGGCCGTCTCGGCGGCGCCCGCCACTCGTCCGCCGCCCGTGGCCGACGTGCCCATCGAGCGGCTCGCCTCCGGACACCTGGCCGTCGCGGTGCACGTGCGTGGGGCCGGGCCGCTGCGTTTCCTGCTCGACACGGGCGCGAGCGTATCGGTCGTCACCCCGGCGACGAGGGCGCGCCTGGGTGCTGCTGCACGCGCCGGGCCCAGGGCGCACGCCAAGACGGCGGCGGGCTCCGCCGGGCGCGTCGAACTCGTCGATCTGCCGCCGGTGCGACTCGGAGGTCATGCGACCGAGGGCCTGGTCGCGGCCGTGATGCCCCTCGATCACCTCGCCGAGCCGCTCGGGGGGGAGCCGGCCGGCGTGTTGGGGCAGAACTTCTTTGCGTCCTACGTCGTCGAGTTCGACCTCGGCGCCGCGCACCTTCGGCTGTACGATCCGGCTCGCGCCCCCGCCTGGGACGGCGCGGTGCCGCTCGCACCGCTGCGCGGCACCGGACTGTTCGCCGTGGAGGCGCGCCTCGAGCCCGGCGACGTGCCGCTTTCCGCGGTCATCGACCTGGGAGCCGGGCGCAGCGTGGTGAACCTGGCCGCGGCGCGGGCCATGGGGCTCGACGTGCAGGCGCTTCGGGAGGCCGAGGCGATCCGCGGTGCGTCGCGCGGCGACGTGTCGGCGAAGACGCACCGCTTCGCACGCCTTTCCGTCGGCGGGATCACCGTGGAGGGGCCGCGCCTGTTGGTGGCCGACCTGCCGGTCTTCCGACCGCTGGGCCTCGCACGGCGGCCGGCGATGATCTTGGGCTTCGACCAGCTCGACGGCCGGGTCGTGGGGCTCGACGTGGGCCGGCGCCGCCTGTTCCTGGGACCCGCGCCGACCGGGGAAGGCACGGGCGCAGCGAACGCGGCCGAGTGAAGATCGGTGGATCGTGCGCTTTCGATGCGCCGGGCGCTCGTTGCGCTCGGGCCGCGCGCGCCCGGCCCGTTTCCGGGCGGCGGGGGATCGGGGTATGGGCGCCCACGCCGCCTCCGGGTGCGCCCATCCTGCCGCCGGCCGAGGCGTGCCGGGTGGTGCCGCGCACGGTGGAGAGGGCGGCCCGACGGGGGGCGCCGTTCCGCACCCGGTGGGCGGGTGGGCTCCGGCGCACCGCGAGCGTCCCCGGATGACTGCCGGGCGTCGATGGACCCGTCGGAAGGAACCGCCCACCGTCGGGTGCCCCGCTGGCGCGGCGGGCGGGCGTTCACACGGGGCCTCGCGCGCGTAGACTGCCCCGGACGTGGCCGACGAAGCCCCCGATGCAACGCCCTCCTCGGGCGGGCTGCCGGCCCGGCTCGCGGCGGGCCCCGCCATGGCCCTCGTGGCCGGGTCCATGCTCGGGATCGGGATCTTCATCGCCCCGCCGGTGGTCGCGGCCCACGCGCCGAGCCCGGCGCTGTTCCTCCTCGTGTGGATCTTGGGGGGCCTTACGGCCCTGGCGGGCGCCCTGAGCGTGGCGGAGCTGGGCGCGATGATGCCCCGGGCGGGTGGGGACTACCCGTACCTGCGCCGGGCCTACGGTCCGGGCGTGGCCTTCGGGGTGGGGTGGTTGCAGTTGGTGGCGATCTTCCCCGGCTCGCTCGCCACGATGGCCGCCGGGACGGCCACGTTCCAGCTCCCGGTGCTGCTCGGGGACGCCTACCACGTGTTCGGCCGGTGGTTGCCGGGGTCCGATCCGGCGTTTTGCTGGGCGGTGCTCATCGTCGTGGGGTTGTCGGCGGTCAACCACGTGGGGGTGGTGCTCTCCGGCCGTACGCAGGTGGTGCTGACGACCGTCCCCATCGCGGTGCTGCTGGTGGCGAGCGTCGTCGTACTCGCCACGCTCGGCGGCTATCACCCGAGCAGTACGCCCACACCGGCGGCCCCGACCTTCACGACGCTCGAAGCCCTCGCGCTGGCCTATCTGCCGGTGTACTTCGCCTACTCCGGGTGGAACGCCGCGATCTTCGTGGGCGCGGAGATCCGCGATCCGGGCCGCGCCTTGCCGCGGGCCCTCGTGGGCGGGACGCTGCTGGTGGTTGGTCTGTATCTCGTGCTGTGCGTGGGCTTCCTGGCCGTGTTTCCGCTGTCCGACCTGGCGGGGGTCGGCGAGGCGGGGACGGCGGCGGCGGGGCGGCTGTTCGGGCCGGCCGGCGAGCACGTCGTGACCACGCTCATCGTGCTGGCGATGCTCGGCTCGATCAACGGGACGGTGTTGACCGGCAGCCGGATCGCCTTCGCCATGGGCCGCGCCGGCCATGCGCCCGCACCCGCCGGCCGCCTGCACCGGCGCTACGGCACGCCCGTGGTGGCCCTGTGGGCGCAGGCGGCCTGGGCGGTCGTCCTGCTCGCCACCCAGCGGTTCGAGGAACTGATGAACTACACGTCCGCGGCCATGCTGATCACGGGGACGCTCACCGTCCTGGCCGTGGTGGTCTTCCGGCGCCGCGATCCGGACGCGCCGCGGCCCTATCGCGTGTTCGCCTACCCGCTTCCGCCGCTGCTGTACGCCGGGTCGAGTGTGCTGGTCCTCGTGTTGTCCGCGCTGGAGGGGGATCGCTCGGTCTTGCTCGGGATCGCGTACTTCGTCGCGGCGCTCGCCGCCCACCGCGTGCTCGCCCGCCGCCGCGGCCGGGGCCGGGCGGCGGGGCCCCCGTAGCCTGCGGGCGGGGCTCGGTCAGGGCGGCAGGTGGCGCAGGAACAGGCGGTCGTAGGCGTCGCCGAGCACCAGGGGGACGTCCGTGTGGTCGGCCCCTTCGGCCCATACGAGATCGAACGGCGCGCGGGCGCGGTCCGCCAGCCGGCGGGCGTGCAGCGGCCGGACGAACGTATCGTCCGCCCCGTGCAGGATCACCACCTCGACGCCTTCGGGTACGCGGCCGATCTTGGCGCAGTTGTCCAGGCGGTTTGCGGCCACGAAGGAGGCCGGTACGTCGAGAAACGTCGCGTCCTGTAGCAAGGTCTCGACGCTGCAGAAGGCTGCCTCGGTCAGGATCGCACGGGGCACGATGCCGGTCGTCTCCGTGTCCGTCGCCAGTTCGAAGGTGGGGGCGCCGCCCAGGGAGTAGCCCACGAAGTAGATCCGGCCCGGGTCCACGCCGGGCATCGTGGCGAGGGCCGCGAGGGCGGCGCGGGCGCTGGCGAAGACGCTGCGCTCGTCCGGAGAGCCCTCGGAGCGCCCGTAGCCCGGATAGTCGTAGATGAGGACGTTGTATCCCAGGGACCACATGCGCTCGACGCGGTCCCAGTACCGGCCGATGTGAAGGCTGTTGCCGTGGCTGTAGAAGATCGTACTGCGCGCGCCCGGGTTCTCGGCGTAGACGTAGTGGATCGTGTCGCCCTCCGCGTCGGCGAAGCCTTCGATGCGAAGATCGGGGCCGATGATCGATGGGTGCGGGTCCGTCAGGTCGCCGTCGATGTTCGGATCGATGCCGTCGAAGTCGTAGCCGTCCACGCGGACGGGGTGGTAGAGGAAGGCGTCGAGCGTGCAGCCGGCAAGCCACGCGAGGACGAGGGCCGAAGCGGCGGCGCGGCGCGTCATCGATCGAGCCCTCCGAATCGTACCCGGTAGCCGAGGTAGACCGCGAGGGCGCCCATGGGCGGGGCGTAGTCCACGACGGCGTCGGAGTCCACCCACGGGTTCGTCCAGGCCACGTGGACGGCCAGGCCGTGCTGGCGCCCGCGTCGCGGCGGCAGCAGGAACTCGAGGCCGGCAAACGGGGTCAAGAAGGAAGGCGGCAGGTCGGCGGTGCGGACCGTCAGCGGGTTCGTCAGGAGCAGGCCGCCGTAGGGGTGGACGAAGCGCCCCAGCGGCCGGCCGACGTGCAGACCCCACTCCGTGAACAATCGCGCCGCGGGCGGGTCGTCGAGGTCGAAGATCCCCGCAAGCCGCGCCGAGGCCGAGACGGCCAGGCGCCGCGGCCGGCGGAAGATCTGCAACACGACGGCCGTGTCCACCTGCAACAGCCCCACGCCCAGCGGCAGGAGGTTGAGGTTGCCGTCGAGGTCCACGCGGTCCGACAGGCCGTAGCGGCCGCCGATGTGGGTGTGGCCGAAGGGCACCGGGGGCCAGCCGGGGGGGCGCAGCAGGGGGCCGCCGTGGCTTACGTGCAGCTCCCAGTTGCCGCGGCCCACCGTGCGCGACAGGTTCGGCGCGGCGCACCCGGCGGCGGCCAGGAGTGCGGCGGCCGCCCACGCCCGGCCGGCGCGGGCGATCGGTGGAGCGGCCCGGGCCACCCCCAGAGCCTATCGCAACGTCGCCGCGGGGCGGGCGGGCGTGCCGGGGACGGTGCTTCCACTGCGCACCGGCGTTGGTACAGTGCGCCGCGTGTCGCGCCCCTTTCGCGTCGTCACCTGGAACGTCAACGGGCTCCGCGCCCGGATCGACAACGTCAGCGCCTACCTGGCCGAGAAGGCGCCGGACGTCCTGTTGCTGCAGGAGACGAAGGTGGACGACGCACGCTTTCCGAAGGTGCCGTTCCTGGAGCTGGGGTACCGGGTGGAAGCGTTCGGCAGCGGTGGGTACGCCGGGGTGGCGGTGGTCTCGAAAGAGCCCGTGACCGACGTGCAACGCGGCTTTGCCGAGGGGCCGCCCGACCAGGCCGCCCGGATCCTGGCGGTGACGGTCCGCGGCGTGCGGATCTACGGCCTGTACGCCCCGAACGGCACGAAGCTGGGTTCCGAGGCGTTTTCCTACAAGCTGGCGTGGTTTCGCCGACTGCGCGACGAGATCGCCGGGCGCTTTGCGGCGGATGATCCGGTGCTGCTCGGCGGCGACTTCAACGTCGCCCCCGACGACCGGGACGTCTACGATCCGGAGGGGCTGCGCGGCACCCTGCACGTGTCCGACGAGGAGCGGGCCGCGCTGGCGGACCTGTGCGCGATCGGCCTCGTGGACTGTTTTCGGTCGATGAGCGACGAGGCGGGCGTGTACTCGTGGTACGACTACCGGCACGCGGCCTTCCAGCGCCGGATGGGGATGCGGATCGACCTGCTGCTCGCCACCCGTCCCCTGGCCGAGCGTTGCCGGGCGGTCGTCCACGACGAGGCGCCGCGGGCCTGGCCCTCGCCGTCCGACCACCTGCCCGTGGAAGGGCACTTCGACTGGCCGCCGTAGGGCGGGCCGCTCAGCCGACGACGCTGCCGAGCTTCATGGCGACCGACATGTCGCCGTCGATCTGGAGCTTGCCGCCCATGAAGGCCCCCATCGGGTCGAGCTCGCCCTTGAGCATGGCCTCGAAGTCGGCGGCGTCCACCTTGACGGTGCACTGGGCGTCCTGGTCGTCGTTCGTGACGACGTTGGGGGTCTTCGTGGCGTCCACGACGATGACGCCGGCGTCGCCGAGGTCGAATTTGATCGAGGCGTCGAGGCCGCTGTCGTCGCCCACCTTGTCTTGCACGATCTTCGTGAGTTCTTCGAGGGTCATGTTCGGTGTCGTTCCTTCGGTTGCAGAAGAAGCGGGCGCGGGGGCCCGCCGTAGGGTCACAGGAAACGCGACAGCGGGCTGCGGAGCAGACCGGCGATGCGATCGAAGAAGGCCCGCTTGCGGCGCGTGTAGGGGAAGGTGATCGGCAGCTCGAGTCGGCCGCGGGGCAGCCCCACGTAGCGGACCTCGCAAAGCTCCCGCAGGCCGTCCTTGCCGTTGTGGACGCGGCCGACGCCTGAGGCCTTCCAGCCGCCCCACGGGGCCTCGGGGGCGCCGTGGTGGTAGAGGATGTCGTTGACGACGACCCCGCCGGCCTCGAGGCGGTTCGCCACGTCCTCGGCCTTGGCGACGCTGCCGCCGAACACGTAGGCGTTGAGCCCGTAGACGGTGTCGTTTGCGATCCGGACGGCGTCGTCCACGTCGTCGTAGCGCCGGATCGGAAGCAGCGGTCCGAAGGTCTCCTCGCGCCAGCACAGCATGTCGTCCGTCACGTCCACCAGCACCGTGGGCTCGACGAAACGGCCGGGGCCCTCCTGGATCGTGCCGCCGGTCAGGATCCGCGCCCCCTTGGCCCGGGCGTCGTCCAGGTGCCGGCGCACGACCTCGACCTGCATGGGGGTGACCATGGCCCCGACCTCCACGTCGTCGTCGGCGTTCGGGTCACCCTGGTGCAGCGAGCGCGTGATGCGGACCACGGCGTCGCAAAACGGTTCGAACAGGGCGTCGTGGACCAGGCAGCGCTCGACGCTGGCGCACACCTGGCCGGCGTTGAGGAACGCGCCCGTGACGATCTTGCGCGCGGCGTCTTCGATGTCGGCGTCCGGCAGGACGATGGCCGCGTCCTTGCCGCCGAGCTCCGCCACGCACGGGATCAGGCGCTCGCCGCAGCGGGCGGCGATCTTGCGGCCCGTCGCCACCGAGCCCGTGAACACGATCATGTCCGCCTCGTCCACGAGGGCTGCCCCGGTCG
>JALSIN010000176.1 GCA_026989935.1 Polyangiaceae bacterium | reverse complement strand
CTTCTTCGCAGTCTTGCGCTTGCCGGCCTTCTTCGTGGCCTTCTTCTTCGCAGTCTTGCGCTTGCCGGCCTTCTTCGTGGCCTTCTTCTTCGCAGTCTTGCGCTTTGCGGCCTTCTTCTTCGTGGCTCGTTTCTTGGTCGCCTTCTTGGCGGCGGGTTGAGCAGCTGCTTGCATGATGTCTTCGACCCTCCTTCAGGGACGCAAAAACCTTAGGGTACGGGATCCGCGCAGGTCAAGGGAAAGATCCCATATTTTGAGGTCAATTATGGTGAGATGTGGTTTAGGTGAGTGATCATTATGCGTAAGTTAGTGTCCATGATAGGTTTTTGCGGGATCTGCGCGCTCGTGCGCGATGCGCCAAAAGGTCCGTGGTTTCGGTGGCCTAGACGAAACCCCGTGCAACGCGACTGCGGGGTGAGCGCCGCGCACGGCTCGCCTGCGGCCGGGCGCCCAAGAGGTGGTTCGGTGTGTGAGGAAACGCACATATCAAATCCGAGCAGAATTCCCGGGCGGAATTCGCCCTGGACAGTCGGGGGCGAGCAGGGCTAAAGGCACGCTCCACGCCCGAGCAGCCATGACCACCGTTTCCATCGCCTCGAACGCCCGCCCCCCGAACCCTGACACCTGCCGCGTCGTGGCCGCGCACCCCGGGTCCGTGGACCGTGTGCTGGCGTCGTTCGGTCCCGCGGTACAGCGGGCCGCGACGACTGCAAAGTTTCGCGGCAAGGAAAAGGAGTCGTTCGCGTTGACCCACGCGACGGACGACGGACTGTGCCACGTGGTGTTGCTCGGGGTCGGCGATCAAGGCACCGCGGCCGAGCGCCTGCGCGTACTCGGGGATCGGGCCGGCAAGGCGGCGACGCAGCGCGGTTGTAAGCGGCTCGAATTGGACGCTTCCCACGTGGTGGAGGCACCGGCGGACCCGAGCCTCGGTGCACGGCTCGTCGAGGGGCTTTGCCTCTCGACGTACGGCTACCGCACGTTCTTGTCCGGGGAGCGAGCGGCCGCGCCCTCCCTCGACGCGGTGGAGGTGGTCGGTCCCGCCGGGCTGGCCGAAGGGTTCGATCGGGGCCGGATCATCGCCGCCGGCATCGCGCGGGCCCGCGACCTGGGCAACGGGCCGGCCGAGGTCGTCACGCCCACGTTCCTCGCGGACACGGCGCAGGATCTGGCCCGGCGGTTCGCCGACCGGGGCGTTTCCGTGGAGATCTTCGATCGCGACGCCTGCCAGGCGATGGGGATGGGCCTGTTCCTGGCGGTCGCCAAAGGCAGCGACATCCCGCCGCGTTTCATCCACCTGTCGTACCGGCCGGCCGGGGCGAAGACCCGGGTCGTGCTCGTGGGCAAGGGGGTCACGTTCGATTCGGGCGGCTACTCGCTCAAGCCGACGGACGCCATGCTCGACATGAAGATGGACATGTGCGGTGCGGCAGCGGTCCTGGGGGCGTTCGAGGCCATCGTGAACCTCGGGCTCGCGGTGGACGTGCACGCGCTGGTGGCCGCCACGGAAAATATGATCGGCGGCCACGCCTACCGCCTCGGAGACGTGTACCGCGGCCTCGACGGCACGACGGTGGAGATCAACAACACCGACGCGGAAGGCCGCTTGACCCTGGCCGATGCCATCGCCTACGGACGCCGACTCGAGCCGGACTACATGCTGGACCTTGCGACCTTGACCGGCGCGTGCATGGTGGCCCTCGGCCCGCGGATCGCCGGCCTCATGAGCCCCCACGACGCCCTGGCCGACACCGTGGTGAGCGCGGCCGAACGCGCGGCCGAGCGCGTCCATCGGCTGCCGCTGCCGAAGGACCTGGAGGACCAACTCGAAAGCAAGATCGCCGACTGCAAGAACACGGGCGAGCGCTGGGGCGGGGCGCTTACGGCGGGGTTGTTCCTCGCCCGCTTCGCGGGCGACGTTTGCTGGGCCCACCTCGACATCGCCGGCCCGGCCATGGCGTCGAAGGCGTGGGGGCCCCACCGCGAAGGGGCCACCGGGTTTGGAGTCGCGACGATCGCCGAACTCGTCGCGGGACTGGCCGGCGGCGCCTAGACCGCCGGCCGGCGGTCCAGGATGGAAACCGAACGCCGTTCTAGTAGGGGTGACGGATCTCCGTCACCACGTCGTTTTCGACCGCCACGATGGTCTCACTCGACGTGCCGTCGCAGTCGAGGTTGCTCTTGACGTACGCACCGGTCCTCGGGCCACTCGTACAGCGGATGAAGGTGAGAAACTCGACGGTCCGGTGCTGCGTCTTCTCCACGCGCACGTCGGCGGGCGGTCCCCACGCCATGTACAATGCGAACCTCGGAAACCCGACCTCCACCCGATTGTCCAGCACGGCTTGCCGCTGCTCGGCGGAAAGCGCCTGCCACTTCTCCCACAGCCCCTTGGACTCGAGGTACGCCCGGCGCTCCTCGGCCTTGCGCATCTTCAAGAAGGCCGCCTGGGCCTCGGGCGACTCGAGATTGGCGTAGAAGCGACGGTCGAGGTCCGGGAGCCGCTCGGGTGTAAGTGCGCACGATGCGCACGCCCCCAACAGCGTGGCGACGGTGACGGCACGCAGCAGCCCTGCCCACCGCCGGCCGGCCCAGCCGCCCCCCATGCGAAGCGGCGCAAAACGCGAAGAAGGTCTGGGCACGAAACGCGGCATGGCGCGGATGATAGTGCGCAACGAGGCCCCGGAAAACCGCGCGGGCGCGCGGCCCGGCCGCACCGTGGATTGACCGCGCAAAGCAAAAAAGCTATGATTCGTAACCCCCCGTCCGCGTTTTTCGCCCACGCGACGCCTCAAAGGAGCCTCCCCTTCCATGGCAGAATTCAACGTCGGAGACAAGGCGGTCTACCCGGGCCATGGGGTTGCCGAGGTCACCGACATCGAGCACCGGGAGATCTCGGGCGCCCGGCTGGAATTCTACGTCCTGCGGGTGCTGGACAACGACATGAAGGTCATGGTCCCCAAACACAACGCCGAGGCCGTCGGCCTGCGGCGGATCGTGGACGAGCCCCAGATCGACGAGGTGTACGGGGTCCTACGCCGCCGGGACGAGAAGATCTCCACCGCCACGTGGAACCGCCGGTACCGCGAGTACATGGAAAAGATCAAGACCGGGTCCCTCGTGGAGATCGCCACCGTGCTGCGCGATTTGCGCCTTCTCCGCAACGACAAGGAGCTGTCCTTCGGCGAGCGCAAGATGCTCGACACGGCCAAGAGCCTGCTCGTGCAAGAGCTGGCCCTCGCCAAGGGCAAGCCGGAAAGCGCCGTCGAGGAAGAACTCGAGGCGTTGTTCGAGAGCTAGTACATCGGATCGGAAGTTCGGTCCGGGTTTCAGTCTATGGGAGCAAGGGTCCAGCCGAAGTCCTCGACGAGGGTTTGAAGGAGGTCGAGGCGGGGTCCGCGCAGGCCGGTCTTCTGCCAACG
>JALSIN010000175.1 GCA_026989935.1 Polyangiaceae bacterium | reverse complement strand
CACCCCGTGACGGGCGTGGCGTATGCAAGGAAAGGCGTACGAAGGTCGCGGGTTCCGCTGGATCGTTGCCGGGGTCGTGTTCGTTGTCGGATGCTCATCTGGAGAAGACTCGGAACCGCCCGCATCGCGCTCGGCGATCGTGGCCGGTCTTTGGATCAATCAGGGGACGCAGATCTCCATCGAATCGGACGGTTCGATGGAGCCGGATTCCCTCGTTCAGGGGCGACCTGGGCGGGTGACGGTGGAAGCTCGGCGCCTTGCCGGGGCGCAGAACACCACGCCGCAGCGGCTCGACGTCCATCTGATCTGGACGAGTTCCGAAGGTGATCGGGTGGAATTCGGGCCGTCCGCGCTGACCATCGCGGCGGGATCCCCAACAGGACGAGCCGCCGTATGGTTGCCGGAGGAAGCCATGGTACCTGGGGCCGCTCTCCGCGTCGTGCTTCGTGACGCGGAAGGCGAGCCGAAACCTGCCGAAGGGGCGCCCGCCGTACTGCCGTCGTGGGACGACCACCCACTTGCACTGCCCGTGGCGCCGGGCGATCTCGTATTGGACATGAAGTTGATCCCGGTGGAACTACCCCTGCATGGATGTGATGCGCCCATCTTGTCGGAAGAACGCCTGCAACGCTGGCACGATGCCTTGCTGAGCCGACTCCCGGTTCGTGCCGTGAACCTGAGCGTGGCGCCCACCTTCGTGTGGCCGGGGCAGATGCAAACGGAGCAACAGCAGTTGGCCCTGATGGAAGCCGTCCGGGAGCGGCGCTTGCAGGATCCCGCTCCGTTTCGGCTTTACGCCGCGGTCTACGAACAGTGCGTCTATTGTACGCCCGACTGCGGAACGGGTGTCGGGAGCTTCGGGGACGGAACGAAGGCGTCTCAGGTCCTGCTGTTGGCCATTCAACCGGACGCCAGCGAGGCGTTTACAGCCTATATCCTCGTTCACGAGGTCGGCCACAACTTCGGACGGAGCCACACGTGGTGCCCCGGGATGGTCGGGGGGCCGAGACCAGAGTATCCGGCCGCACAAGGGCTTCTCGATGCAATGGGGCTCGATATCCTTTCCGGGGAGGAATACCTCCCCGAAGACACCTATGATTTCATGAGTTACTGCAGGCCAACCTGGACCTCGGGGTTTACGTGGCGAGGGATCTTCGAATATGCGCGCGCGTACATGGTAGCGGCCGGGGCCCAGCGAACTGCGCCGCGGCGGCGTACCGACCTGGGGAAACCACCGGTGGCCGTGTGTTCAGCCGGGAACCCCGTTCGACTGGAGTAGGACTTCGCGGCCCGACGAGCCGTCTACGATCGAACGCTCCCAGGCGCCCGCCGACGGACAGGGAGACGACATGGAGCGCGGCCCCCGTGGCCCATGGGAACCGTGCGGCGGGCGTGGGGCGGGCTATTGGGGCAAGATGACGTCGTTGATCGGGACGACGTTCATGCCGCCCGGGTAGCCGTAGGAGACGTTCGCCGTGAAGATCGATGTGTTCGGCGTGCCCCAGCCCCAGTTCCACAGGCCGAAGGGGCCGTCGCTGTAGGCCTCGTGGGCCCCGGTGGAGCAGTTGCCCACGTCCTGGAAGTTGCCCGTGACGAGGTCCACCCGCGTCCACTCGTACTCGCCCACGGCCTGCCAGCCGCCCAGGACCCCCGCGCAGTCCAGGGTCACGTCGTGAAAGACGCCCCCCGACTTGCGCCGCACGAACACCAGGTTCGTCTCCGGATAGGTCGGGTCGGAGAAGAACACGTACCGCGTAAGGTACTGGTCCGTCGGGATCGAGATCACGTAGTCTACGTCCCCGTGGCTCTTGTTCGCAAGCTGCGACCACTGTGAGCCGCTCATGTACGTAAAGAGCATGAACGGGTGGTCGCCGTCCTGGCTCTTGACGACAAACGGCGTGCCCGTCACAAACTCCGCGATCTGCCCCTGGTTCACCGTCGTGGGGCCGCCGACGTCCGGTGTGAACGTAAGTTGCGTGCCGTCCACCACGCCGATGATGCGCCAGATCGCCGGCTCGCCGCCCCGCGGCCGGTACATCACCCCCACGTACTCGTTGCCCAGGGCGTTGACCGGCGGGATCATCTGCTCCCCGTGGTCGCAGTAGGCCACCTGGTAGGGGGTTCGCATGCACGGATGCCCGCCCAGGTGCCCGATGGGCTTGTCGGCGTTGACCACCGAGCCGGTCAGCTCCTGGCTCTCGGTGAGCTGGGCGTGCTGGCCGCGGTCGAGGGTGAACTGGAAGGGCGTGTTCGCCGGGCTCGACGGGATCCCGCCGCCGCCCGCCACCGGCGCCACCGGGGTCATGGTGATCGTCGTATTGTCCTCCATGGCGATGAAGTTCATGGAGGGACCGCCGAGGTCGTTGCGGTAGGCGTTGACCGCGATGTAGCTCGTGTCCCACACGCTCGTGGGCAGCAGCAACGACGCGCCCGTCACCGCCACGCTGCCGCCGCCGTAGGGGTTGATCTGGTAGGCGACGATCGGCACGTTCGATCCGATCCGGAAGGCGTTGCCCTTGCCCGTCCCGGTAAGCCCCGCGTTGCCGGAGACGGCCGTCGGCGCCGGACAGTTCGGGGCATTCCCCTGGGTGCCCGACAGGAACAGGATCGCCACCTCGCCGGGCGCGATCCCCGTGTTCGGATCGTACGGCTGGTAGGTCAGCCCCTGGCCGTTCCCCTGGGGGATCCGCGTAAAGTTCGCCACCGGCAGCGCGGCGCCGTTGTACTCGACCTCCAAGAAGGCGTTGACGTCCGAGGTGTTGCCCACGAACGCGGCGAAACAATAGTTGGGCGAGTACGATTGCATGTCCACCGCGTAGTACTCGCAGCCCACGGATTGCTTGTTGTTCGCCGCCACGACGCAGCCGTCCTGGCACGTCAGCGTCATCGGGTCGCAAAGCTGCCCAGGGCCGCACACCTCGTCCACCATCCCATCGCATTCGATCGCCTTCTGATCGAGGGAGCACGACTTCGTGCAGGTCTGGCCGAGGTCCCACTTCGGGCCGGTCGTGGTGCCGCCCGTGGCGGAGACCCCACCCGTGCTGCCCGTCCCGGAGGCGGTCGCCGTCGCCGAGGACCCGGCGGTGCCGGTCGAACTCGACGCCGTTCCGGACGAGGCGGAGTCGGAGCCGACGGACGTGGCGTTCGTGCCGGCGCTGGTCGATCCCGCCGTGGCGGTGGCCGTGGCGGTGGCGGTGACGCCCGTGGCCGACGCCGTGCCGGACGCGGTGCCGCGGCCCCCGTCGTCGCCGGCGCAGGCGACGGTGAAGGCGACGAAGACGGGTGCCACGCGGGCGGCGCGGCGCAGTTGTAGAAAGTGCATGGATCCCCCCTTGGTTGGTGTCGGTTCGTGGAGATCCTACCAGACGCCGGATGGCGCGACGCCGCCCCTGGTTCTGGGGGCGCGCCCCCCCAACGCCACGC
>JALSIN010000174.1 GCA_026989935.1 Polyangiaceae bacterium | reverse complement strand
TCATGGGAGACTGCGTAATCTGCGTCCTCGCATCGTCCGTGGGTGGAGGGACCGGCGGCTCCCAAGGGGTCACCGTGGGGTCGAGCCATGGCACGAAGCGTTCCAGATCGACGGCGTTTTCCGTCTTACCCTGGCCCGTGGGCCCCTTGGACTCCGAGCAAGCCTTCGCCAGCTCGACGATGTTGTCCAGGTTGTTCGACGCCTCGGAGAGGTTGTCGCGGGAGACCCGGCGATCGGCCACCGAAGCCCCTGGCTCCAGCACGCGCTTGATCTCCGGCACGACGACCTCTTCCAGAAGCTTTGCGGCCCGCTCCTGCTTCTCCCGAATGCAGGCCAAGCGCGCCTTTTCGTTGTTCTGCTTGGCCTCCTGTTCGAGGGCCTTGAGCGTCTTGATGTCATCGAGCATGTGGGACCGAAGCCCCTTGATATCCCGCATGATGGCGTCGAGATCGCCGGCGGTGGCCTTCTTGGCGGCCCCATCGTTCGATTCGGCCGGACCCGCGGCCGCGGACGCGGCCACGACGCCGGACAGCGCGACGAGCAGGAGGGACGAAAAGATGATTGGACGACGCGTGGACATGACGGACCCCTTCGATTACTTGCTTCCAGAGAATACTACGGAGAAGGTGACCTCCGCGGGCTCTTCGGCCCCCTTCATGGGGAACCGCCAGCCCTTGATCTTGGCCACGGTACATCCCTTGACCGCGCCACTGCCGAGGGTGTCTTCCTCGACCACGACCTTCGTGACGGTCCCCATCACACTGATGTTGATCGTGTAAGTCATCTTACCCGAAAGATTGGGCTGCGTACGAAGCGCCTTTTCGTAGCAGTGCTGCAGGGCACCCATCCGGCGGCGGATCGTGGCTTGCACCATCTTCTTGTCCACGTCGCCGAAGACGTCCGTGCCGGTGGTCTTGAGCTTGCCACGGACCTTCTTTTCCTTCTTTTTCGCCTTGGCGGTTTCCACCTCGGGCCCCTGCCCCGTCTCGAGCCCCTCGTTTTTCGCCATCGCCCCATGGGCGGTGATGCCCTCGCCGCCCGGCACGAACGGGCTGATATCCCCACCGTCGGCCATCACGGTGGTCGTCATGCCCTGGGCGAAGAGTTCACCCAGTTGGTTCTCCGTCTGTTGGATGACGTCCACCACGGTCCCCTCGCCGGGGCCGCCGTACGTACCCAGCACGCGCGCCACGCCCACCCCCCGAGCCTTCTTCATGGCCTGTTCCGAGTACTTTTGCGGCTTCTCGGCCAGTTCCTTGGGCTCGGGCTCCGGCTCGTCCTCCTTCTTTTCCACCTTTTCCTCCTCCTCCTGCGCCAGGACCTCCTCCTGCTGCTCCTCCTCCGGCGGCGTTTCTTCCGGCTCCGGGCGCTGGATCCCCATCACCTGCAAAAACCGCTCGTCGATGTCATCCACGCCGAACGACGAGTCCACCTCCTTGTTGGCCGCCCACGTAAAGTACGATCCGAGCACCAGGGCCGCCGACGCGAGGCTCGCCGCGTCCTCCCGGCTGAGCATCTGGTCGAGACGTGGCCGAAACTCGACGGGGAACGGCAGCTTCTTGGGGACGGGCTTGGGCTTGTCGAACTGGAACAGCAGCGTCGTCTCACCCAGGCTCAGCTTGCCCTTCGCGTTCTTGGGGAGCTCGATACGAAGATCCCCAGACGTTACCCCAAATTTCTTCCGAAGCTGCGATACCGAATATTTCTTCTTCCCGAGAACCACCTTCCCCTTGGTCTTCTCGGGCAGATCCAGATAGTAGCGCCCCTTGCGGTAATCGAAGACGCGGTGGCGCGGGGGGACCTCCGGACCGAAGGCCAGCACGTCACTGTCCACGCGGCTCCCGACCGTAATGGGGCCGGGGCAGCTTTGGTGGACGTCGTCACAGACGATGTCGTCAACGACCGCGACGACGCGGAGGACTCGTTCGGCTTGGCGTGCGGTGGCCATGATGGGTGGAGGGTCTCATCGAGGGGGAGCTGGACGGGCTGCCACGGCGGTCCTGCTACCTGCATCAGCATAGAGGACTGGGTGCTTGAGAACCAAACCAATTCTAGCTTGGCCCGAAAGGGTGCGATCCGTGAAGCGGACGGCCCCCTGGATGAAAACCGGGGAGGCCCTGCCGCCTTTGCCGCCATCGCAGCCCCGCTTTGGCGACGTGGCCGCTCCAAATGCCGACCGGCGCGTCGCCCACATCGTGGACCGGCACGCCGGCGCGAAACTGCGCGTATGCCGCAGGCTAACCCGTCTTGATGACGCAGAACGCGTACTCGCGATACTCAGCGCGGCCGGCCGTGAACAGCACGTCCACGAGTGCCGAGAACTTGAGGTTCTGATCGCCGACCACGATCACGCGCCCCTCCCATTCGACCCCTCGGGCCTCCGCCATCTGCTTGGCCTTGTCGGCCTCCTCGCTCATGGCGTCGAACAGGGGACCGATGAGATGGTTCTTCACTGCCGCCGGATCGATCTCCCCGTCGCTCGTAAGCTGCACGATCTTCTTGTCGCCGAAGGTGATGTCCCGCGTCGAGATGTAGACGGGCACCCCGTCCTGAATGGGCGAATCGGCCTTGGAAAAGGGGATCTTCTGACCTGCCGTCGGCGTGATGACGATCGGGTCCGATCCGTAGCTCTTGAGCAGGTAGACGACGATGATGGACACGATATCCATCAGCGACGTCATCGTAAGCTCGCCCTCTTCTTCCGCCTTGTTGCGACGCGCCGCCTTTTTCGCGGCCTTCTTCTTCAAAAACAGTTCCTCGGGGGTCATGACGGTCTCCTCGGGGCGTGCATCAGCCAGCGCCGGCTTCCACGATGGGCTGCCAGAAGTAGCACTCGGGGGGCGGTTCTTCGCCCTGCGCGATCTTGAGCAGCTTGCACTCGGTACCGCGCAACGCGTCCATGGTGCTGACCAGCACCTGCATCGGGATCGTGTTCTCCGCGGAGACCGTCACGACCGTCTCGTGCGGGAACTGCTGCTTGAACTTCTTGGCCTGGGCCTCGAGCGCGGCGTAGTCGTAGCGTTCGAAGTCGTCGAGGGGCGCACCAGGCTTGGCCAAGGGGATCGTCGGTCGGGTGGAGTCTGCGGACTTCCCCGCCTCCGCGCCCACCTGCTGGCCCTGGGCGCTGACCCGGTAGCCGTCCTCCATGATGAAGACCTTGAGGTTGAGCGGCTCTTCCTTCTTTTCATCTTCCTTCTTCTGGTCCGCCGTGGCCGCGAACTTCGGGGGGCTTACGTTGACCGCGGCAAACGAGGCGACCTCCATCGCCAGCAGGAGGGCCGGGATCAGAAGAAGCATGATGTTCATGATGGGGATGAGGTTCGCTTCGACGTCACCTTCATCCGTTGCCTTCTTCTTGCGCTTTGGCATGGGAACCCTTCGGGGGAAACGAGTGTTGCGGCGAGCAACGAGGAGGGCCCGGAGGCCGCCCCCGTGGGACGGCCGTCCGGATCCACGAGACGATCAGCCCTGGCGGACGCGGGCTGCCAGCAGGTTCTCGAGCTTGACCGCGTAGAGGTCCACCTCGTCCGAGATCTTCTTGGCGAGGCTCGAGATGAACACGTGCGAGGCGAGCAGCGGGATCGCGACCATCAGGCCGAAACCGGTGGTGTTGATGGCGATACCGATGCCCTTGGCCAGCGCCTGCGAGCGCTGGTCGGCAGCCACGGTGGCGACGGCGCGGAAGGCCTCGATCATGCCGAAGATGGTGCCGAGTAGACCGAGCAACGTGGCGATGTTCGCCAGCGCCGAGATCATCGGCACGCGCTTCGAGATGGCCGGGCCGACCTCGAGCATGGCCTCTTCGATGGCGGCGGCGATGTCGGCCTCGCTCTTGTTCGCGCGGGTCAGGCCCGCCTTGATGACGCGGGCGAGCGCCACCTTGTCCGCGGCGTTGCAGAGCTTGATCGCGCGGTCGATGTTGTTGGCCATCACCAGCTTCTGGATCTGGTTGAAGAACTGCGGGCCGTTGACGTTCGCGCGGAAGAACAGATAGATGAAGCGCTCAATCATGACGCCGGCGCCGAGCACGGCGGTCAGCGCGATGGCGTGCATGAAGCCGCCGCCCTCTTGGTAGAACTGTGCGAAATTGTCCATGGTGTCGGTGTCCTCCTCGTCCGTGGCGATGCACGGAAAGTTGTCGGGTTGGGCGATGGTGCAGCCCCTTGGGGCGTTGGGTCGATAGTCTACAGGGAAATGAGGTTCATGGGGGGTGCGTGGGAAGGTGGTCGCCGGTCGCACGTGCGCGGGGCGCAGCGTCGCGGCCGGTTTCTAAAACAAGGGATCTTGGACCGATTCGAGCACGAGTGGGATGAACCGGGCGTCGAGCCGCGCCCAGTCGTAGTCGATGGACGAGCGGCGAAGGACGTAGAAGGCGCTCGGTTTTTCGAGCTTTCCCTCCACGAGGAAGTCTTCATCGAGCGCGATGCGGCGCTTTCCCTTGGGGCGTGTTTTCTGCTTCTTGTCCGCCTTGCCCTGGGCGGGCGCAGCCGCCTTCGATGGGGGGGCAGACCAAGCCGGAGCCGCCTGCAGCATCACGACGGCTGCGAGCGCCGCACAGACCGCGGTACGACGCGGGCGGGCGTTCGACAACGGAAGCGGTCGGGGGGAGGCGATCGTCGATCCGGTACGCATGACGGAGCTGGGCGAGCCGTTTGTGGGCATCATGGAGGGTACACGGGAACGGGGGCGCAGGACAACCGTTTTTCCCGGCTTTTTCGCCAGGGGCGGCGGTGCGGTGCGGCACGTTCGCAGCCCGGTCGGCAGATCGTTTCGCGCCCGCGCGGCTTGGGGTTGCGAGGCCGGGGCGAGACGGCTTCGACAGAGGGCGCAAGGTGGGGCCGAGGGCGGCTCGTGATGGCTTTTGCGGCGATCGGCAATGCGGCTGGCCGAACGGGATGAAGCTGCGATCGCTGCTTCGCGCCCCGCCAGGAAACCGAGGTTTCGGGCAACCAGGAGGCCACCGCGACACCACCACCGCGACGCCGCCCTTCGTCAGGAGAGGGCTTTTTCCCGGACACGCGGGTTTTCCGCACATCCTGCCGGGAACCTATCCCTTGGGCGTCTTCGGCTTCTTGGGTTCCGGCTTCTTGGGTTCGGGCTTCTTGGGTTCCGGCTTCTTGGGTTCGGGCTTCTTGGGTTCGGGCTTCTTGGGTTCCGGCTTCTTGGGTTCCGGCTTCTTGGGTTCCGGCTTCTTGGGGTCGGGCTTCTTGGACTCGGGCTTTTTGCCCTCGGGCGCGGTCTGCGACCCGCCCTGTTCGCCCGAGGGCTCGCCGCCGGTCTTCGCCTCGGCGCCCGCCGCTTCCTTTTGCTTCTTTGCAGCCCGCTCCTTGCGTTTCTTCTCCCGTTCGAGCCGACGCTTCTCGCGCTCGATGCCCTTTTTCGCCACGATGATGTAGGCCTCGGCGCGTTCGACGCTGACGGGCTCGGGTGCCTGTTTGCCGCGGCCCACCGCCGGCGGCCGCCTCGGCGGCCCCTGTGGAGGATGCTGCGTCACGAGCTCGCGGTACTTCGTAAGGTGCGAGATCGCCTTTTCGAGCCGCGCCATGGTCCCGAGCCCGGGGAACGGGTCGGCGTCGAGGTAGAGCAACCCGAGATTGAAGTGCGCGAGCGGGTCGTCCGGCTTGCGCTCGAGGGCCTTGATGAACTGCGCCTGTGCGTCCTGCCATCTGCGCGCCGCGCGGTAGGCCGCCCCGAGGTTGAGCCGCGCCTTGTACGAGGCCGGATCCAACTCCACCGCGTATTCGAGCACCGAGATGGCCGTCTTGATGTCGCCCCGCCGGATGTAGCGTGCCCCCAGATTGTTCCAGGCCGCGACGTTCGTGGCGTCGGCCTCGGCGGCCGCTCGAAAGGACTTCGTCGCCGCCTCGGGGCGGCCCAGCTCCAACAGCGTAAACCCGCGCAGGTTGTGGGCCTCCGACAGCTCCCGCGCAGGCACGACCTTCTTGTCCACGCTCAGGATGGTCGAGGTGACGGTCTGCGCCAGCTCGAACTTGCCCTGTTTGTAGAACACTTCGGCCAGCACCAGCATCGCCTCGGTGTTGAGCTCGTGAATGCGAAGCGCCTCACGGGCCTGCAACAGCGCGTCGTCGAGCTTGCCCTGGCGCAGGAGCTTGCGCGCCTTGGCGCTCGTCTGCCGCGACAGCGACATCTTGCGCTTCTCCTCCTCCGGGTCCCGATCCTGCACGGAAGGCTGGATCGGTTCGGGCGCCTGCTGCCCCACCGACGGCGCCGGCGCCTCCTCGCCAGACGGTCCCAGGGACGGCGGCTTCGGCGCCTTTTCGGTGGCTCCCCCCCCCTCGTCCGGAAGCTTCGGCGGCTCGGGCGCCGCCTCGGGCTTGCAGGCCGAAAGCGACACGCCGGCCAGGCACGCCGCCACCACGAAACGCACGACCTTGCGGCGCATCATGGTGCCGGGGCCTCCAGTTCGAGGGCCACCGCAGGCTCACGCAGCAACGGGTACTCCTCGGGCTTGTAGATGTTGAGACGCTCGGTCGCCGCGCGCGTCCACTCGTTGGCGATGTTGTACTCCTTCGCCCGGGCCAGCGTCATCTCGTAGAAGCTGATCGCCTTGGCCTCGAACTGCGAGGCCGCCGCCGCCACGATGTCCTGATAGGCGAACCACGCCTCACTGTACGGCTTGAGCGACTTGGGCACGGGCGCCTCCCGCAGCTTGATCGCCGTCTGCTCGAAGGCGAACCCGGTCTTGTACGTGGCCGCCAGCGCCCAGTCCGCCCGGCGATAAGCCGCCACGGCCGTGTACGCCTTCGCCGCGGCCACCATCTTGTCGAGCAACGCCTTGGTCTCCTTTTCGAGGCGCTTGCCCGTGGACTTCAGGCGCACTCGAAGGTAGTCGTTCATCACGTACTCGGCGAGCTGGAACTGCGCCTCCGCAGCGAAGTCCGCCGGATCCGTCGCGGGCTGGAGGCCCCGCGCCGCGAACAAATCGACCACCATCTTGTAGGCCTTCTTCGCCTTCGATCGCTTTTTGAGCCCGTCGTAGGTGTGCCCGATGCGAAGATAGGCTTCGAGCACGCGTGGCGCCTGCTCCGGGTCGTTTTTGTACTTCTTGATGAAGTCGCGAAACGCCTTGATCGTCGCGCCGGAGCTGCCGGTCTTCGCGGTCACCTCGGCCGCTCGGAACAGGGCTTCCGCGGCCTTTTCGGCGTCGTCCGTCTTGGCCGCGAACTTGCGAAACAGGCTCGCGGACTTCTTGTACTTTTGCAGGTTGTCGGCGAGGTCCGCCGCGTTCCACAGCGCGATCTCCCGAAACTCGCTGTCCTTGTACCGCGGGTCCTCGGCCAGCACGAGATACAGCTCGATGGCCTGCGAGAACTCGAAGAAGCGGATGTGGTTGAAGCCGCTTCGCAACAGGGCGTCGTCGGCGAACTCACTGTCCGGATAGTCCGTGTAGATCCGCTGGTACGTCTTGCTGGCGGAGGCGAAGCGTCCGATCTTCTCGTAGGCCACCGCCGCGTTGTTGAGCGCCCGGTCCGCTTGCGGGTCGTCGGGCACCTCGTCCACCAGCGCCACGAACCGGTCGGCCGCCGCCTCGTACTGGCCGGCCTCGTACAGCATCATCGCCTCCTGGAACCGGACCGCGTGCTTGAGGCTCTTGAGCTCGCCGGCAAACTTCGTGCCCTCTTCACCCTCGCCACACCCCATGGCCATGAGCTTCTCCGTCCACGCCTGGGTGTTCGCGAGATCCTCGCGCGCGACGTATCCATCGATGATGAGCTTGCCGGCGTTGATGGCCACATTCTCGTCGCAGTGCTCTTCGAGCACCCGCGACAGCCGTTTCTCCGCGTCCTTGAAGTGCAAGAAGCGCTGGCTGATCTCGCCGCTCAAGTAGGCGAACGTGGCCGCGTCCTCCCCGTCGGGCTCGACCTCCAGGTACCGATCGTAGGCCCGCTGCAACGCCAGGATCGGCTCGGGGATGTCCTTGGGCTCGAACGGCCCTTTCATGCCCTTCTTCGGCAGATCCGGCCATGGAAGCCGCCCCTCGGCCACCTCCTTTTCCACATACGCCTCCCAGGCGGCCACGGCCCCGAGCGCCGCGTCCACCTGGAGCCGGTTGTCGAGGTTCGAATCACGCACCTCCTCGTACTGGATCGCCGCCGCCTGGAACTGCTCGCTGTAGAACAGCGCCTCGGCGTAGTTGTAGCGGTACTGGTAGGAGCTTTCCGAGTCGGGGAAGCGCTCAAGGTACGCGGCATAGGCCTTGGCCGCGATGGCGTACTCCTCCCGCGCCAGTGGATCCCCCGACGAGCGCAATTGCTGTGCACGCTGGTGGTGGTCGAGCGCCGTCGCGACGAGCGCTTCCTCGGCGAGCTTTTGGGCCGCCTCGATGACGTCCGGATCGTGCTCGTTGGCGTAGTACCACTTCGTGCCGCGAAGGTAACTCGTCGCGAGCCGGTCCCGCGCCCGCATCGCGCCTTCTTCGTCTTGCAGCATCGTATAGGCCTGAAGGACCTTGAGCTGGATCTGCGGCGCGGTGGGAGCCAGCGGCCATGTTCGCAAGGCCAGCTCCCAGATCTCGATGGCGAGTTGATAATCCGTCTGGTAGGCGTACAAGTCGCCGAGCGCCGAGTAGATCTCGGGCACGTGCGGTTCGTCCTTGCGGTCCGCGTAGTCGCGGTTGAGCCGATCGAGACCGGACACGCGGTCCCGGCGCCCGTCCTGGTTCCAGTCCTCTTCGGCGTAGATCTTGGCGATGTACTTGAGGGCCTCGTCGCGAAGCTGCACGGCGCCTTCCAGGTCGCCTTTTTCGCGACGCTCGTCCGCATAACGCACGAACTTGTCCAGCGTCTTGGCGGCGTCCGCGAAACGGGCCATGAGGTACTCGGTCCAGCCCAGGCGGATGAGCGCTTCGTCGTACAGGTCACCCTCGGGATCGGCCGCCACGAGGGTGTACGCCGCAAGCGCGGCGTCGAGTTCGTCGAAGTCGTAGTGCATCTCGCCGATGCGAAGCCACGCCTCCGCCACGTACTTGCTGCCCTCTTTCCAGGGGGTGCAGGCCTCGTAGTCGCCCGGCTCGTACGCCTTGACCGTGGGAAACTCCTCGGCCAGATCGGGCGGGTCGAACTTGTTCTTGCAGGCGAGCGACAGGTACGCAAGCCGTGCCCGGTCGAAGTCTTCCTGCTCCGAAAGCAGCGTCCCGAGCATGTAAAGCGCTGCGTCGCCGAACGCGTAGTTCGGGAACCGCTCGACCACCTGGGCGAACAACCCGATGGGCTTGTCGTAGGCCGGCTGCGGGGGCACCGGCGCCTCGGCCTCCGGATCCTCCTTCAGGCGCTCCTGGTAGGCCTCCAGCGCCTTCTCGTACGCCTCCTCCTGGCGAATGAAGCGCTCGTTGGCGGCCTCGAATTCGAGTTCGGCGTACCGGAACAGGATCTCGGGCGTCCAGGTCGGATCGTCCGGGTGCAACTCCAGGAACCTCTGATAGCGCACGATGGCCTGCGCCCGCAGCTTGCGCGCCTTGGCCGAGTGCTCGTCGATCGCCCGCTCGTACCGCGCCCGCATCGCGCGGCGCCCTTGCACGTGCCCGATGACCATCAGGTCGGCCACCGTGGACTCGAACTCCTCGGCGCCGCGGGCGAACCGGACCGACAACACCTCGACCTCCCGCAACGCCTGGGCCTCCTTCGGGCTTCGCGGCCGTATCGGCAGCGGGGCGCGCAACCGGTTTTGATCGGGTGCATGGAGCGGACGATCCAGGGGCACCCCGGAGCCGGGTTCACCGGGCCGACCGGGTGCCTCCCCGGGTCCCGCCGGGGCCGTCGCTTCCCTCCCCGCGCCCTCCGGCGATGCGGCGCGCTCGGAGCCCGAACCCGCCGCGCTCTCCTTGGGCGCCCCGCCGCCTTCCGGCGCCGCCTTACCTGCGCCCTTCGAGCCCGCCCCGCCGCCATCGGCGTCCGCCTCGGGCAAGGCGGGCGGTTGTTCGGGCGTCCGGCGGGGCCGCGGCGCCGAGGCCAGCGCGACGGAAGGCGAAAGCAGCGCGACGACGCACCACCGGCCAACCGAACGCCACGACCCGACGGAGGCCCCGCGACGGTCGAGCAGCGAACGCCGACGCCCCCCGGTCACCGGCCGAGTTCCTCCAAGCCCGCCTCCAGCAGACGGTCGAGTTCTTGCAGATTGCGGGTCTGCTCCTGCTCCAGGCGCTCCACGGCTTTTTGTTCGACCTCCTTCATCGCCCAGGCGACATCGAGCAACCCCACCTCGCTGCGCAGGACGAGCGTACGCAACTCGCGGACCACGTCTCGGTAGCCTGCGGCGAGCACCGTGGACACGAGATCCGTGGCCTTTGCTTCGAGGGCCTCGAACTCCACGAGGTACGCGTCGAGGTTCGCCCGCTCCTCGGCCAGCACCCGCATCGCGTACGTAAGGCGCACGCCGGCGGCTCGGTCGAGGGCGCCGCGGGCCTCGTCGGCCGCGGCGAGCAACGCGCGGGCTCGCCTCCAGAGCGTCTTCGTCTCCGGATCGGCCGCCTCGCCCAGCGCCGCGAAGGCCTGGTCGACGAACGCCACGAAGCCCGCCTTGGCCCGCGCCCGGACGTCGTACAGCGGATCGTCGTAGCGAAGGCGCGTTTCGGCGCGCACGAGCTCGGCCTCGAGGGCCTGGGCCCGCTGCTCCAGGGCCACGATGCGGCTGCGGACGTCCGCCGCCTGGCGCAAGAACCCCTCGTGGTCGATCTTCTGGTCTCGGCGCGTCGTTTCGTAGTAGCGCTCCGCCGCCACGGCCTGGGCGCGATAGGCCTGGATTTGCTGCCGCAGCCGGTGCACCCGGCGCCCCATGGCCTGCAACCGCGCGAGCACCTCGGCCCGCGTGCGGCCCTTGCTTCCGGGAGGACGGTCGATCGTGTCCACCCACGTGCGGGCGCGGCTCGCCCACGTCGTCGCATTCCGGCCGGCGCGCGTGGCGACCCGGGCCAGCAGGTTGGCAAGCACCCCGACCACGTCACGCTCGGCCGTATCGACCGCCGACAGGTGGGCGCCCAGGTCGGTGAAGAGCCGGGCCCGCTCTCGCGCACGCACCGCCTCCTCCATGCGCGCGAGCATGTCCCTCGTCTCGCGCAGTTCCTCGCGCAACGTCCCGGCCGCCCGGGCGAGGTCCTCGGCGTGGGTCAGGCGCCGGATCCCGTTCGCCACCGGAAGGGCCGCCACCGGCAGCACACGGTCCAGCGTAAAGTGGGCCATGTCGTCGCCGAGCACCGCACCAAAGTAGATGGTCGCCTCGTCGGTCTGGGCCAGACGCCCTTCGAGGCCACCGGCGAGCCGGTCGAACGCCCGGCGCATGGCCAGGAACTCCTTTTCGGCCGCCGGATAGTCCTTGCGCTGGATCTTGACCTTGCCGCGAAGCTGGCGGATCTCCGCCGCGACGGGGGAGTTCGGGTCGTGCAGGAGCAGAAGGTCGAGGGCGCGCTCGGCCTCGTCGAAGCGGCCGCCCCGAAGGTACGTCCATGCCAGCTCGTACAGCGCCTCCGAAAAGAAGGGTGAGTCGCGGCCGATGTTGCGATAGGCGGCCTCGGCCTCGCCGTAGTCTCCCTCATCGTGGTGGATCCGCGCCACCGCGAGCCAGCCGAGCTCGGCGATCCGCTGCCCCTCCTTGCTCGTGGCCCGCGCCTGCGCCACGCGGGCGAACCGTTTCTTCGCCTCCTCGATCCGGCCATCGGCCAGCAGGGCCGCGGCGGCAAAATACGCCGCTTGCAGCCGCAAGCGCTCACCCGAGTCCACGAACTCCGCCAGCGCCGTGGGCACGTCGGGCCGCCCGACGCGGTCGAGTTCCTCGACGGCTTCGGCGTATCGCTCCGAAAAGTAGAGGAATCGGCCGTAGGCATACGCCAGCTCGGGTACGCGGTTTTCCGGGGCAAACGTCTGCGCCCACCGTTCGAGGCGCTCGGCGTCGGCATCCCCCACCGGGCCCTTGGGCGGCCGGCGGCGCGTGGTGGGCAGGCCCAGCGAGGCCAGGCGCGCCCGCCCCTCCGGCGTGGCCGATAGCCCCGGCACCCGGGCAAAGCCCGCCTCCCGCCGCAGGTAGCGCAGGTCGAACAACGCCGCGACCGACTGCTGGTGAAACATGCGGGCCCGCGGTCGATCGTCGGCCAGGTTGCGCGAAAAGACCTCCGCCGCCCACCGCAACATCCCAAGCTGGGTCAACGCGCGCCCCAAGTCGTAGACGGCCTGGATGCCCGCCGGCGTGTCGCCATGGTGCTCGATGAGATCCAGGAACAAGATCGCCGCCGCCTCGGCGTCGCCGAGGGCGAGCTTGTATTCCCCGTCCACCAGCTTCTTCGCCAGTTGCTCCGGCGTGGGTTCGGTCACCACACCGGCGGCACGCTCGGCATCGACGATGGCGCGCTCCGACTCCCGCAGCACCTCGACGATCTGGTCGAGATCGGTGGCCCCGCGCCGCTTCTTCACTCTGGAAGGCCCACGGGCTGCGACCGGAAACGGCGAAGCCGTGATTGCCAACGCACCCGCGAGCACGCATGCCCCAAGGCGCAGAGCCGAGGCACGCGGAGCGTGCGAGGCGGTGGGCCGGCCGAAGATCATCGTCCCTTCGAGGTCTTGCCGGACGTGGCCTTGGCGGGACGTGCCTTGCGCGCCGCGGTGGGGATCGGCCGCCCCAGGGCATCGAGGGGCACGATCTGCCAATCCACGGCGGGACGGTCCTTCATCTCGGTGGTCATGTTGCCGCGCTCGTAGCCCACGCTCGTCACCTTCACCGCGGCATTTTCCGGCGCCGTGAAGGTGTACGTGCTGCGCGACTCGAAGGTATAGGCGTTGAGGTAGGCAAAAAGCCCGAACCCGTGCCCGCGATAAACCAGCTCGACCGTGGCGGTGTGGGCCCCGGGCGGCAGGTTTCCGTCGAAGACGGTGATCTCGTCCTCTTCGTCGAGCGATCCGCTGTCGTCGCTACGGGCGAAGATCTGGGCGCCGTCGAGAACGTAGACGATCTTGACGAGGCGAAAGCTCGCACCCATGCGGTTGCGGTGGGCGAGGATGACGCGGCTGCCCGCCATGACGCCGCGCAGCACCGTCTCCTTGAGCAGTGCAAGCCGCGCCTTGCTGCGGAACACCTTGTCCTTGAGGGCTTCGATCTCCTTGTCGAGGGCGTCGAGCCGATCCCCGTAGATCTCGGATTCACGCACGTTCGTCCGGATCGAGCCCCCGGCCGGCTCACCACCGGCCCCGGCCGCTGGCTTCTTGGCCCCGGCCGCCGGTGGCGAGCCGGGCTCGTTCGCCGCGGCGGCATCGTCTGGCGCCTTCTTGCCCGCGGGTGCCGGTGTCTTCTTCCGGGGTGACTGCGGCGGCGGGGAAGGCGACGAAGCCGGTGCGGCGCGCGAGATCCCCAAAGCGGTCTCGACCGCCGCCGCCGGTCGAGGCGAAACAACCACGAACAGCGCGACGAAAATCGTCCAGACGAGGCAAGTGAAGTTGTGCGGAGAGGTCCGGCGCATCGATTCCGGCACGGTGGGCAACGTACCAAGCGAATTTGGCCGCGACCACCCGGGATCCGTGACCTCTTCGAATGCGCTTTTTGCGCACCCGGGCCGACCGGGGTGCCGGCCCGGCCCGTTGGGCCCTGCGAGCCGGATCCGCAGGACGCAAGGGCCCGCGCGCGTTGCCCCTTGCGTGCTCCGGATCACGCCTGCCATCGGCTCCGGGGCGGCGCAGACCCGCGGACGAACCGGTCCAATTCCTCCAGCAGCGACCGAACGCCCGCGCCCGTGACGGCACTGATCCGATGCAGCGGGATCCCTCGGACCCGCAAGGCGGCCTCGAGGTCAACCACCGCGCGGGCCTCGTCCTCGGTCCAGGCGTCCATCTTGTTGACGGCCACGACACGGGCCCGGTCTTCGAAGCCGCCGCGGCGCGCGAGCTCCCGCTCGAGGACAGCAAGGTCGCGGGCGGGGTCGCGGTTTGGGCCCGGCTCGAAGGACAGCAGGAACAAGAGCACCTTCGTGCGCTCGAGGTGCCGCAAGAACGCGTGCCCGAGCCCGCGCCCGTCGCTCGCCCCCTCGATGAGCCCCGGCACGTCCGCCAGCACCATCGAGCGCTCCTCGTCGAGCCGCACGAGCCCAAGGTTCGGCCGCACCGTGGTGAACGGATAATCCGCGATCTTCGGACGCGCGCGGGAGACGGAGGCCAGCAGGGTGGACTTGCCGGCGTTCGGAAACCCGACGATCCCCACGTCGGCGAGCAGCTTGAGCTCGAGTCGAACCCACCTCGCCTCGCCCGGGGTGCCCGGCTCGGCCTCGTCGGGCGCCTGCCGCGTGGGCCCTCGAAAGTGGATGTTGCCACGCCCCCCACGGCCGCCGCGGGCGACGACGAGCCGCTGGCCATGCCGCAGCACCTCCCCGAGCACCCGCGGCGCAGACCCCGGGCGCGGGGGCGCTTCGTCGCCACCCGGCGACAGGTCCTCCTCGCAGATCACGACCGTCCCGAGGGGCACGCGCACCTCGAGGTCTCGTCCGGCGCGCCCATGGCGGTCCTTCGAGGCCCCCGGCCGCCCGGCCTCGGCGCGCAGGTGCTTGCGGTACCGCAGGTCGAGCAGGGTCGAAAGCCCTGCATCGCCCACGAGCACGACGTCCCCGCCGTCGCCCCCATCCCCACCGGAGGGGCCGCCGCGCGGCACGTGCGCCTCGCGGCGAAAGGCCACCGCCCCGGCGCCGCCCTTGCCCGCCTCCACGTAGACGCGGACGCGATCGACGAACGACGTCATGGGCGGGTGCTCCGGCCAACGAGGCCGGGGCTACGACTCGGTCGAGGCCACCGGATCGACGGCCACGAACGCCCGGCGCGTGCGGCCGCGGCGGAAGAAGCGGACGTTCCCGTCGCACAGCGCGAACAGGGTAAAGTCCTTGCCCATGCCCACGTTGGGGCCGGCCTTGACCGACGCCCCGACCTGCCGCACGAGGATGTTGCCGGCGCGGACGAACTCGCCGCCAAAGCGCTTGACGCCACGAAACTGCGCGTTCGAGTCCCGGCCGTTCTTGATCGAACCTTGTCCTTTTTTGTGTGCCATGGTGCTCGGCTCCTGCTGGTCCTTCGTGTTCCTACGCCTCGATGCGCTCGATCGAAAGCTCCGTGTAGGGCTGCCGGTGCCCCCGGCGGCGGCGATAGTTCTTGCGGCGCCGAAACTTGTACACGATCACCTTGCGGCCGCGGCCCTGCGCCCGGACCTTGGCCACGACCTTCGCCCCGGCGACGGTCGGGGTCCCGACGGTCACCTGGTCCCCTCGCCCGGCGAGGAGGATGTCGGTCAGCTCCACCGTGGCGCCCGGCTCGGCATCGAGCTTCTCGACGCGAAGGACCATGCCCGGTTCGACGCGGTACTGTTTGCCGCCGGTGCGTACGACGGCTTGATCGAAGGTGCTCATGGAAGCGATGTCCTTGGCTGTTGGGCGCATACGCCCGCCCGCGCGGGGGCCGCGTGCGGCCGACCCCAGCCGTGCGTCCACCCGCGGACGCTGGGAGGGCGGCAAGGATAAGGATCTTGGCGCGGGGATCAACTCCCGCCATGCCGGGAATCTGCGCGGATTGCGCGGACTAAATGCGGCGGCGGATGCGCACCCAACCGGCCAGCAGCAGGAGCCCGGCCAGGCCCACCGGGCCGGAAGGACGCGCCGCCACGCTGCATCCGCCCTCCTCGCTGGAGGCCTCGCCACCCGTGCCGGAACCGCTTTCGATCCCACCGGTCCCAGCGGTGCCGTCGCCAGCGCCCGTCTCGCCCCCGCCGCCGGTGCCGCCACTGGTCCCCCCACCGGTCCCAGGATCTCCACCGCCGCCGGTCGCACCGACGCCGTCTCCCACGAAGAACGTCACCTCCCCGACGGTGATGTGGTCGGCGTGGTCCTCGGCCGTGACGCGGAACACGTACGTGCCCGGCTCGACCCCCGACAGGTTGATCGCCACGCGGTAGTTTTCGTCGAGCCACTCCTTCTTGTAGTCCACCTGGTCGAAGACCGCCTCGCCGTCCTTCTCCACGGTGATCTTCCAGCCGACGCCGCCGTAATCGTCATCCACCGTGGCCCGCAGCTCGACGTTGGCGCCGGGATCGAAGGTGTCGCCGTCGGCCGGCGAGACGATCTCGACCGTGGGCGGCACCATGTCCGGCTCGTTCGTTCCGAAGATGTAGGTAAGCTCCGCGTCCTCGTTTTGCTGGCCCGGCGGGCAGTACTTCTCGTGCGTGGGTTTGCACCCGGCGGCGCCCTGGCAGGCCTGCTCGCACAGGGGATCGCACGTGTCCGAAAAGGACTGATCCCCGCCGCCGCAGTAGGCCATCACGCTCTCACAGTTGGCGCTGTGATCGAGCCCCCAGGCGTGCCCCGCCTCCTGGGACGAGACGTTCGCGATCTGGAGCGACCCCCACGAGGCGTTCGCAAACGTGTAGACCACGTGGCGCTGGCCCAGCGCCTCGCAGTCCGTCCCGGGCGCAACGCCGCCGGCCGGGTCGCCGATGTTCGTGTCCTGCCAGCTTCCGCCGATCATGACCATCGTGTACGGAACGGTCTTGTTGGGCCGCTCCAGGTAGAGCACGCGGATGCCGTACTTGGCCACGTCGGCCTTGAAGGCCTCGATGGCCGCCAGGGCCTTCGTGTTGCCGCCCGTGTAGGTGGGGTAGACCCCTTGCTTGGCGAGCGTGGACTTGCTCTCGGCCGAGTTGTCGGCCCCCACGTAGAGCATCCCCCCGTTGAAGTTCAAGAAGACCGTGTGTTTGCGCGGGTACTTGTTGCCCGGCAGGTCCTCGACCCCCGGCAACGGCGGTGCGTCGGGGTTCGCGATCCGTTCGAGCTGCTCGGGCGAAAAAACCACGTCGCCCTGCTGCACCCACCCGTCCGGCAGCGCCCCGCCACCGGCGTCCCCCGGCGGCACCGCGGGCAGGTCCACGGCGTCCTCGGCCACCTCGTCGAGGCTCCAGAAGTCCGGCTGCTCCACCGTATGATCCGCGACGTAGCGCTCGACCAGCACCTGCGCGGGCTGGGACAGGTCGAGTACGAGCGGCCCGCGGGACCACCGGGGCACCGCGATGTCCTCCACCCCCGGCGGCGCGGCCGAGGCCGACGGCGCGGCGAAGGCGAGGGGCGAGAGCAAGACGACGGGGGCGAGGCGAAGCCGCATATTCCCGAAGATACCACTGGAAACGACCAATTCGAACGAGCAGACCCGAGGCGGCCTGTCTTGCGCACCACGCGCCGGCCCGGCGACGACGGTTCTGCCGATTCGTTGGCCCGCATGGCCGCCCCGTCTATCGTCACGACCGCCCCCTTGGGCGATCCCATGCACGGTGGAACGCACAGCATCCAAATTGCGCAATTGGCGCAGAAAGGCACCGCCGTCCTTGCGCTGGCAGCCCTCGTCGCCCTCGGATGCGGGCATCGCGCCCATGCGGACGGGCGGATCGACTGGTCCGCCGCCGCCCCCCCGGAAACGTCGCCCGCGGCCTCCGAGCGGATCGAGCGCTATGGCCCGCTCGTCGAGCGCGCAGCACGCGCCCATGGCCTGGACCCGGCCCTCGTCGCCGCCGTCGTCTGGACGGAGAGCCGCTTCGACCCGGCGGCCCGAAGCCCGGCGGGCGCCGTGGGCCTAATGCAATTGATGCCGGCCACCGCCCGGGGGATCGCGCGGCGCCTGGGCCGCCCGGTCCACCGGCGGCGCCCGGCGTCGAACCTCGAGGCCGGCTGCTACTACCTACGGCGCATGATCGACCGATTCGACGGGTCCGTGCGTTGGGGACTGGCAGCCTACCATGCCGGCCCCGGCAACGCGGCGCGCTACCGGCGCCGTGGCCGCCTCCCCGCAGCCACGGCACGCTACGTCCGCGCCGTGCTCGACGCCCGCGCCTCGTTCGCCCGGGGGCGCGATACTCGTTTCGCTCGCGGACCGGCGCGCCCCCGGCCCGACGGCCGCGACCGGTTTTGATTTTGATACGGTCCGCCGCATGGCCGCCACGCCCCCGGACCCCGACGCCACGCCCGGTCCGAACAGCCGCGACCTCGCCGCCCGCGCCGCCGCCGTGCTTCCGGGCGGGGTCAACAGCCCCGTGCGGGCGTTTCGCGCCGTGGACGAGCCGCCGCTGTTCGTCGAGCGGGCCGCAGGCCCCCACCTCGTGACGGCCGACGGCGCGCGGGTCATCGACTACATCGGAAGCTGGGGCCCCGCGATCCTGGGCCACGCCCCGCAGCCGGTGATCCACGCCGTGCGCCGGGCCGCCGAGGGCGGCCTTTCCTTCGGCGTCTCCACCGCGGCCGAGGTCGCGTTCGCCGAGCGGCTGTGCGCACTGCACCCGGCCCTCGAAGGCGGCCTCGTGCGCCTCGTAAACTCCGGCACGGAGGCCACCATGAGCGCGATCCGCCTCGCGCGCGGGGCCACCGGCCGCACGAAGATCGTCAAGATGGACGGGGGATACCACGGCCACGCCGACGCCCTGCTCGCCGCCGCGGGATCGGGCGCGGCCACCCTCGGGATCCCCGGCAGCGCGGGCGTACCCCCCGGCGCCGTCGCCGACACCGTCGTGATCCCCTACAACGATCTGGACGCCGCCCGGGCGGCCTTCGAGCGCCATGCGGGCGACGTGGCCGCCGTCCTCGTCGAGCCGGTCGCGGGCAACATGGGATGTATCCCTCCCGAACCGGGATACCTGCCCGGGCTGCGCGAGTTGTGCACCCAGTTCGGCGCCCTGCTCGTCTTCGACGAGGTGATGACCGGTTTTCGCCTGGCCCTCGGCGGCGCGGCCGAGCGGTTCGGCGTGCGGCCGGACCTGGTGTGCCTGGGGAAGATCGCCGGCGGCGGGATGCCCCTGGGCGCCTACGGCGGGCGGCGCGACGTCATGGAGCGGCTCGCCCCGGCCGGCCCCGTCTACCAGGCGGGCACCTTGAGCGGCAATCCCATCGCCGTGGCCGCGGGCCTTGCGACGCTCGAAGCGCTGTGCGACGCCCCGCCCTACGACCGCCTGCGGGCGGCCACCGAGCGCCTGGCCGACGGGATCACCCAGGCGGCGCGGGCCGCGGGCGTGCCGGTGGTCGTGCAGCGGTGCGAGTCCATGTGGACCGCCTTCTTCACGGACCGCCCGGTGCGAAACTACGACGACGCCAAGGCCACCGACACCCGGGCCTTCGCCCGGTTCCACGCGGCCATGCTGCGCCGCGGCGTGCTGCTGCCGCCGTCGGCCTTCGAGGCGTGCTTCGTGTCGGCGGCCCACGACGACGACGTCCTCGACCGCACCCTCGAGGCCGCGGCCGAGGCCCTGCGGGACCTGGCGGCATGACCCGGCGGGCCCCCTGGTTCCGGTACGCGCAGGCGTCCACGGTGGGGATCGAGATGGGGCTTTCGGTCGCGGTGGGCGTGTTCGGGGGGATCTACCTGGAGCGCCGCCTCGGCGGCGCGCCGTGGACGAGCCTGGCGGGCCTCGCCGTGGGGCTCGGGGCGGCCGTGCTGTCGGTCGTGCGGGCCGCCGGGCGCGTGCGCCGCCACGCGCGCGCCGAGGGAGCGAACGAGGGCGATCGGCCGGACCGCTGAGCATTCTCACCATGTCGGTCGAGCCGCCCCACGACCGCCACACCGCGGCGGACCACCACCGGGCCGTCCACGAAGCGCTCGTGGCACGGGCCCGGCGCCTCTTGCGAGATACCGCACGCCGGACCGGCCTCCTCGGCCTCGTGGCAGCGGGCGTCCTGGCGCCCGTGGACGCCGCGCTGGCGCTCGGGATCGTCGCCGGCTTGATCCTCGGGCTGGCCCACCTCGCCCTGCTTTCGCGCACCGCCGCCCGGCTCGCCGCCGGGGCGGCCGCGTTCGGATCGAACGGCGACCGCCCCCGATCGTTCGTGCCGTTTTTCTGGCTCAAATGGCCGCTTTGGGCGCTTGCACTGGGGGGGGTCCTCTGGTACATGCGCGCGCGACCCGAGGGGGTCGCGGCCGGGCTCATCCTCTCTTTGGCCGTCTTCGCCGTCTCGTCCCGCAAACACGTCTCATAGGGGCCGACCCACAACGCCGACCACCGACATGGGCGACCACGACACCTGGCTCTCCGTCCTCCTCCCGGACGCCTGGCGCGCGCTCGAAGCGCACTTCGCCGAGGGGCTCGCGCGCGACTGGACCTGGATGATGTTCCAGGCCACGCACTTTACGATGACCCACGTGGTGGCGGCGGTGATCGGGTGCCTGGTGATCCTCCTGGCAACCGCCCGCTACCGGGCCCACCTGGCCGCCTCGAACGGCGGCGTGCTGCCGCCGGCCAGGTTCACGCTCGCGGCCATGATCGACGGCTTCGTGGGGGCGTGCTATCGCTACTCGGCCGACGTCATGGGCGAGGAGGACGCCGAGCGCTTCCTGCCCTTCATCGGCACCTTGGCGCTGTTCATCTTCATGTGCAACATCCAGGGGCTCGTCCCCGGATTCCTGCCAGCCACGGACACCCTCAAGACGAACCTCGCCCTCGCCGTCATCGTCTTCGTCGTCTACAACGTGGTCGGCGTGTGGCGCAACGGGCTGTCGTACCTGGCCCACTTCCTGGGGCCCAAGATCGGCGGCTTCTACTGGATGGCACCCTTGATGCTGCCCATCGAGATCGTCAGCCACTTCGTGCGCCCGGTGTCGCTCGCCCTGCGGCTGATGGGTAACATCCTCGCCGACCACAAGGTCCTCGGGGTCGTGATGGGGCTGTTCGCCCTGGTGGTGCCGGTGCCGTTTTTGCTACTCGGCACCCTCGTCGCCATCGTGCAGACCCTCGTGTTCACCCTGCTGACCATCGTCTACATCGGGCTCGCGCTCGAGCACGCGGAGGACCACTAGGCTCCTGCCGCCCTCTCATCCCCAAACCTCCGTCTCCCCAAGTTTCCAAGAAAGAGGCACCTTCCATGAGCAAGCGCATCGCCACCTTCGCAACCCTGTTCGCGTCCATCTTCCTGGCGCCGTCCCTCGCGCTCGCGGCCGAGGGTCACAGCGGCCCCAACGACGGCATCTACGCCATCGCCATGGCCCTCGGGATGGGCCTGGCCGTCTTCGGCGGCGGCCTCGGTCAGGGCCGGGCGGCCTCGGCCGCGCTCGAGGGGATCTGCCGCAACCCGAACTCCGTCGAAAAGGTCTTCACGCCCATGCTGCTCGGCCTGGCGTTCGTGGAGTCCCTCGTCATCTTCATGTTCGTGACGGCCTTCCTCATCTACGGCAAGTTTGGCTTCTAGGCCGGCC
>JALSIN010000173.1 GCA_026989935.1 Polyangiaceae bacterium | reverse complement strand
GACGCCTCCATTTTTGAGATGCGCTCTAGCCCCCGGTTTCGCCCTCCGCCAGGGCCAAGAAGCGCGCCGCGACCGCCTCGGGCGTAAAACCGAAGCGCTCGGCCAGGTCCGCCGCCGGCGCCGAGGCCCCGAAGTGGTCGAGGCCGACCGCGCCGTCCGCGTACCGACACCAGCCGAGCGTCACGCCGGCCTCCACGACCAGGCGGGGGCGCAACGCGGGGGGCAAGACGGCGTCTCGATGGGCGGGGTCGGCCCGGTCGAAGGCCTCGACGCAGGGCATCGACACGACCCGCACGCGGCGCCCGTGCTCGGTCTCGAGGCGCCGGGCCGCCTCCAGGCACAGGGCCACCTCGGACCCGGTGGCGATGAGCACCCCGTCGCGCGCGCCGCCGTCGGGCTCCCACAGGACGTAGGCGCCGCACGTGACGTCGCGGCGCGAGCCCGGAAGGACCGGTACGGCCTGCCGCGTCAGGCAGATCGCCGTGGGGCCGTCCTCCGGTCCGCGGCGCAGGGCGTGTACGAAGGCGCCCACCGTCTCGTTCGCGTCGGCGGGCCGCACCACGTCGAGATTCGGGATCGCACGCAGGCTCCACAGGTGTTCGACCGGCTGGTGGGTGGGACCGTCCTCGCCCAGGTAGAAGCTGTCGTGGGAGAAGACGTGCAGCACGGGAAGCTTCATGAGCGCCGCAAGGCGCAGGCACCCGCGCATGAAGTCCGAGAACACGAGGAACGTGGCGTCGTAGGGCCGCACGCCGCCGTGCAGGGCCAGCCCGTTGCAGATCCCCGCCATGGCGTGCTCGCGCACCCCGAAGTGGACGTTGCGACCCGCCGGGTCGTTCGGCCCCTGCGCCGGCTCGCCGGGCAGTCCGACGCCGTTCGAGGCGGTCAGGTCGGCCGAGCCGCCCAGCAGCGTCGGGTGACGCGCCCCGAGCGCGGCCAGGACCTTCTTGCCCGCCTTGCGCGTGGCCAGCGACGCCCCCGGCTCGAAGCGCGGCAGGTCGTCGAACACCCCGTCCGGGAGCTTGCCGTCGAGCAGGTCGGTCAGTTCCCGGGCGAGCGCCGGTTCGGCGGCGGCGTAGGCGTCGAAGTGCGCCCGCCAGTCCGACCGGGCCTTCGCCCCGTCGCGGAGGAATGCTTCCCGATAGGACGCAAGCGCGGGCGGCACGTGGAACGGATCGGTCGGCCACCCCATCGCGCGCTTCGTCGCCGCCACCTCGTCGGCCCCCAGGGGCGCCCCGTGGACGTCTGCCGTCCCCGCCTTGTGCGGGCTTCCGCGCCCGATCTCGGTGCGGCAGACGATGAGGCTCGGCCGTTCGAGCTGCCGCCGGGCCGCCGCCAGGGCCTCGGTGACGGCCCCGTCGTCGTAGCCGTCCACGACCGCCACGTGCCACCCGTATGCTTCGAAACGGGCGCGCACGTCCTCGGTGAACGCAAGATCCGTCGAGCCGTCGATGCTGATCCCGTTGGCGTCGTACAGGTACACGAGCTTGCCGAGGCCCTGGTGCCCGGCGAAGCTCGCGGCCTCGGCGGACACGCCCTCCATCAGGTCGCCGTCGCTGACGATCCCGTACACGAAGTGGTCCACGACCACGTGCCCAGGGCGATTGTACCGGGCGGCCAGGAAACGCTCGGCCAGCGCCATTCCCACGCCCGCGGCGAACCCCGTGCCGAGGGGGCCGGTCGTCACCTCCACGCCGGGGGTCTCGCCGAACTCCGGGTGGCCGGGCGTCTTCGACCCCCACTGCCGGAAACGCGCGAGATCGTCCAACGATAGATCGTATCCGTGCAGGTGCAAGAGCGCGTACAGGAGCATGGAGCCGTGCCCGGCGCTCAAGACGAAACGGTCGCGGTCGGGCCAGGCGGGCTCGGCCGGATCCGCCACCAGGAAGCGGCTCCACAGCACGGCGGCCGGCCGTGCCATCCCCATCGGCATCCCGGGGTGGCCGGAGCGCGCCGTCTCCACCGCGTCCATGGCGAGCCCCTGGATCGTCTTTTCGAGCAGGTCCAGCGTGTGCGGATCCACGGGGCGTGCGGGGCGTTCGGCGCGGGCGGACATGGCGCGTGCCTACCCACGCCCGCGCCCACCGTCAACCGCCGTACGCCGGGTCCCGCCACGCCCCCGATCCCGCCCGTTCGCCCCGCCGCGAAGGGCCCGGCGGCCCACCGCCCCTTCCGTCGCGCCCGCCGCGACCGGGCACCGCCCCACGCCGCTTCGCACCTTCGGCCCCTGCCACCGGCCGCGGCAGGGTCGCACCTTCGGATCCCCGGAGGCCGGCTCGCCGCGCCTACCTCCGGCCCACGTCCCGTCCACCGTCGCCGGTCCCCCCCGCGACCCGCGTCGTTCGCTGCCGGAGTCGCCCCGGCCCTACCCGGGCCCTCGGCCCCGCTTCCCGCGCAGCCGCGGCCCGCAGCCGCCCACCACGACCGCAAGAACCAGCACCCCGAGGCCGACCGGCCGCTGCACTCGTTCGAGGGTCCGCATCGCTTCCATCGTCACTCGTGCTTCCAGTAACATCTGGCTCCGTTCCGACACACCATCCCCGAAGGGCACGTATCGTCCGGCTTGAGACACAGGATCCGACAAAAGCTCTCCCCTTGCGGCAAGTCGTCCCACGCAACGATGCCCATCCATGACTCGTCCACCACCTCGGGGCAAAAGATCCCACCACCATTTTGCGGGCTCTCCACGAACGCCTCCGGCTCGCACACGCTGTAGACCACCCCGTTTTCGACTGGACGTAGGCACCGAGTACTCAGCCCGCCAGGCACGCCATACTGCCCCCCGTCCCAGTTCTGCGGGCACTCCTCGTCCAGCCCCGACGGGCACGGCCCGTAGTAGTTCACCACGCCCCCGCTCGTCCCCGTGTCCCCCGTCCCCGTGTCCACCGCCGTCGTGCTCGTCGTCGTCGTGGTGGTCGTCGTGCTCGTCGAGGTGCCCGTCCCCGACCCCGTCGTGCTCACCACGCCCCCGCTGCCCCCACCGCCACGCGACCCACCCACGCTCCCGCCCCCGTCCCCCGACGGCGACAGCGCCGCCTGCCGCGGCCCGCAGCCGCCCACCACGACCGCAAGAACCAGCACCCCGAGGCCGACCGGCCGCCGCATTCGTTCGAGGGTCCGCATCGCTTCCATCGTCACTCGTGTTTCCACCAACATGTGGTTCCGTTACGACACACCATGCCTGCAGGGCAAAGATCATCTTCTCCATAGCAACTTAGCCAGCACCAACCTTTCTCGCCGGGTAAGACCAGAGTGGGACATGAATACCACCCCGGCCACAGTTCATCGATCACCGCAGGACAAACACAATAACCGCCGTTTTGTGGGGGTTCCACGAAGGTCTGTGGTTCGCACCTGCTGTAGATAATCCCGTTTTC
Source organism: Polyangiaceae bacterium (assembly GCA_026989935.1). GTDB lineage: Bacteria > Myxococcota_A > Polyangia > Nannocystales > Nannocystaceae > J032. The sequence continues at coordinate 106 of JALSIN010000173.1, read as the reverse complement.
TTCAGATTTGATGCACCGTGCTTCCAATCCCCCCGGCACCCCATACTGCCCCCCGTCCCAGTTCTGCGGGCACTCCTCGTCCAGGCCCGACGGGCACGGACCGTAG
>JALSIN010000172.1 GCA_026989935.1 Polyangiaceae bacterium | reverse complement strand
CTGCTTCCAAGAAGAAGACTCCGGCCAGGAAGAAAACCCCGGCCAAGAAGAAAAAAAAGACCGTCACGTCCCGCCGAAAGCGCACGACACGGCGTCGTTGAGTACGCACCGCGCCACCGCTGGCCCTGCGGTACGCAGTCCCGAAACGCCTCCCTCGGCCCCGCAGGTGGGCACGTGCGATTCGTGAGTCCCCCCATCGTCCGCGCCGCCGGGCCACCGCGTCGGCAAGGAATGCCCCCTTTCGAGCCGCGAACCTGTGCGCCAGTGCCTTCCGCCGTGGGGTCGCCGGTGCATCCACGCCCGCGCTGCCTGCGGCCCCTGGAATACCCCCCGCTTCCCGCCAGGTGGGTGCCCCGTGGGCGCAGCACCGGACGGGCCGTGCTCGCGCCCGGATCGATTCACACGTTGCGCGCGATCACACGGGCCGCGAAGAGCCCAAGAACGACACAACCAGTCCCACCCACCAGATGGGTCGCCGTGTGGATCGCCAGCGTGGCGAATCGACCCGACCGCCCGAGGTCCACGAGCAACCACGCGAAGGTACTGTAGGTCGTCAACGCACCGAGCAACCCGCCGAGTACGACGACCCGCGCGGTCCCCGTCAGCAAGCCGCCGAGGAAGCCGAACAGAAGGCACCCGAGGAGATTCACCGCCAGCGTCCCCACGTGGGGCAACCGCTGCGCGAGGAGCCGATCGAGAAACGAGGCCGACGTGACACGCACGAGCGCCCCCACGCCACCGAGTACGAACACACCGATGGCGGTGCGAACGGCCGAAGCGGTCGAGGTCGGTTCCATGGCGCGCAAAACGCCCGCGAGGTTGCGCGGGACCGCATCATGAACCAAAGTCGTCGGCGTGAGCAAGGGCCGCCACGACGGGTCTCGCCCCCCCCGGCGCCCAGGACCGCTGCGGTCGTATCTGGCCGGGCGGATCGACGGTCTTTCGAGCGCAATCCTGGTCTTCCCGCTGTTCGTGACCTACCAGCTTGGGATCCTCACGGGGCGGGGCCAAAACGGCGTGGACTTCCTGACCCGCCGCCTCATCGCCCTGGCCGAGTACGACATGACCAGCTACCTGGCGACCCTCGCTGGAATGCTTCTGGCCTACGCGGCCATTCTCGTCCTCCTACGCCATGCGGGTGCCTTCGACCCACGGATCTTTCTTCCCATGCTGGCCGAGTCGGCGTTCTACGCGGTCTCGATGGGCTCGGTCATCCTGTTCGTCCTCGCGCGCATGGCCCCCTTCCTCCCCGGCCTCGCGTTGTCCGGGTTCGCCGGCCCCATCGAGGTCCTCGTCGTGTCCGCGGGCGCCGGGTTCCACGAGGAACTCGTCTTCCGAGTCGCACTCCTGCGCTCCCTGGCCTTCCTGATCGCGGGGCTGACAGGGCGGCGCCGGGCCCTCGCGCTCGCGGTGGCGCTCTCGTCGGTGTTGTTCTCCCTCGCGCACCACGTTGGGCCGGCCGGGGAGCCGTTTTTGTTCTCCGCGTTCGTCTACCGTACCTTCGCGGGTTTGTTCTTCGCGATGGTCTACCTGGTCCGGGGCTTCGCCGTCGCCGCCTGGACGCACGCGCTTTACGACCTGTACGTGATCTCGCTGTCGTAGCCCGGTCGGCCGCGAGCAACGGGGGTTCCGCAGGCCGGTGCCCCCCGCCCTCCTACGCCGCGGCCCCCGCGAACGCCGTGACGCTGCGGTCTCGGTCGAACGTCTCGCGGGCCACGGCAAGGATCGCGGCACGATCCACCGCCCGGAGCCGGTCCGGGTACCCCCGGTGGTACGCGGCGCCGAGCCCCCGGATCTCATCGAAGGCCATGGCGGCGGCCACCGCTGCCCGACGCTCGTACGCGGCCGCGTGCTGCCCCACCAGGAAGCGCCGGGCATGGGCGATCGCCTCTTCGGTGACCTGGCCGGTCGTGAGTTCTCCGAGCACCTCGAAGATCCGAGCAACCGTCCGCTGCGCCTTCGACGGCGTCGTGGTCGCCCGCACGAGGACGTGCCCGCCGAGTTCGTTGTGCGTCGCCGAGACCGAGACGCTGTAGACGAGCCCCTCCTCCTCCCGCAGGGCCTGGAACAGACGTCCTCCCTGGCCACCCAGCAGCGCGATGGCCACGTCGAGTGCCACCACCCGCTCGTCGCCAATCGGCGGCGCCTCGAAGGCGATTGCCAGGTACGTCTGGGCGCGGGCGCGGGCGCGGCGGACGGTCTTCCCGCCCGGACGGCGCGTCACACCCGGGGGCCGCGGGCCCCGGCGGCCGCCCCGGCGGCGCGACGGCCACTCCGAAAGGCACTGGCGCACGCGATCCATATCGAAGGCGCCCGCGATCCCGACGACGGGGGCCCGCACGGCGACGCGCTCGAAGAAATGCTCGCGTACCACGCCCGGCGAGAGCCGCCGGGCCGTCGTCACCGTACCGAGGCGATCCCGCGCGAACGGATGGTCGCCGTACAGCGCCGACAGCGCCGCCCGCCCCGCCGTCCACGACAGGTCGTCACGTCGGCCGCGGATCTCCTCGATCAGGATCCGCCGCTCGTCGTAGACGAGTTCCTCGTCGAACGCCGGCTCAGCGAGGCACTCGGTCACCAAGTCCAGCACGTCGTCGAGTTCGGGGGCGGCGGCGTCGAACGACAGTCCCGACAGCGTTCGGCCCGAAAAAGGATCGATCGACGCGCACCGCAACGCGAGCGCCTCCGCCAGGGCCGGTGCACCACGATCGACCGTCGCGAGCGCCGCACAACGCGTCGCCAGCACGGAGATCCCCGCCAGTTCCTCGGGTTCGACGAGTTGGCCGGCGCGAAAGGCCACGGTCCCGCACGCGACCGGCAGCGACGGATCCTGCACCGCGCACAGGGTCACGCCGTTGTCGAGCCGCTCCACCCACGGTTCCAGCGGCCCCTCGGGTGCCCGGGCACGCACGAGCGGTCCCGAGCGAGGCTTCGATCGGCGCCGTAACGCCCGAGCCATCCGCCCGTCGCGCACGCACACCCCCGTGACGAACGGAGTGTCCGGCTGCAAAAGACGCTCGAGGTCGGCTTCGACGGCCTCGCGGGCGGTGGCGGCGAAAGCGGCTCGCCGGGCCGGCCCCGCCCGTGGATTTCCGTACAGGATAAGATGCGATCCCATTGCCTGGGCACGGCCGGCGGCCGTCTCCTCGGTCACCCACTCGTCCCCACGCAGGACGGCCCGCGCCTGCACGAACATGGCATGCGACAGCCCGCGAGCGGCAAGCTCCGCCACGGCGCGGGGCACCGCCCGTTCGGCCCGGGGCACATCCTCGAACGCCGCCGTCGCGTACACGGCGAACACGGCGCCGAGCCGCCCCGGGTAGAAGGCCGCATGCACCGAGGACAACAGCCCGGTGTTCCGTACGAGCCGCTGCGAAAGCCACGCATTTTCGCCGGAGCCGAGGATCTGCGCCAGTAATTCCCACCGCACCTGTGCCCCCACGTTCCCGGCCGGCACCTGCCACAGGAACAGCAGGTGCCCCTCCCCCA
>JALSIN010000171.1 GCA_026989935.1 Polyangiaceae bacterium | reverse complement strand
GGCGGGGCACACCACCGGCACACAGGCCCGGCGCTGGGTCGCCATCCGAGGTTTTTTTCGCTGGGCCCGCCGAAAGGGGCTCGTCGAGCAGGATCCGACGCAGGGGATCGCGATGCCCAAGAAGGGGCGGAAGCTGCCGGAACTGTTGTCGCGTGAGGAGGTCGAGGCCCTGCTCGCCGCACCGGGGACGGACACACCGCTGGGGCTGCGTGACACCGCACTGCTCGAGTTCTTGTACGCCACCGGCTGTCGGATCTCCGAGGCCCTGGGACTTACGCTCGAGGCGCTGCACCTCGATGAGAACGTGGCCCGCGTGCGTGGCAAGGGAGACAAGGAGCGTTTCGTGCCCCTGGGCCAACCGGCGGTGCAGGCGCTTGACGCATATCTTACGGGCGGGCGGCCGGCCCTCGACCGCAGTGGCGGCCGGCTCGCGGCCGTGTTCCTCGGCGCGCGGGGGCGGCCGCTCGGGCGCACCGGGTTCTTCCGGCGGTTGCGCGAACATGCCCTCGCAGCGGGTATCACGCGGCCGATCTCCCCGCACAAACTCCGCCACAGCTTCGCCACGCATCTGCTGGAAGGCGGCGCGGACCTGCGCGTGGTGCAGGCGCTGCTCGGGCACGCAGACATCTCCACCACGGAGATCTACACGCACGTGACGAAGGACCACGTGCGCGACGCCTATGACCGGCATCACCCCAGGGCGTAGAGCGCGCCGTAGGCGGCGGACGCGTTGACGAGGTTCGCGGTGGCTGCTAACCACCTCGGCCGTCCCGGGGCACACGGGCGGCGGCGCAGGTGCCGCCAAGACCCGGTGTGCCCGAAGACGAGGCCCTCGTGGTAGCCACGTTCGCCCCCTTCGATACGAACTTCGGGCTCGTCGCCCTCGGCGCTGCCGACCTCCGACGGGCGGGGATCTTTCTCATCTGCCTGGTCGCGGCCATCGCCCTGCACGAGTTCTCGCACGCAAAGGTTGCCGACTGGCTCGGCGACCCGACCCCCCGCCGCGAAGGACGCGTCACGCTCAACCCCCTGGCCCACGCCGATCCGGTGGGAACGATCCTGCTGCCCGTCGTGTTCGCGCTGTCGGGACCGGGAATGTTGTTCGGGTGGGGGCGCCCCGTCCCGACGAACCCGGTGCTCTATCGGCGCAAGGTGTCCATGCGCGGCGGCATGGCGCTCGTGGCGCTCGCCGGGCCGGCGATGAACCTGTTGTTGGCCATCGTCTCCGGCGTGGCCATCGGGCTCGTGGCGCGGTTCGGTGTACCCATCGGCACGCTGTCGGCGGACCATCCGTTGTTCGTCTTCTACACGCTGAACCTCGTGCTGTTCGCGTTCAACCTCATCCCGATCCATCCCCTCGACGGTGGCAAGATCCTGGCGTGGGCCCTCGGCGCGAAGCGGCAGCACGTGGACGACGCCCTCCGGCAATACGGCCCCTGGATCCTGCTGGCGCTCGTGATCCTCCCGCTGGGCCGTGTCCTGCTCGGTTTCTTGATGCACCCCCTGTACCGTCTCGCTGAGGCGCTCGTCGTCGCCATCGCTGGCTAGGGCCCCCGATGACAACGAACGCCCCCACGGCGTCGCCCCCCATGGAGAGCGAGGACGCCTACGAGATCGAACTCGACGTCTTCGAGGGGCCGCTCGACCTTCTGCTGCACCTGGTTCGGCGCCACGAACTCGACATCCTGGACATTCCGATCGCGTTCGTCTGCCGCAAGTACCTCGAATACCTCGCGTTCATGCAGGCGCTCGACATCGAGGTGGCGGGCGATTACCTGGTGATGGCGGCCACGCTCGCCTGGCTCAAGAGCCGCGAGCTCCTGCCACGGCCGGCATCCGAAGACGACGAAGAGGAGGAGGAGGCCGAGGACCCGAGGGCGCGGCTCGTGGAGCAACTGCTGGAGTACCGCACCTTCAAAGACGCCGCCGAGCGCATGGACGCCCTACCCATCGAGGGGCGGGACGTCTTCTTTCGCGGCGGTGCGGTCGAACTGCCGCCGGTGGACCCGGGCCTCGCGCCGATCACGTTGTTTCGGTTGGCCGAAGCGTTCCACCGCGTACTCGAAAAGGCCCGAATCCAGAAACAACACGAGGTGGTGCTCGAACGGATCACCGTGCGAGAGCGGATGCGGCAGCTGGCGTTGATGCTGGTCGAAGCGCCGTCGCTGACCTTCGAGAGCCTGTTCCTGGGACGGACCTGGAACAGCGAGCAGGAGCTGCGGTCGATGCTCGTGGTGACGCTCATGAGCATTCTCGAAATGGTCAAGCTCGGGCTGTTGTCGGTGCACCAACCGGCTGAGAGCGAGAACCTCTGGATTGAACGCAAGGTCGAAGCGGAGGCGTTACCGGAGGCGGTCGCGAGCATTTCATCCGTTATGGACGAAGAAGGCATCGCCGGCCCTCCCCCACCACGGGAGGAGATTGGTGACGTCGGGGGCGATCGACCGGCGGAGAAGGTGCCTGTGACCGGCGACGGTGAAGGCCCTGGAAAGGCCGGGCGACCGGGTGCTTCCCACCCCGGCGAAGACGCGCTAAAAGAGCCGGCCCGGGGATCCGGGGACGAGCACGACGATGACGCCTCCCGACAAGGTTGACGAGCCGGCCGCCTCCGGTACGCCCGGGATGGTCGGGGACGCCCCACAGGCCGATCCGGCCCCCGCCGTCCCATCGCCCGCGGGTGCGGACGGCACGGGTGGGCGCGAGTCGTCCGGGACCCCCGCGGAGTCTGGCGATTCCGCGGCTTCCGAAACGTCGAAGACGCCCGATCCGGCCGCCGAGCCCGAGGTGGACGGGCCGGCGGCCGAGGACTCGAAGGACGCGGGCGGCGGCGAAGCGGCGCAGGACGGCCTGGTCTCCGAACTGCCCATGGAGCCGGAGGACGACCTTTCGCAGGTGGAGGACGGCGATGTGTCGGAGGGGCTCGTGTCGATCCTCGAAAGCCTCCTGTTCGCCGCCAGCGGGCCGCTGACCGTCCGCCGGATCCGGCAGATCCTCAAGGATCCGACGGTGCGCCAGATCCAACGAGGGCTCAAGCGATTGATGGCCCACTACGAGGGGCGTGGGATCGTCTTGCAACAGGTGGCGCGAGGCTTTCGTTTCGGCACCCGTCCGGACAACGCGCCGTACGTGCAACGGCTCATGGCAGGCAAACCGGCGCGCCTTTCCCGTTCGCAACTGGAGACGCTGGCCGTGGTGGCTTATCGGCAGCCGATCACGAAGGCCGAGGTTGATCACGTGCGCGGCGTGGACTGTTCGGCAGTGCTTCGGGTGCTGCTCGAACGCGATCTCGTGAAGATCGTCGGGCGCAAGGAGGTGCCCGGCCGACCCCACTTGTACGGCACCACTGTGCGCTTCCTCGAGTTCTTCAACCTCAAGAGCCTGCGGGAGTTGCCGGCGCTGCGGGAGTTCGAGGAACTGGCGGAGGAGGACGTGGCCCGCGTGCGCGAACGGTTCCCGGACGGAGGCAACGAGGACGAGCGGGCCCGGGAGGCCATGGGGCAGACGCGTCTGGATCTGGATGCGGGCGAGACGGCCGCCGAACAGGAGGCCGAAGGGGCCGCGGGGCGCCCGAGCGAGCCGGTGGACGGGTCCGAATCGACGGAGCGGGTCGGATCGTCCGAGGAAGCCGCATCACCGTTCGACGGCGATGTGGGCGACGGCGGTGCTTCGGACGCGCCGGATCCCGCGGCTGCGGGCCCGGTGGTGGGGGACGGCGAGCGCGCCGGGGGGCCGGCCGAGGGGGATTCGGCCGAGATCGATCGAGAAAGTTCGTCACCGGACGAGTTCCAGCCCTCGGATCAGGCTGAAGGAAGGAGCGTGCCGACCGCCGAAGACGCCGCGCCGGAGGTTGAGGGGGAGCCGGTGGACGCCGTCGATGCAGCGGTGCAGGACGCCGCGCCGGATCCCGGGGTCGAGTCGGCCGACATGCCCGAACCGCGCGAGGAGAACCCGTGACGGACCAGGCGGCAGGGCGTGGGGCCATGCGGCTGCAGAAGTTCCTGGCCCACGCGGGGGTGTGCTCGCGCCGGCAGGGCGAGGCGCTCATCGAGGCGGGGCGGGTAAGTGTGGACGGCCGGGTCGTCCGGACCCTGGGGACCACCGTCGATCCGTCGCGCGCGGTGGTGCGGGTCGATGGCCGCGTGGTCACCCTCGAACAGCCCGTCGTCTTGCTGGTCCACAAGCCCGACGGCGTCGTGTGCTCGGCCGAACGGGACACCGACGACCGCGGCCGGCCGACGGTCTGCAGCCTCGTGCGTGGCGTGTCCGAGCGCGTCTACCCGGTGGGGCGGCTCGACTACCACAGCCGCGGCGCCATCCTCCTGACGAACGACGGCGCGCTCGCCGCGGGTCTTTCCCATCCGCGCCACCGGGTCCCGAAGACCTACCACGTCAAGTTTCAGGGGCGGTTGTCCGAGCGGGCGCTCGAGACCCTGCGAAACGGTGTGACCCTCGACGATGGGACCGTCACGGCGCCCATCGACGAACTGTTCGTGCTCGGGGAGACCGAGGCCAACACGTGGGTCCAGATGACCCTCCATCAGGGAATCAACCGCCAGATCCGCCGCATGGGAGACGCCATCGGTCACTTCGTGCTCAAACTCGTGCGGGTGGCCATCGGCGACCTGACCCTCGAAGGTCTGCGTGAGGGCGCCTTTCGCCGTCTCGACGAGGCCGAGATCAAGCGCCTGCGCCGCCTGGCAGGGCTGGACGGGGGCCGCAGCCCCTCGCGCCGACAGGGCGCGAGGTCTCGGCGTCGGTAAGATTTGCGCAAGGCGCGCACGCTTGCACCCGTGGGGCATTGGGGGTAGTTTCCCGCGTCCGCGGCTCGCAAGGTGGCCGCGCAAGGGACCCACCATGGCCAAGCTTTCGCAAGTTCTTCGTGACAAGAAGCGCGACGCCCTCATCGAGAAGTACGCCGCCCGGCGCGCCGAGCTGCGCAAGAAGATGAAGGATCCGAACATTCCGCCGGACGAGAAGTTCGACATCATGGCGCAGATGGCCCGGCTTCCGCGCAACTCCTGCCCGGCTCGCAAGACGCGACGGTGCGAGCTGACGGGGCGGTCGAAGGCCGTGTACCGCAAGTTTGGTCTAAGCCGCATCATGCTGCGCGAGCTGGCCCTTCGCGGTGACCTGCCGGGCGTCACCAAGTCGAGCTGGTAGCCGCCGCACCGACCCGACCGCCGGCGAACCCAACAGGAGATTTCGTGATGAAGAAGGGCGTTCACCCCGACTACCACAAGGTGATCTTCGTAGACTCCGCCACGGGCAAGGAGTGGACCTCCTACTCGACGCTCACCTCGAAGGAGGTGCGGGAGTTGGACGGAGCCGAGGTGCCGGTGGTTCGACTGGAGATCTCGGCGGAAAGTCACCCGTTCTGGACGGGCCAGGCGCGGGAGATCGACGCCGAGGGGCGCATCGATCGCTTCCGCCGTCGCTACGCCGGCAAGAAGTCGTCGTAGGTGCCGGCGCGTACTTCCCAGCTGGCTCGAGGGTACGAGGCTCCGTTCCTGCGCGGCTCCTCCCGCGTGGATCCGGCGTTCGCCGAACGTGTTCTCGCGCGTGCGCTTGCACAGGGAGGCGATTTCGCCGACCTGTACTTCGAGTACCGTCGAAGCGCCTCGCTGAGCATGGAGGACGGTCGGATCCGCGTTGCCGGCGGCGGTGTGGATCTGGGCGTGGGGGTCCGGGTGGTGGCTGGGGAGGCTGTGGGGTACGCCTACGCCGAATCTCTCGAAGAGGACGAAATCGCCGAGGCGGCCGACACGGCGGCGCGGATCGCCCGGGGCGGGGGCGGAGGCCCTGCGGTAACGGTCAAGCGACGCCGGGCGCCGGTGCGGTATGGCGCCGAGATCTCCGCCGTGGACGCCGACGGTGCCGCGCGGGTTGCCCTCTTGCGGCAGGCCGACCGCGCCGCACGCCGGGCCAGCCGCCGCATCGTGCGCGTGGATGCATCCCTGGTGGCGGTGCACAAGGAGATTCTCGTGGCCTCCTCCGACGGGGCCTTCGTGGCCGATCGCCAGCCCATGGTGCGTATCGGTGTCTCTGCCGTGGCGCGACGCGGCCGGCGGACCGAGGCCGGTAGTTCCGGTGGTGGTGGTCGGCGTGGGCTCGAGTACTTCGACGAGGTGCCCGCCTCGTTTCATGGCGAGGAGGCGGCGAGGGTGGCGCTCGTCAACCTGGATGCACGTCCGGCTCCGGCGGGGCAGATGCCTGTGGTGCTCGCCGCCGGGGACGCAGGGATCTTGTTGCACGAGGCGGTGGGTCACGGCCTCGAGGCCGACTTCAACCGCAAGCGGACCTCCAACTACACCGACCGCATCGGCAAGAAGGTGGCCTCCCCGCGCGTGACGGTCATCGACGATCCCACGGTGCCCGGTGCGCGCGGATCGATCAACGTGGATGACGAGGGCGAGGTGCCGCGGGTGCACCGGCTCATCGTGGGCGGCAAGCTGCGAAACTACATGCACGATCGGATCAGCGCACGATACTTCGGCCGAAAACGAGCCGGCAGCGGCCGGCGTGAGAGCTTCCGGCACCCGCCGATGCCGCGCATGACGAACACGTACATGGAGGCCGGGGAGGACGGTACCGAGGAAGACATCATTCGCACGGTGTCCCGCGGAATCTTTGCACGGCGGTTCAGCGGAGGGCAGGTCAACATTTCCAACGGCGACTTCGTATTCAGCCTCGTCGAGGGTTACCTCATCGAGAACGGCCGCATTACGGCGCCGCTCAAGGGCGTCAACCTCATTGGCAACGGTCCAGCGGCCATGGAAATGGTCAGCATGGTGGGCAGCGACTTTCGCTTCTCGGACGGAATGTGGACCTGCGGCAAGGATGGGCAAAGCGTTCCGGTGGGCGTCGGGATGCCCACGATCAAGGTGGACGCCCTCACGGTCGGGGGGACGGAGGTCTGACGGTGCCGGTCCCGCGCCGCACGGAGCGGAGAATGCAGGCGCTGGCGGACCTCGCCCAGCACGCGGTCGAACGGCTGCGGGCTTTGGGGGCCGACCACTGCGAGGTGGGGGTGGCCAGCGGCCGAGAACTCGAGGTCTCCGTGCGCAACGAGGCGCCGGAGCTGGTCAAGGAGGCGCTCAGCAGCGGCATGAGCGTGCGGGTCATTTGCGGCGAGCGGGTCGCCACGTCGTCCACGACGGACCTGGACCCGGATGCGATCGAAGGGTTCTTCTGTCGCGTGTTGGAGATGGCCCGGCTGTCGGAACCGGACCCGCTCGCGCTGCCCCCGGACCCGAAGGAACTCGCGCGGAGGATCCGATCCCTGGACCTGTTCGATCCACGGACCGACCGGATCGACGCCGCGACCGCCTTGCGACGGGCACAGCGCGCCGAGCGGGCGGCCCGCCGGCACGACCGGCGGATCACCGCCAGCGAGGGGGCGAGTTTCGGGCGTTCGAGCGCGATCTCGGCCCTCGCAACTTCCGGCGGCTTCCTCGGGACGGCGGCCGGTACGTACCAATCCCTCGCCGTCCAGGCCATCGCCGACGACGAGGGGGGCAAAAAGCGCAGCGGCGTGTACTGGACGGGGGCGCGTTTCGTCGAAGAACTCGAGCCGCCGGCGGCGGTGGGGCGTGAGGCGGCCCGGCGCGCCCTGCGGTTCCTCGGCGCTCGCAAGATCGAGACCGCCCGGCTGCCGGTGGTGTTCGATCGTGAGGCCGCCCGCAGCCTCGTAGGGCTCGTGGCGAGTTGTGTGCTCGGCGACGCGGTCTACCGTGGACGCAGCTTTCTCGCGGGCAAGCTGGGCGAGCAGGTGGCTCCGTCCTTCGTGACCATCGTGGACGACCCGCATCTTCCGCGGGCCCCGGGAAGTCGGGCCTACGACGGCGAGGGGCGGGCGACTCGCAAGAACGTCGTGATCCGAAACGGCGTGCTGGAGACGTTTCTCCTCGACACATACTCGGCGCGCAAGCTCGACCAGCCACCGACGGCTTCGGCCGCCGGCGGTGGCTCGATCCCACACGCCACGACGAGCAATTTTTTCCTCAGAAATGGAAGAAAAAAGCCTGCGTCGTTGCTGCGTGGGATCGACCGGGGCCTTTATGTCGTCCGCATGATGGGGTTCGGGTTCGATCCGGTCACGGGGAACTTCTCCCGCGGCGCCGAGGGCTTTCTCATCGAGGGGGGCGCGTGCACGGTGCCCGTCGGAGAGATCACGATCTCACGCAACCTGGGGGAGATCCTCGCGGACATCGAGGCCGTGGCGAACGATCTCGACCACCGCACCGCGATTGCATCCCCGAGCGTGCGGGTGGCCGAGATGACCGTCGCCGGCACGTAGGCCGCAGCCTTGTTCCGGATCGCTCGGCGGCCGGTGATCGAAGCCGCCTCGGTGGGCGCCGTTCGTCCATGGACGGAAGGGGGCACCGGGGGATCGGCCTGGCGACCGGCGGGGACCGAGCCCGGTCCGAGGCATGGCGTAGATAAAATACGGGTAACAGCAGTATATACTGCAAAGGTTCTCATGGCCGATAATCCCCATCAGAACGGGGATGTTGCGCACATTCTTTCGATGTGGCATCCCAAAGATGCCATGCCGACATGGAAAAAACGGTTGCACGCCGATATTTTGGCCGAACGCGAGGAGGACATCGTGGCCTTCGAGCGGGCGATGGCTGCGCGTCGGGCGGGGCGGCTCGACGAGCGTCTGTTCGCCGAGCTTCGCCTGCGCCAGGGGGTGTATGGGCAGCGCTACGACAACGGCACCCGCCACGACGGCGCGACGGCGCGGAGGATCCGGTACCCGTGCGGGGATCGAACCAAGGGGCCGGACACCTTGTGGGATGCCCCCGGGATGCAACGGATCAAACTGCCCTACGGGGGCCTCGACGCACGGCAACTCGAAGTCATTGCAGATCTCGCCGAGGAGTACGCCGATGGGATCTTGCACGTGACGACTCGCCAGGATGTGCAACTGCACTTCGTCCACATCGAGGACACGCCGGACCTCATGCGTCGCCTTGCAGCCGTGGGGATCACGACGAAGGAGGCATGTGGAAACGCGGTCCGCAACGTCACCGCCTGTCCACTCGCGGGAGTGTGCAACGACGAAAGCTTCGATGTGACCCCCTACGCCGAAGCGGTGGCGACGTTCTTGCTGGGGCATCCCGACACGCAGGACTTCGGGCGCAAGTTCAAGATCGCATTCAGCGGGTGCGAGGACCACCCCTGCGGCCTGGCGATGATCCACGACCTGGGGGCCGTGGCCCGGGTCCGAACCGGCCCCGACGGGATGCGGCAGCGCGGGTTTTCCGTCTACGTGGGCGGCGGGCTCGGGGCGGTGCCGCGGCGGGCGGACCTCCTGTCGCCCTTCGTGCCCGTGGAGGAACTGCTGCCCACTTGCCAGGCGATTTGCCGCGTGTTCGCGGCCCTCGGCGAGAAAAAGAACCGTGCCCGCGCTCGGCTGAAGTTCCTGGTCAAACGCCTGGGGATCGAGACCTTCCGCGAACTCGTCGAACGCGAGCGTGCCCGGCTGCCCGAGGATCCGCGCTGGGAGACGCTCGTGCGCGACCTTCGGCCCCAGGACGGCCCGACCCGTCCGCCCGGCCCCCCCGTGCGCCTGCGGCCGGCGGGCGACCCCGCCTACGCAGCCTTCCTGGACTCCAACGTCCGCTCGCAGGCCCAGGCGGGGTACGCCGTGGTCACGGTGGCGCTGCCGCTGGGGGACATGACGGCCGACCAGGCGCGGGTCTTGGCGGATGTGGCCCGCGCCCATTGCGGCGGACGTTTGAGGACGACCGTGGAACAAAACATCGTGCTGCGCTGGGTTTCGACGGCCGATCTTCGCGAGATCTACGAGCGCCTGTCGGACGCCGGCCTCGCAGACTCGGGGGCGGGAACCATCGTGGACGTCACGAGCTGTCCGGGTACGGACACCTGCAAGCTGGGGATCGCCTCGTCTCGCGGACTCGCCGCCACGCTACGCACGGTGCTCGCCGAGGAGACCCTGTTCGCCGATTCCTCCGCGGGCCGCCTGCGGATCAAGGTCAGCGGTTGTTTCAACGCTTGCGGGCAGCACCACGTGGCGGACCTCGGTTTCCTGGGCGTGTCGCGCAACGTGGGTGGTCGCCGTGTTCCGCATTTCCAGGTGGTTCTCGGCGGCACATGGGCCTGCAACGCCGCTGCCGCCGGCATCGCCGTGGGGGCCGTTCCGGCCCGGCGCGTGCCGGACGTGGTGCGCCGGCTCGTGCGCAGCTACCTGAAGGCGCGGACACCGGGTGAGGCATTCTCCGCGTGGGTTCAACGCATCGGTCGCAAGGCTCTGCGTGCGCAGCTTGCGGACCTGACCGAGGTGCCGTCGTTCGAGGCAGCCCCGGATTTCTACCGCGACCACCTGGACCCGCGCGTCTATGGCATCACGGACATGGCCCAGGGTGAGTGCGCCGGCGAGATGGTGTCCGTGGCCAGGTTCGGCCTGGCCGAGGCCGACCGCCTGCTCGACGGGGCCCTCGACGCCTTCGACGCCGGGGACCGTCGTGCCGCGGCGGCCGGCGCCTTCGCGGCCCTCGTCGCGGGAGCCCGGGCGCTCGTGCGCGCACAGACCTTCGACGTCCCACGGGATCCCGTCCGGGTCATCGAAGTGTTCGACGCCCGGTTCGTGGCGACCGGACTCTTTCGGGATCCGCACGCGAAGGACAAGTTCGCCCGCTACCTGCTCAAGTGGCGCGCCAGCCCGCCCGGCGCCGACGAGGCCGAGGACGTCTTGCGCGAGGCCCGGCTGTTTCTCGACCACGCCTACCGTGTCGAGGCATCGCTCGGGGCCATGGCCGCGACCCTGTCGAGCGCTCCGTCCGGCACGTCCAACGAAGCGAGGACCCCATGAAGACGCACCGCATCGACGTCAAGCTCTGCGCCCGCTTCCGGGCGCCGCTGGAGCACTTCCTTCCCACGTTGCACACATGGGTCGCCGAGGGCGCCCTGGGCGAGATCTGGGTGGACGTCGCCCCGTACCTGCACGTCCCGAACGGCCCGGGGCTGGTGGCCGTGGCGCACCACGCGATGTTCGCCCTCGATCAGCGCGACGGGATCGACGGCATCCGCTACCAGACGCGCCGCCCGCGGGACCCGGACGTACCGGCGCTCGACGTGGAGGCGCAGGTGGCCTACGGGGTCGAACGTGTGCTTGCGGCGACGGCCCGGCTTCGGGCACGGCACGGCCCCGAGGCGCTCGACGTGGACCCGCGCCAGTGGTTCGTCGGGGTTCCGGACCGGTTGCTCGCGCCGCCCGATGAGGTGGCGTGGGCAGAAGCGCGCGCGGCCGTCGAGCGTGCCATGGCCCGGGCCACGGGGGCGACGGCCGTGCGCTGCACCCCCGACCGAGATGCCCGCCGTGGCGTGCGGTTCGCCGTGGCACTCGAAGGCGGGGTGCGCCCGGATCTCCTCGTGCCCGAGGATCGAGACCTGCAGCATGGGCCCACACCGGTCTGAAGGCGCCGTGGGTTGCGTGGGTCAGCACGGGGCGGGAGGTCGTCGCAGGGCCG
>JALSIN010000170.1 GCA_026989935.1 Polyangiaceae bacterium | reverse complement strand
AGGCGCTCGACGGCGTCGGGGCGGCCGACGATCTCCAGTCGGCCTCCGACGACGCGGATCTCCGCCGGGGTGGGCCGGTACCACAGGGCCGGGTCGGCGTAACGCGCCGTCCGGTGCACGAGGACCTGGTTGCGCGATCCGACGAAAGCCCGGCGCCGTTCGGGGCGGGTCCGGTCGTAAGGGCCAGCCACCACGGTGTCGATGCACTCGAGCGCCGCCCGAAACGCCGGCCGGCGCATGAGGTCCTCGCGCGAAAAGCCGGTGAACAGTACGACCCCGAGGCCGCGTGCGGCGGCCTGCCGTGCAAGCCACGTCACGGCCCACGGCTGCGCGAGGGGTTCGCCGCCGACGAAGGTCACACCCTCGATCCGGTGACGGACAGCCGCCTCGTCGAATCGCCGCGCAGCCGCCTCCGGCCCGACGAGCGTGCCGCCGACGGCGTCGAACAACTCGGGGTTGCAGCAGCCCGGGCAGCGGATCGGACAGCCCTGGAACCAAATCGCCGATCGCAGGAACGGCCCCTCGGCGTCCGTCGCGTCGATCCAGCGCGCGATCCGGGCCGGCCGCGGCGTTGCGGCCGGCGGCACCGGAGGGCGGGGCGTCCCGGCGTGGTCCATGCCTACTTGCGCCGGTTCTTGCGCCGGGCCTTCTTCTCGTTGCGGCGCTTTTTTCGCTGGGCCGCCCGGTCCTTGGGCCGTCCGCGGCCGGCCGCCGGGGCCGCCGGCAGGCCGGGCATGCCGCCAAGACCCGGCATCGCGGGCATCGGGCCACCGAGTCCGGCCAATGCCGAGGGGTCCGCCGCGAGCTTCCGCATGGCCCCGAGTTGGCGCATCTGCTTGATGCCGGGGAGCTTCGACAGGAGTCCGCCCCCCATCATGCCGCCGAGCATCTTGAACATCTCGCGCATGGCGAGAAAGCGCGACACGAGGCCGCGCACGTCCTCGGCGCGGGTACCCGACCCCCGCGCGACGCGGGCGATGCGGCTGTCCACGAAGTCGTCGGGGCCGAGGTCGGCGAAGCGGGCCGGGTCGGTCACCTTGGGCCGGCGCTTCTTGCCCCGCGACAGGGCACGGCTGGCCTTCGACCGCTTGGCGCCGGCCAGGAACAGGTCGGGCCGGTCCCGCTCGGCTCGCGTCATCGACTGGATCATGGCCTCGATGCGCACCAGTTCCTTGTCGTCCATCGCCTCTTCGAGGGCCTCTTGTGGGACGTCGCCGCCGAGCATCCCGGCCAGCGGAAGCTTGTCCATCACCTCCTTCATCGATCCCATCTTTTGGATCGTCCGGATCTGGTTGAGGAAGTCGTCCATCGTAAACGACCCGCCGAGCATCTTCTCGGCATCCTTGGCCGCCTGTTCCTCGTCCACGACTTCCTGCAGGTCCTGCACGAGCCCCACGATGTCCCCCATGCCCAAAATCCGGCTTGCCAGCCCCTCCGGCCGGAAGGGTTCGAGCTTCTCCAGCGACTCGCCGAGCCCCAGGAACTTGATCGGTTTTCCCGTGGCCGCCTTGATCGACAGCGCAGCGCCGCCCCGCGCGTCCCCGTCGAGCTTCGTGAGGACCACGCCCGAAAGCTCCAGGCGCTCGTCGAAGGCCTTGGCCGTCGCGACGGCGTCCTGGCCGATCATGGCGTCGATGACCAGCAGCGTGTTCGCCGGATGGACGCGGTCCTCGATCCGCGCAAGCTCCTCCATGAGCGCCTCGTCCACGGACAGCCGCCCCGCCGTGTCGTAGAGGACGAAGTCGTACCCTTCGCGGTTCGCCAGCTCGTTGGCGTCGGCGCAGATCGCCACGGGATCGTCTCCCTCCCGCGCGAACACGGGGACGCCGAGGCGCTCCCCGAGCACCTGGAGTTGGTGGACCGCGGCGGGGCGGTATACGTCGGCGGCGACCATGAGCACCTTGTGCCCGTCCTTTTGCAGGCGGCGCGCGAGCTTGCCGGTCGTCGTGGTCTTGCCCGACCCCTGCAGGCCCACCATCATGACGCCGGTGGCCCCCTTGCTCGCACGGGCCAGCTCGGTGTCCACCGGCCCCATCAGCGCCACGAGTTCGTCGTGGCAGATGCGCACGAAGTGGTCCTCGGGCCGGACGCGGATCTTCTTGCCGTCCTTCTCCGCGACCAGGCGCACCTCTTCTCCGAGGGCTTTTTTGCGCACGCCACGCAGAAACCGTTTGACGACGCGAAACTCCACGTCTGCTTCGAGCAGGGCGAGCCGCACGTCCTTGAGCGCAGCGTCCACCACGTCTTCGGAGAGCTCGGCCCGGCCCGTAAGGCGTTGCCTGGCGCTGCGAAACCCCTTGGAGATCGTGTCGAACATGGGCTCCTGGGCTTCTAGCACGCGGGCGGGGGCGGCTCCACATCGGGCCGGGGCCGGTGCGACGGCGTTGCGCCCGTCGCGCTACGATCGTTTCGTCCCGTGAACCTCCGAGTCCCCGCGATGCTCTCGCCCCCGCCGGTGCGGGAAGGGGCCGACGCCGTCGCCGTCCTCGCCACGCACGCAGGTGGGTGGGCGGCGGGGGGCGCATCGCTCGTGGCCTACGGCGTGCAGCGGGCCGTGGGCCTTTCTCCGCACCCGTCCTATCTCCTCGCGGCGCTCCTCGTCTTCGTCTCCCTCGCCCTGTTGCGAACCCCCTGGCAGCGCGTCGCGCCGGTCAGCTTCGTATTCACGTTGTTTGGCCTGACGGTTGCGGTGGCCTTCGAGGAGCCGAGCATCTTCCACCCCGCCCTGCCCGTGCTGATCCTGTGCCTGGCCTTCGCCGGTTTCTGTCTGTCCACGCCGTGGACGGTCACGCTCGCGGTGGCCGAACTGGTCGCGGTCGCCGCGATCTACGGCGCGGGCGAGTCGGGCCGCGCGGTGGCGGCGACCGGCTTTTCGCCGGTTCGCAACCTCACGGTCCTCGTCGTGTGCATCGTCGTCGCCGCGGTCCTGTTCTCCGCGATCGGTCGGGCCGCGCGAAGGGCTCGCACCGTCGCAAACGAGTCCGCCGAGCGGGCGTGGCGCGAGGTCCAGCGCCGCAAGGAGGCCGAGGCGCGACTGGCCCGGTCGGCGCGGCTCGAAGCCCTCGGGCGCCTGGCCGGCGGCGTGGCCCATGACTTCAACAACCTCATGTCCGCCGTGTCGAGCAACCTCGAGTCGGCTCGACCCGCACTCGTGCAGCTCGGGCGTACGGAGATCGTCGAGCGGATCGAGGCCGCTTTGCAGGCCGTCGCACGGGGCGCCCGGCTCACGCGACAGCTCCTGTCCTACTCGAAGAAACAGACCGTCCGCGTGCAGGCCGTGGACGTGGCGGCCCTCGTAGACTCGATGCTCCCGCTCGTGCGCCGGGCCGCCGGCGAGCAGAACACGGTGCTGGTGCGGATGGCGCCGGATCTTCCCCTGGCTCGCAGCGACCCGGGGCAACTGGAGGCCGCGGTCTTGAACCTGGTGCTCAACGCCCGCGACGCCATGCCGGCCGGCGGTGAGGTCGTGTTGGAAGTCACCGAAGCGATTCTCGGCCCGGGGGACGTGCCCGACGACGTCACGCCCGGGGTCTACGTGGTCGTGACGGTGGCGGACGCGGGGGTGGGGATGGACGCCGAGACCCTCGCACGGGCCACCGAGCCCTTCTTCACGACGAAGAAGGACGGCCAGGGTACGGGCCTCGGCCTCGCCATGGTGCAGGGGTTCGCGCGGCGGGTGGGCGGCGCCTTCGAACTTTCGAGCGCGCCCGGGGAGGGCACGATCGCCCGGTTGCTCCTGCCGAAGGCCGAGGGGCTCGAGCGCTCGGCCGACGCGACCGAGGGCAGCGGCATCCGGCGCGCCTTCGGGGGCGGTCGGCTCGTGCTCGTCGTCGAGGACGACCCGGACGTGCGCGAGGCATCGGTCGCCCTGTTCGACGCCCTGGACTTTCGGCCCCTGCCCGTCGAAAACGGCCCGGCCGCCCTCGAAGTGCTGGCCCGCCACCGGCCGGATCTTCTGTTTACGGACGTGGTGCTACCGGGGGGCCTAAGCGGCGTCGAGCTGGCGCGCCGGGTGCGGGCGATGCACCCGCGACTGCCCGTGTTGCTGACCTCCGGGTACACGGGCGACGACCTCGGCCCCGTGGACGACTTTCCGATCCTTCACAAACCGTTCCGTGCGCGGGAATTGCGCGCTCAACTCCAGGCCCTTTTGCCCGATCGGGTGGAAGACGAACCCGGCGAGGGAACAAAACCGGGCGCTGGTGCGTCCACCTCGGCGTGAGCGGCAGCGCCGGCCACCTCCTCGTGCGCCTCGTGTTCCACGGTGTCGTCCTCGACGAGTGGGTCGGGCGGCCCGGTGATGTCCTGGTCCTGGGGCAAGGGCCGCGCGCGCGGTTCGTGCTGCCGGGGCTCGGGGGGGGCGCTCCGTGGTATCCGGACCGAGGGCCGCCTCCCGCCCCTCTCGTGTGTGCCGAGCCTGCCCCCGGCGCCGGCAGGGCCGCCTACGTCTTGCCCGAGCATCCGGCCGTGCGGGTCGAGGTGGAGTCGGCAGACCTTCCGCCGAGTCCCCCGCGTCGCCCGCCGCGTCGCCCCCCCGCGGAGGACCTCCTCGCCGCTGCTGGGGCCGTCCTTCTGTCGGCGCTGTTCGTCGCGGCCGGCCCGGCTGGTGCCGTCGCGGGGACGATGCCGGACGCCGCGACCGAGGGGCGCGCCGGCGTCGAGGCCGTCTCGCCCGTGGTGGCCGGGTGGTTCGCCGGGGCCTCGTCGTCGTCGCCGCCCGTCCCCGCCCGGGTTTCCGTCGCGGCGACCGTTCCCGTCGTGTTCGGTCCTGTGACCGCCTCTCCTCCGCCGACCGAGCGGGGCGCGGCACCTGGGGGGCGTCCTGCACCGGAGCCCGCCGGTCGGCCCGGAGCCGTTTCTCCCGTGGCGCCCGCCCGGCCCGTCGCCGCGGCCCGCATCACCGGCTCGGTGCGCCCGCCGCCCGTCCCCGCCGCCGCGCCTCCTGGCAGCCTCACCGTCACGACGCCGTCCCCTCGGGCGGCGCGGGGCCCGGCCGACGCCGGGGGCGCGGAGATGGCCTCGCGGTGCGTGGGGTGGGGGACGACGGACACCTTCGACCCCCCGCGCCGCGTCCAGGTCGCCTTCGTGGTGGATGTTTCCACCACCATGGCCACGGCCCTGCCCGTACTCGAGGCAGCGATCCGGTCGCTGCCGGCGGCGTCGGGCCGCGCGCGCCCGGAGGTCGCCTTTGCGATGGTCGCCTACGTGGACGACGTGGTGGTCCTGCGCCCGCGCGATCCATTCGTGTCGAGATGGGCGGATCTTTCGGCGTCCTACGCACGGATCCGCGGCCGCGCGGACGACAATCTTCAGCTCGTCCATGATCGTCCCAATGAAGACTGGCCGGAAAACGCCCTCGACGCCCTGGCCGCGGCGGCGAATCTGCCGTGGGACGAGGGGGACGCCACCGAGCGGGTCGTCGTCTGGGTCACGGACGACACCTTCGCGCCGAAGGGGACCCACCTCAGCGGGGCGATCCCGGTGCGCCATGGGTATGACGAGGTGACGGCCGCGCTCGCCCGGCGGGGGATCCGCGTGTGGGCGCTCGCGGCCGAGACCGGGGGGCCGGCCGAGGACCAGGACGTGCGCCCGGGGATCTTCGACGCCTATGACGGGCACCCGTCGATCCCCACCGCCACCGGTGGGTTCGCCCTGCCCCTCGACAGCCTGCTGTACGGGCCCGACACGCTGCCGAAGATCGTCGAGATGACGATGGCGCCGGGTGGGACCTGCTTTACGTGGTCGAAGCCCGCCGCCGGCCGGTAGCGTCCGATGGCCGCGCCTCGCGACGGGGCCGTGCCCCCCGTACCGCGGCGCTGCAGCGGACGAGGCCGGCGTACGTCGGATCACGCTCGCTGCGCTGACCCGGATACGCGAGCCGTTCCCGGGGCGACGCGCGCGCGGCCGACCTCCTCCCACCACGCCCGCCACTGCTGGTAGCAGGCCTCCTGCTCGCGTTTGTCGCCCGTCGGCCGTGCCGAGGTGCGGTGGCCCGTAAGGCGCACGAGTTCGTCGTGCGCCCACCGCCGCACCAGAACGTCCCGGTGCCGCAGGCTCTCCATCACCCATTCCAGGCGGTGCTCAGCCCCGTGGCGCTCGAACCATGCGCGCCAACGGTGCGGCTTGAGGCCGTGCTGCTGCCCCGTGATCGAGCACAGGGCCTCGAGGGCCGTCTCCTGTACGAAACGGTCCTGGCTCGACAACAGCTCGATGAGACGCTCGACGGCCAGACGATCGCGCAGGGTCCCGAGCGCCCGGGCCGCGTGGATCTGTTTGACGCGGTTCGGGGCCGAAAGACCGCCGCGCACGGTGGCGCAGGCGTCGGCGAATGCGGGGAGCCGGTGGTACGTCTCCAGCACCCGCGCGGCGATCGTCCGCACTTCCGGGTGGGCGTCGAACACCAGCTCCACCAGCCGCCCGATACACGACGGGTCCCGCAACTCCTGGAAGACGAAGGCGGCGTAGAATCGAACCTCCGGATTTAGATCTTCTAGTCGTTCCAGCAGGAAGGAGGTCACCTTCGGGCCGAGTTGGACCGCCGCGCGAAGCAGGGGGCCGTGGGCCGACGGGGGCGGCAGGGCGGCGAGGTCACGGCGCAGCACCTCGATGGGGCCCGGGAAGCGGGCGGCGAAACGAGACAAGGCCGCCGGGCCCAGTGCCGCGAGCTGGGCGATCGAGCGCGGGTCTTCGTGGGTCTCGACGGTCTCGATCAACTCGTCGATGCGCTCGACGGCGGCGTCCGGCGCGTTCGTGCCCTGGCGGTCCTCGGGGTCGAGGGCGATCGTCGGGCGCGCCGGGGCGTCGAGCAGGGGCTCCGAAAGCGGTGCGATCCCCGGGCGTGTCGGGGCGGCGGCAGGCTCCGGCGGAAGGGTGTCCGTGCCGGGGATCCCCGTCAGCGTGTCGGACAGGTCGTCCGCAGCGTCCACGCCGGCGGCCGGCGGCGGCGGCACCGGCGGCCGCGGGGTGTCCGTGGTGATCGTCGTGCGCCGCCCACCGGGGACCGGCGGAGGGACGAAGCGTCCTGGGGTCTCGTCGTTCGCCGTCGCTTCAAAGGCCGTGCTCGTCCGCTGCCCCGGGCGTCGGGTCGGTGCGCCCGAGGGGGGGGCGGGCGCCCGTGTGTTCTTCGCGGGGGCGGAGGCGCCGCCGGATCCTTCGCCGGCCGGGGCGGCAAGGGTCTCGCGGTCCTCCGGCCGGGACCGGGCGGAGGTCGAGGCCACCGGGCCCGTCCCGAGGAGTGTGGGCCCCCGGTGGGCCGGTGGCTCGATGCGCGTCAGGTGGGGTAGCTGCATCGCGGGCGCCGCGGTGGTCCGGGGCGTGGCCGGGGTGGGGGCCGTTCGCACCGGCGGCCGATTGCGACGGGCCAGCGCGACTCGGGCGAGGATCCGCGCGGCGGTCTCGGCCACGCGCGCCGCGGCGACGCGCACCGCCGGGGCGATCGTCTCGCCGCGGCGGTCGGCCACGAGCAGCAGGACCGGGCGCGGGCCCAGGCGCACGGCCCCGAGCCACATGGGGATCGGCGTCCGAAGGCCGAAGGCGGCCCGGAGCCAGGCGTCGTCGGGGGTGTCGGGGGCGGCGGCCGCCTCGCGCAGGAGATCCGCCACGGGACCGCGCTCGGGGGCCACGAAGGCGGTGCCCGGCACACAGGACGGGTCGTACCGGTGCGCGGACAGGGCCGCGAGGCCCTCGCTGCGGACGGCGAAGATCGCGTACCGGTCGAACCACGCCCCCAACGCGGTACGCAGGGCCGCCAGGACGTCGTCGCGCTCCTGGGCCACCGCCAACTGGGCGAGAACCTTCGCCACGATGGGAGGATCGGTCTCCTCCCTCTGCCCGGCCTGCGCCGGGCTTTCGGCAGCCGTTGCCGGGGCCCCGGCGGAGGCATGGTCCGCCGGGTGCGCCGTGGTCGCCGGTTCGGATGCGTCGCGGCCCCCGGTGTGGTCCACACCGGGAGGAGCGCCCGCGTGTCCCGCCACCGCGCCGCCGTCCAAGACGCGGTCCGCACCGCCGGGCGTCGCGCCACCCGCAGAGGGGGGCGCCGCCCGGCCCGTCGCACCCGCCGGGGGTCTCCCCCTCGAAGCTCGGCCGCCATCCGGTCCGGGGCCCGCGGGCGCGCCGGAACTCGGAGCCGTCACGGCCGCGGATGCGTCGCGCCGCCCAGAGGGAGGGCGCGGCTCGGGGGCTGCCGGGCTCGGGCCGTCGCGGCGGTCGCCGTCGGGTGCGCGGCCCGGCGGTCGCGCCTCGGTCGCCGTCGCGGCGGATTCGTGGGGCGTCTTGCGGGCCGTGGCGGGACTCGTCTGCCCGGCGGCGCCGGTGCGGCCGGGGCCCGAACCCGGGGCCGACCGTGGCGGCGCGGCGCCCGCGGAACCCGTCGTGGGGGCGGTGTCGTCGGCTCCGGCCGGTGCGCGGTCGTCGGAGGGGGTGTGCGCCGGGTCGCCCGGGCGGGGAGGCTCGTGGCCGCCTGCCCGGCCTTCCGTGGGTGTGAAGACGCGCGGACCGCTTGCGCGTGGCCGCGTGGCCGCGCCCGGGCCGACTTCGGTCGCAGGGGTGTCGCGCGCCGCGTGCCCGGGCGCGGGATCGTGCGGCCCCGTGGGCACCACGAGTGGGGCGGCAGCCCGTACCTCGTCGCCCGCCGGCGGTACGAACCGCCCGCGCGGCGGGGGGCCGGGCGTGGGCGTCGGTCCGGCGCTCGCCTGGGGTGCGCCCGGCCGAACCGTCCCCGTCGCGCCCGCGTCGAAGCCGAGGGTTGTGCGCCGGGACCGTGGCGCCGTGGCGTCCGCGGCGGGCCCGGACGCGAGCGCGTGGACCACCCGGCTCGCGAGCACCGCGTACCGCTGAGGCATCACCGTGCCGGCTCGCTCGGCGCGCAGCCGGACGAGCATGCACTCGAACGTCACGGCCAGGCGGGCGTCCGGGCAGGCGGCCCGCAGGCGATCGAGGGCGGGCGCCGGGATCTCCGGGTGGACGGCCACGAGAGATGTGCCGGCCTCGTCCCGTCCCAGGGGGAAGGCCAGGCCCGCTTCGAGGAGGTCCTTGGGCACCCCGTCGAACGAGCGGTGCTTGCGCGGGCGAAAGGCCTCGATGGGGGCGGGGGGCAGGTCCGTCGCCGCCGACAGTGCACGAAGCAGGTCCTTCGGTTCGATGAGGCGGCGCTCGAGCAGGACCGTGTCGAGGCTTCCGCCGTAGACCTTTTGTCGGTGCACGGCGCCGCGCAGGGCGTCGCCGGGCACCCGGCCTTCCATGTCGAGTTGGACGAAGAGGCGGTTCATGGTCACGCGCCGCTCCGTACGACCCAGGTGCCGGCGATCTTGTCGTGAAAGGCCCGGCGCTCCACCTCGAACGCGGCGAAGACCCAGCCCAACAGCCCGGCGGTGCCGCCGAGGGCGTGGGCGGCGGCGCGTACGAGCGTCCGCCCGGGCCCCGGCGGTCGCCCCCACCGGTCCACCACGCCCACGCCGAGCAGTCGGCCACCCACGGTGCGCCCGGTGCCCGCCCAGTGCAGGACGAGGTAGGTGTAGAGCACCAGAAGGGTCGGCGCCGCGCGGACGACCGTGGGCCCGACGGGGAGTGTCACCAGGCCGAGCAGGGCTCCGAGCGGCGTCCGCGGCGGTGTGAGCAAGGGGGCCGGGTCCACCAGCAGGCCGAGCAACCGCTGGATCGGGACGGCCACCGCGGCGACGACGAGGGCGTCGATGCATGCGGCGGCCAGCCGGCGCGGGCAGGTGGCCGTTCGTGCCGGCAGCAGGGCGAGGCCGCACGCCGGGCACACCGGGTCGGGCTCGCCGGCGAGATCGAGCGCCAACTCGGTGTCGCACCGCGGGCACGGCATCGGCGCGCCACGACGGGACCTTCTGCGCTGCATGCCGGCCCAGCCTATCACGCCGGGCCGGCGGCCCTCAGGCCGGCCAGCCCCGCGGCGACGGCCAGGGGCGTGGTGAGCGTGTGCGGGCCGAGGCCCACGGGGAGGCAGCCCGCGCCTTCGAGCAGGGCG
>JALSIN010000169.1 GCA_026989935.1 Polyangiaceae bacterium | reverse complement strand
CCTGGAGATCGCCGGCCCCGGGCGGTCCCCGGTGGCCCGTCGGATCCGGTGCGGCGACCCGAACGACTGCCGGCGGCGCCTGGCGCTCCTGTCCGCCTACGCCCTCGAGCACGGCGACTTCCCGCCGGCCGAGGCGGGGTCGGGCGTCGAGGTCGCCACCCCCACGGCGCGCACGACCCCACCCCGCGCCGTTGCGGAACCGGCACGCAGGCGGCCCGCACCGCCCGCGCCGAAGCGCCCGCCGCTGCCCCCACGGCCCGAGCCCGAGCGTCCGTCCCGCCGCCCGCCCCTGCGGATCGTGGTGGACGCGGGCGGGGTTCTCGCCCTGTCCGCCCCGCCGCGCGGGGCGAGCGCGCCCCTCGGCGGCGGCGGCGGGATCGGGCTCGGCCTCGGGGTCGGCGACCTCGCCTGGCTGGGGATCCGCGCGGACGCGGCCGTCCACCCCGGCGGCGACCTCGTCCTGCGACAGACGACCGCGGGGGTCTTCGCCGGCGTCCTGCCGGCGTGGGGCTGGGGCGCCGCGGGCGTGCGCGTCGCGGCCGAAGGCGGCGCCGTGTTCGGCTCGGCACGGTCGGTCACGGTCCGCCGGGGCTTCGCCGCGGGCTCCCTCGACGCGCTCGTCGCCGTGGCGCTGCACCGCGCCGCGGGCCTGTTCCTCGCCGCGGGTGGAACCCTGCGCATCACGAGCCGCGCGTCGGTGTTCGAGACCCCCGACCAGATCCGCGGGCTCGGCCGGGTGCGAGGGGCCGTCACCCTGTCGGTCCTGCTTCGCACCCCGCCGCTCCGGCGCCGCCGCGCCGCCCCTCGCCGCCCGACCGGGCGCCCCTAGGCGCTACGCGTCCCGGCGGGCCCGCAAGCTCTCATAGGGTGCGGCCTCGAACGTTTCGACCTCCAGCAGGTCGTCGAGCGCCCGGTGCAGCGCTTCCATCTGATCGTGACCGAGCCGCTGTCCGACGAGGGAACCCAGGTACATCCCCACCATCCCCGCGAGCGCCCCGAACGCCACGAGGATCGGCCAGGCTTCGAGCCGCCGCAGGATCGCCTCGCTCGCCACGAGCAGCAGCGCGAACACGAAGGTGAACAGCAAGAACGCCTGGATGCCCACGAACAGGGTCCAGACCGCCGGGTGCGGCCCGAAGCGGCCGCGAATCAAGGCCCCGTCTTCAACCTGTTCGACCGTCACCGACAGCCATGGCGACCAGAAGTGCCGCCGGTCCTCGGCCGGGTACAGCTCGACGTGCCGACCCGCCAGATGGATCTCCACCCCTTCGGACACCGCCGGGCGCCGCCGGGCGGCCCGCGCGACGAGCACCTCGGCCGGCGTGTCCACGCGCACCGAGAAGCGGGGGATCGGGCTCGGAGCCACCAACACGATCTTTTCGATCTTGGACGATCCCGCCCCGGTGGAGCAAGCCGACGTCGGCCGGGCGGGGCGTGCATTGTTTGCGCCCGGTCCGGTGCCGTAGGATCCCCCCGTGCCCCGACCGCCACGTCGATCCGGCGCGCCCGCCGTGCGAGCGCACACCGCCACGCGACGGATCGGCCCCCGGCTCACCGCGTGCGTCGCCGCGTGGGTCCTCGGCCCGCCGGCCGCACGGGCGTCGGGGTTCGACGTGCCCATGGTGGGATCGGCCCAGTCGGGTCCGGTCACGCCCGACGCCTTCGCCTGGCACCACAATCCGGGCCAGCTCGGCTACGTCGAGCGCGCGGGCTTCGACCTGTCCGCCGCCGTGCTGGTCGCCGACATCCGGTACGAACGGCGGTACCTGGGGGCCTACCAGACCTCCGACACCCTCCAGATCCTCGACCCCATCGACCCGGCCTACCTCGACCCGGACAAGACCGGGCGCACCGGCCCCGAGGTCCGCACCCGGCCGGCCGGGCCCATCGGAGGACTGGGCTTCGCCGTGCCGCTGGTGCCGAACCGCCTCGTCCTGGGCGGGGGGATCGTCGTGCCCTATGCGGCCGTGCTGGACTTCCCGGAGGACGGCCCCCAGCGCTTCCAGGTGCGCGACGCCACCTTCGCCTCGACGAACATGGGTCTTGCCCTGGCCGTGCGCGCGCACCGGGTGATCTCGCTGGGGGCGAGCCTGTCCTACGTGCTCTCCTACATGGAACTGTCGAAGGTGCAGGACTTCGCGGCCGTGGACATGTTCGGCGACACGCTCGCCGCGCCCCCGGTCAACCAGCCCAACAGCTTCGGCGCCGACGCCCCGAGCACCGTGCGGGAACTCGACGTCCTGGCCCGCCCGATCTGGCTGCAGCGGGGCGTCTCCCACGGCGTCACCTTCTCGGCGGGCGTCGCCCTGCGCCCGACGGACCGGGTGGACCTGGCCCTCGTCTACCAGCACGGCACGAAGATCCGCGCCAAGGGTCGCTTCGTGCTCGACATGGACGACGACTTCTTCACGCAGGACCTCGCGGCCGAGGGGCTCGCCTACCCGCCCGTCGTGCGCGGCACCTCCACCGTGACCTTCCGGCTCCCCATGCGCCTTACGCTCGGCGCCGGCGTGGACGCACACCCCAAGGTGCGGATCGACGGGTGGGTATCGTACGTGTTCTACCGGCAGGTGGACGCCTTCGACATCGCATTGACCTCCCCGGACCTGGCCCAACCGGCCCTCGGCGTGGGGGAGACCACGACCCAACGGGTGGACCGCAGCTTCCGCGACACGGTCTCGGTCCGGGTCAACCTCCGCGGGCGGCCCCACCGCCGGGTCCTCTTGTCGGCCACCGTCGGGTACGACAGCCCGGCCTCGCCCGACCGCACCATCGACGCCGCCTCCCCCGACGGCCACCGGATCGTGTGGGGCGCGGGACTCGCCGTCACCGCCACGGACCGCTTCGAGATCCTCGTGGACACGCTCGTGCACAACGTGATCCCCCGCACCGTGACCGGCTCCGCCTACGACCTGGGCAACGGCACCTACCGCATGTTCATCGGGCAGTTCGGCCTGACGGGGCGGGTCCGGTTCGGGGCCCGCGGCGCCGACGAAACGCGGCGCGGGCGGCCGAAGCCCCCCCGAACCCCCGGCGCCCGATCCCGGACCGGCAGCGCCGCCCCCACGCCGGCGCACGACGGGCGGGCCGAACGGGGGCCTCCAGCGGGTGACGAACCGGTTGCGGCGCCGGAGGACGAGCGCACGCCGCCGCCGCTCGCACCGGCGCCGGCGGCCGACCCGGCCGCGGCGCCGCCGCCATCGCCACCGCCGCCACCGCCGCCACCGCCGCCGCCGCCACCAGGCCACGCCGAGCATGCCCCCGCGCCCTACGCGCCGGTGGCGTGAGCCGTTTTTGCTCCGGTCCGGCCTGCACACGGCACCCGAGGACCGGATCGGGTATCCTCTACGGTGCGATGCGGACGATCACGTGGGGGACCATCGTGCTCGCGCTCACGCTCGTGGCGTGCGGCGAAAACACCGGCCGGCCGGCGACCGGCGGCGGGTCCGGGACCGACACGGGCGCGGCATCCACCGGCGGCACGACCGGGGCCAGCGCCTTC
>JALSIN010000168.1 GCA_026989935.1 Polyangiaceae bacterium | reverse complement strand
TCCCGATGTCTCGGAGACGGGCGATCTGTCGGTTGTCGATCATGGCGTGCGTGGGTGGCGGCGAAACGACGGTCGGGGCCTTCGCGCCCGGCCATCCGTCCCCAGGCAGGGCGGGTGTGGTCGAAGCGGGGCCCGTCGAAGGGGACCTTCGGAGCGTCCGCACCCGGCCGGTGCCCGGTGCGGCGAGAAGGTCACGAGCGCTGTCGAAAAAAGTTCAGATCAAGGCAGGTCGTCGCAGGAAGGGAGGCAAACGCGAAAAACACCGATGGGACGGCCGATCCGTCCCTCCAGAGGCCCCTACCAGCGGTAGTGGGCAAAGGCCTTGTTGGCTTCCGCCATCTTGTGCACGTCTTCGCGCTTCTTGACGGCGGCGCCACGATTTTGGGCGGCGTCGAGCATCTCGTTGGCGAGACGCTCGCTCATGGTCTTCTCGGGGCGGGCCCGCGCCGCCTGGATGATCCAACGGTAGGCGAGCGCCTGGCTGCGCTCGGGCCGTACCTCCACGGGCACCTGGTAGTTGGAGCCGCCGACACGCCGGGCCCGCACCTCGAGGCGCGGCTTGACGTTGGCGATGGCGTCCTCGAAGACCCGCACGGGGTCGTCCTTGATGCGCTCGGAGATGATGTCGAAGGCGTCGAACACGATGCGCTCGGCGATGGACTTCTTCCCGTCCCGCATGATGCCGTTGATGAACTTGGCGATGCGCCGGTTCACGTCGGCCGGGTGGTCCGTGTAGCGGACCTCGAGCTGCGGGCGGGCCTTGCGGCGTACGTTCTTGCGGGACATGGCGGTATCTGTCGTCGGGTTGGGTCTCGCTGGAGACGTTCTGCGTGGGTTCGGCTACTTCGGGCGCTTGGTGCCGTACTTGGAGCGGCGCTGGCGCCGCCCGTCCACCCCCGTGGTGTCGAGGGTGCCGCGCACGACGTGGTAGCGCACGCCGGGCAGGTCCTTGACGCGGCCTCCACGGATGAGAACCATCGAGTGCTCCTGCAGGTTGTGCCCCTCGCCCGGGATATAGGTGGTCACCTCCATCCCGTTCGTCAGCCGCACACGCGCCACCTTCCGCAGCGCCGAGTTCGGCTTCTTGGGCGTGGTCGTGTAGACGCGCACGCAGACGCCGCGTTTTTGCGGGCAGCCCTTGAGGGCGGGGGCCGTCCCCTTCTTGATCTGTTTCTTACGTCCCTTGCGGACAAGCTGTTGAATCGTGGGCATGGGAACTCTTCCGTGACGCCGCCCGCTCCGCCGAGGGGCCGACTGCACCTCCCGAAGCCGGGGGGTGATGGATCGTGCGAACGTGCCGGGGCCGGGGCCCCGCGTTCGGGGCGCGGAAGGTCGCACGGGTGCACGGGCGGGTCAAGGGGGGGCACCGTCGCCATGCCAGCCCGCCCCCCTACACGACCCGAGGCGTGCGCCGTTGGCGCGCACACGGCCAGCCCGCACAGCGGGCCCCCCACGGGTGGCCGCCGGGTCCCGAAGAGCGACCGCACGCCCGCAAGAGCACGGCTTCGGCGGCCGCAGGTCGGGATTGTCGGCGAGACGGCCAGATTCCGGTACACCGCCGCCTCGATCGCCGAAGCAGCCCCCGGCTGTACGCGACGGGCGGCCACCGCGCCTGGCGGAGGAGGCTGGCGTCAGGAAGGCCCGCACGCGCGAGGCCGCGCCACCGGTCTCGGTCGTCCTCCTCCAGGTCGCGTCCATCGTCGCCTCTCGCGGCGGCCGGAGTGGGGCGGCCGGGCATGCCGACCCCGACCGGCCACCAGCCCAGCACCTGCCCCTACGGCTTGGGCCAGAACAGGCGGACGTTGCGGTCCTCGAGCATCCCATCGCCCGGGGCCTGCCAGCGCGTCGTCATGTCCAGCACGCCGAACGGCCGGGCCTCGCCCGCCAGCAGATCACCATCGACCGCAAAATCCACCGCCACCCCCGTGATCGCCAGGAAGCCGTTGTCCAGGTCCTCGATCTCCACGACGCGCACCTGGTGCGGCCAATCCGCGAGCGCCGAGGTCATGACCTCCCAGTAGGGGTTGCCGCCCGTCGGCGCGACCCACCGCACCCGGTGGACGTGGTTGTGCCCCACGAGGTGAAGGACGACGTTGTCGTATTCGCCGAGCATGGCTTCGAACTCCGTCTGGGTGATCGCGTCGGGCTGGACCGTCCCGCCGAACCCGCCGCCGTCCGAGAGGTTCGTGGCCGCGTGGTGCGAGGCGAGCACCACGTAGCGTCCGTCCGCCGCCGCCTTGTCGAGCTCGGGCCGGACGAACAGGTCGATGTCCTCCATGTGGAGGACGCCCTCGGCGGCGCCGGTCTCGGCCGCCGTGTCGAGCACGATGAACCGCAGGGCGTCCCCCACGTCGAACGAGTAGAACGCCTTGCCGTAGGCCTCGGTGTCCATCGAGATGCCGTGGCCGTCGCCCAGGGATCGCACGAGCGACAAGAGTTCCGTGCGATCGAGCAAGGCGCGCCGATCGTCGGGGATCACCTCGCCGGTGACGACGGGGCCACCCGGCATGCGGTAGTCCCGGGTGCCGCCGCTGGCCACGCTGCCCACGGCTTCCGCCCGCTTGTTCTCGATCGGGAAGTTGCCCTGCACGAGCACGTCGTGGTTGCCGTTGACCCAGTAAAGCGGCACGTCGAGCCCCACCGGGGCAAACGGGTCCTTGGGGTCGTTGGCGGGACCGGGCACCAGGTCGTCGTCCTCACCCGAGTCGCACTCGACGGACGGCGCGCCGTCCACGATGTCGAGGAACCAAAGCGCTTCGTTCGTCTGCGCGCTGTCGATATTGTCACCACCGAGGATGACGAAATCGAGCGGATCGGCCGCGTGCAAGGCGTTCATCGTGCGCACCGCGGCGTTCAAGACGTGACACATGTAAGCTTCCTGCGGGCGAAAGCCGCCGCTGATCTGAAAGTTGTCCACCAGCGCGGCGCGGGTCGGGGACTCGTCATCGGCCAGTTGCGTGTCGGGCAGGTGGACGAAGCGGGCCAAGCGCTTCGTGCCCGGGCCGGGCTGGGGCGGATCCCCCACCATCGAGACGTCGAGGACCGGCTCGCCCGGACCGGGGGCCTCGTCCCCCCACCCCTCGTCGAGGCGCTGGGCACGATCGTCGGGGTCGCGCGGGTCGCCGACCGCCTCGTCGGCCACGGCTTGGACCGGGAGCAGGCGTTGCTCGGTCGTCAGCGTGACCGCATCGAGCGGTGGAAGCGGATCGGGCAGCATCGCGCCGGTTCCGGCGGTCGCCCCGGTACTACCCGCGGTACCGCCGGTCGCCGTTCCTTCGGTGCCGCCTTCCGTTCCCCCTGCCCCGGTGTCCGAGCCACCGCCGGTGCACCCGACCGCGAGAAGCGCCGCCATACAGACCGCCGTTTTCTTCAGTTGCCGTCGTTTCACGGTGCGCGCAGCTTACCAATCTCGAAACGAGACCGGCGGCCGAACCCCGAGAATCGCTGGAGCAAGCACCTCCGAGGGAGAAACTACGACCGGCCGCGTTGGGGCGAACACATGCCCCACGCCCC